>JAZSPG010000106.1:0-17557 GCA_045537295.1 Candidatus Scatosoma sp. | reverse complement strand
GACTTGAACCGGCACGGATGTTACTCCGAGGGATTTTAAGTCCCTTGCGTCTGCCTATTCCACCACAGCGGCATAATGTATTTTGACCGTATGAATACGGCTTATTTTTAAAAATAAAACTCTGCACCGTAAAAGTGCAGAGTTTTTTGGAGGCGCCACCCGGATTTGAACCGGGGGATAAAGGTTTTGCAGACCTTGGCCTTACCACTTGGCTATAGCGCCTTATACTACCTACCCTGACGGTAAAAATTAAAATAAAAAACAGTGCGAATATTTTGGAGCGGGAAACGAGATTCGAACCCGCGACATTCACCTTGGCAAGGTGACGCTCTACCACTGAGCTATTCCCGCATACTTTATCCGCACTGTTTTTCTATGGTGGAAGTTATAGGGTTCGAACCTATGACCCTCTGCTTGTAAGGCAGATGCTCTCCCAGCTGAGCTAAACTTCCGTCGAAAGCTTATATACTATACCACATTCTAAAAAGAAAGGCAAGCGTTTTTTTATGGTTTTTCAAAAAAAAATAAAAAAATTTTAATTTATTTTTTTTGCATTCAAAATATAAAAAAATAACGGAACTAAAATATCTAAATTCGCGCCGTAATACCTAAAAAGCAGTTCGATTTTTCCAAAAAAAACTTTCCTCAAACTTGTTTATCTAAGAAAAAAGGCGTTTATATATAATCAACTCCGTTTTTGCGTTGACAAAAGGGGAAAAGCGTGATATAATAAACGCAAGAATAAAAATTTTCGAGGTGGGCATTATGAAATATGCATTAAGACAAATTATGGCGGAAGAACTTACGTATACCATTAACCGTATCAAAATGGACAAAAACAGTAAGTTCGAAATTAAACCCCAGTTCGCCCGTACCGTTCGTCGCGTACAGGAAAACGATAAGCTTTGGTTTTTAACCTTAGAGGTAAAAGTTGAATCGACGGAAACCGAACCCAAACCTTTTAACGTAAAGGCGCGTTTGGTAGGTATTTTCGAAGCGGAAGAAATCGAAACTGAACTCGACAAGCAAGACTTGGTTATCAATATGACGGAAATCGTATACCCGTATCTTCGCTCGGCGGTGTCGGCGTTGACGGCAAACGCGTTTATCAATCCCTTGATTTTGCCCGTTATTCCCGCAGGTACGATGTTCCCCGAGGACAGAGGCGAAACGCCCGCTCCCGAAAATCTCAACTAAATAACTTTCGCAAAAAATACGAGGCGTTGAACGAATACCGTTCAACGCCTTTATCTTTTGCCCTTTATCCTTATTTCAAGCCCTGTTGTTTGAGCCATACCCACATCACGAACCGATGAGGGAATAATTTGACAAGCAACGCCTGCCCCTTGGCTTTCCCGCCGTAAATGGATACGTCGCGGTTTTTCTTTTTCAAGTCTTTCCAAGCCCGCTTGACGATTTGCGGGGGTTCGTACATCACCGAATACTTTTTCACCACCGTCTTTTCCGCCGTTGCCCTGTCGAAAAACGCCGTTTTCGTCCAGAACGGACAAACGCAAAGACACCGCGCGCCACGACTTGCCCGAAGTTCCTTGTTCAACGCTCTGCCGTAAGAGAGTACGAACGCCTTACTCGCGCCGTATACCGCGATATACGGAATCGGCTGTAACGACGCCATCGAGGCGATAAGTATCACCGTACCGCCTTTTGTGATATAGGGGAAACTCGCCCGCGTCAAGCCCACGATAGAACGGCAGTTTAAGTCTACCATATTTTGCAAAACGCCGTTGTCGTCCTCTTCTACGGCGCAAAACCGCCCGAACCCCGACGCGCAAATTAAATACTCAATTTGCGGTTTTTCCTCTATAAATACGCGTTCCAGCTCGTCGATTGCCGATTTTTCGGACAAATCCAGCGCAAATACGCGCAAGGGCAGGGGAGAAAGCGGTTGTAACTGTTTCAACTTTTCTTCGCCTCGCGCAACCACCCAAATTTCGTCTAACTCGTCCGCTTTTTGCGTTACGGAAAGAAAAAATTCCTTACCGATACCGCTGGACGCGCCCGTGACGATAGCTATTTTTTTCATCTTAAATCCTC
Source organism: Candidatus Scatosoma sp. (assembly GCA_045537295.1). Lineage (GTDB taxonomy): Bacteria > Bacillota > Clostridia > Christensenellales > Borkfalkiaceae > Scatosoma. The sequence continues at coordinate 15,502 of JAZSPG010000106.1, read as the reverse complement.
CTTAACCGCATCGTCGTTCGTATTTTTTATTTCTTCCGACTGGGTATTTTTTGCATATTTTTTATCGAGAAAACCCGCGAACAGCAATATGAGGTACGCGCCGAGGGTGAAGAAAAACAAATACCCAAAAAGATATACGATATACGGTATATAATCGAGTAAGGTAACCAAAAAGTCTGCGGGCGGTTCGCCTGCGGGCGAGATATAAAACATATTAAAGTTTTGTTCGCTATCGCCACAAAGGATATACAGCCCGTTCATTGCCATCGCGATTGTGCAAAGCGTTAAAAACACAGGTAACGCGGAAATAAGTCCGCGGGAATTTAAGCAAACTTTGTTCGAAGCGAGTAGCAACACAGCTATCACTATCATTGCACCGTGATGAAGCATTGTTTGAATATTTACGCCTACCGTTTCGGTGAATACGGTGCTGGGATACAGCATTACGATAAGCCCCGCCACCAAGCAATAGCTACCCAAAAATGCATATAACCGCTTGCGCAAGCTTTCCCGCCGTACGATTACCGCCAACGGCATTATATATAACGGCGAGGAACAAAACTGGAAGGGGAACACGCTCCAAGCGTAGCTCCAACTATCCTCCTCCACGTTATACGCACAATTTATTTGTTTATAAATTTCCAGTAAGATAAGCGTGATAGAGGTGATAAGTAGCGTTTTACGCAGTTGTTTTTCGGTTATATTTCGGCACTTGCATACCGCGAACGCACAGGCGAGCGCGGTGAGCGTCAAAAAGATAAAATGAAACCAACCAAAAGGCGTAGGCTCGGTCATTTGACCGTCCATAATTTCTAAAACGCGTTTGATGAAATTTTTAGGCTGGGGCGGGCTTAACGGTAAGCTAATATGCCCGATTTGTGAACGGTTCAAAATAATTACTCCTCAGCGGGATACGCTTGCGTGTATGCGGTGTTCCCGTATTCGTCGGTGACGCGGACGCGGAAATATTTATCCGAGTCGAGCAAGGTGAATTTCGCGGTGTTGAGCGTTTCGCCCTGTTTAGCGCTTTTTGCAGGCGCGCGTCTGCCGTGGGTGATTACGCCGATTTTTTTGCAGGGCGAGGTCTTTATTTCTATCTCGTTGCCGTTTTGTATGAGCGAGAAAATTTGCGGTCCTGTCGAGGCGTAAAAATCGCCTTGTTGCAATGCGTTCATAACCGCGCCGTATTCTAATTTGTCCGCGTTCACGCAAACCCAACCGCCGAATGCACCGCTAAGCGTGTGGTTATCGTCCGCGCAGGTACAAAACAGCTTTTTGTCCGCACGGAGCATATCGTCGAACACGTGCTCGTCGTCCGTGCGCGCGCCGGGGCGGTAACAGCTCGTATTGTAAATTTCCACGGCGAACAACCCCTCATAGTGCAAGTAATCGAGCGCGGTTTCGAGCGACCAAGTAGGGTGGTTATAACATACGATAAACCCCTTTTCGTTGGCAATTTTAATCATTTCGTTAATACCGTCCGCCGAGTACACGCGTTCGTATTGCTTTTCGTAACGTACCAAATGCTTGATTTCGTCCGTGATATAATGGTCGTACACCGATTGATAGCAAGGCGTAAGCGTGTTGTGCGGGTCGAGCGCGTAAAAGTTCAAGTGGCAAACGCGCATATCGAAATTGACGAGCGTGGATTGTTCGGGGAATTCCTTAATCGCTACTTCGCAGGAAGTAATCGCGAGGAAATTCTCGTCGTTTAAGCGCGAGTTGTCAATCAAATGCTCGTGGTCGGTGAACGCGACGATGGAATATCCGCGTTTTTTGTATTCTTCTTTGAGCTGGTCTACTGTGAGGTTGCCGTCCGAATAGGTGGAATGACAATGCAAATTCGCCTTAAAAAAGGACTTGTTTTCATCTAATAAAATTTTCATAACGCACCTCTTGGTTTTTATTTAATATTCCGCGCTTTCGATAACGCCCCCGCCAAGACAGTTTATTCCGTCGTACAAAACGGCGTACTGTCCTTCGGTGACCGCGCGTTGTTTTTCTTCAAACTCAATATGCAACTTGCCGTCGTCGTGAATTTTTACGCGAACGGGTTGGTCGGGTTGACGGTATCTAAACTTCGCCGTGCAGGTAAACTCGCGCGTTTTGGGCGGGGCAGGTATCCAGTTAAAGCCCGTAACCTCGCAGGATTTTGAGTATAACGGACTTTCGTCGCCGTGCGATACGTACAGGATATTGTTCGCCAAATCCTTTTTCACGACGAACCATCTACCGCAGTCCTCCTCGCCTTTAATCCCGCCAAGCTCTAAACCGCGCCGTTGTCCCAAGGTGTAATACATAAGCCCGTCGTGTTTTCCTACCTCCCGACCCGACAAATCGAGGATTTTCCCCGGCGTTGCGGGAAGATAGGTCGAAAGGAATTTCTTGAAATTGCGTTCGCCGATAAAGCAAATACCCGTACTGTCCTTCTTTTTTGCCGTCGCGAGATTGTATTCTAAGGCGAGTTTGCGCACTTCGGGTTTTTCCATATCTTGCAAAGGGAACAAAACGTCTTTCAGCTGGGCTTGCGAAAGCTGGTTCAAAAAATAAGTTTGGTCTTTATTTTCGTCCTTGGCTTTTTGTAAAAGATGCACGCCGTTTTCGTGTGAAATCTTGCAGTAATGCCCCGTCGCGATATAATCCGCGCCTAATTTTTTCGCCTCTTGCAAAAACGGACCAAACTTAATTTCGCGGTTGCAAAGCACGTCGGGGTTAGGTGTTCTGCCCGCCTTGTACTCGGCGAGGAAATAGGAAAACACCCTGTCCATATATTCCTTGGCGAAATTGACGGTGTAGTAGGGGATATCAAGCAGAGCGGAAACACGGCGCACGTCGGCAAAATCGTCCTCTGCCGTACAGCAACCGTTTTCGTCCACCTCGTCCCAGTTTTGCATAAACAACCCGATAACGTTATAGCCTTGTTGTTTCAAAAGTAAGGCGGAAACGGAACTGTCCACGCCCCCGCTCATACCTATCACGACCGTTTTCGACATAATAAAAATCCTTATTTACTAAAATTTGAAAAATTTTTTTGTTAATTTGAAAATATTATACCATAAACGCTTGCAAAAAGGAAGTAAAAAATAGTAAAATATAAGTGCTTTTGAAAAAAATACTCGTACTCGTAGTGTAATTGGATAACATTACGGCCTCCGACGCCGTCGAGTCTGGGTTCGAACCCCAGCGGGTACACCAAAAAATCGCCCCCCGTGGGCGGTTTTTGCGTGTCCGCGGAGTTCGAACGGCAACGAGAGGGTGTAAGCCGTCGAGGCTGGGACGAGTTACCCGTTAAGCAAGGCGTTGACAACGCCTTGTAGGGACGAGATAAGCGAACGGCGATAGGTAGCCGTGAGCGTGACCGAGCGCAAAGCAAACCGCCCTTTGCGCGAGAACGAACCCCAGCGGGTACCGTAAAAGCGTTTTTGGATTGCATTTTTCTCAAATAGACGGTTTTGCCGTTTTTTGTTGTGGTCATCATTTTTTATTTATGCTATAATAAACTTGCTCGAGCGGTAAAAATAATTTTAGTTCAAGGAGAAAAAACAATGAATACGGATAAAATTTATGCGGAACAAATTGCAAACGACTACGCGCCCAAACAAACCTCTAAGGTAAAAGCCTTAAAGAAATTAGACGCAAAAGCGAAAAATCCCGCGAATATATTTACCTACACCTTTGGGGTGGTGTCCAGCCTCGTGCTTGGCGTGGGTATGTGCTTGTGTATGGGTAAAATCGGGGCGGGTACGGCTTTAACGATGGGGCTGGGTATCGCTATCGGTTGCTTAGGAATTTTAGGGGTAAGCGTAAATTACCCGCTGTATAAAAAGATACTCAAAAAATCCAAAGCAAAATACGCGACGGATATTATCAAACTTGCCAACGAAATCGTCAACGAAGACTAATGCGTAACTATGCGTTTGGCTTTTTGCAACGGATAAAAAAGGATAACCGATATCGGATAAAACTGTTTTTACGCGTATCGTTTATTTTGAATATCGTCTATTCGGCGTTTTTATTGATAATAAGCCAAGTGTATTTATCCAAATGGTTTTTGGCGGTGTCCTTTTATTACGCCTTGCTTGCTATTGTGCGCGTCTTTCTGTTCACGCGCATAAAATCGGAAAAAACCGAGCGCGAAAAAATAAAAACGATACGCGTTTGCGGATATTTCCTGTTCTTAATAAACGGGGCGATTTCCGTAATGATGTTCCTTTTAATCCGCGAACGCCAAACGGTAACCTACCACGAAATTACCGTTATCACGCTTGCGACTTATACGTTTTCCGCGTTAACGGTGGCGATTGTAAGCAGTATCAAATTTTTGAGGGAAAAGGACCGCCTTTACGCCTGCGTAAAAATCATTAGCCTCGTTTCCGCAAACGTGTCTATCGTAACGCTGACCAACACGATGCTAGCGACGTTCGGTGAAGGCGATTTTGCGTTAAGAAGTATTATTTTACCGCTTATAAGCGGATTTGTTGCCGTTTTTATTATCGTAAGCGCAATAGTAATGATACGTAAAGCAAATTTATATTTGAGGATATTCAAAAATGAAGAAGAACGAAAGTAAGTATTTCTATACCGCAACGCTTATGAACCAAGCGCTTTTATCGTTGCTTGAAAAAAAGGATATAGAATTTATTACGGTAACGGAAATTACCAAAAAAGCAGGGGTCAACCGTTCGACGTTTTATTTGCATTACGATAACGTATACGAGCTGTTAGAAGAAACGATAGAAAACTTGAATAAGCAATTTATAAACTCGTTTGTTCTCAAACCGCCACGCACGATTGCGAGCAAAAAAGACGCTTTTTTGATTACGGACGAGCAACTTATTTCCTATTTGAATTTTGTAAAACGAAACAAACGCGTGTTAAGGCTGATAAACCGAAAACCGCAATTATTCCAAACGGGAAAAGCTTATCAAAAGATGTATAATGAAATTTTTTATCCTGCTATTTCGCAGTTTTTGACGGAAGAAAACGAAAAAATTTACAATCTCGAATTTTTTACGGGCGGGGTTACCGCTATCGTGCATAAATGGATTGAATTAGACTGCGTTACGGCAATAGACGAGCTGGTGCGTATTATAAAAAATTGCGTGGGGTATCGCGCAGAATAGGCAAACGCCCGCGTTATATTTTACTTCTCACCCTATCACGATTCCGCCGTCTTCAAAAAGAAAATCGGACGAATAAAAAGCGGTGATACCGTTTACCATTTCGTTATAATCGGTTTTTGCGAAACATTCGCACGCCGAGTGCATTGCAAGCTGAGGCAAACCTATATCCGCGCCGAATACGCCGAACCTAGCAAGCGACGCCATTGCCAAGGTCGAACCGCTTCTTGCGTCCGAACGGTTGAAAAAGCTCTGATGCTTTACGCCCGCTTTATCAAACACCGTTTTTACCACCGCGGACGAAAGTGCGTCCGTCGCATACGCCCCGTTTGCGTGCGATTTAATTGCAATCCCTCCGCCTAATTTGGTCTTGTTGGTAATATCGCTCTTTTCGGGGTGGTGGGGGTGGACGGCGTGCGCGTTATCCACGGACAAAAGGAAAGAGGACAACAACGCCTTATAGTATTCGCTGTCGTCAAACCGCAACGCGTACGCAATTCTGCGTAAGGTGTTCTCTAAAAAATCCCCGCACGCGCCTTGGGGGGTACGGCTACCGATTTCTTCGTGGTTAAAAAGCGCCGTAACGCAAACCCCGTCGCTTTCCGCGTGCGAAAGCAAACCCTCTATCGAGGCGTAAACGCTCGTCAAATTGTCAATTCTCGGCGAGGCGATAAACTCGTTGTTTGCTCCGAAAGTATACGGTTCTTGCGCGCTGACGGCGAATAAATCGTAGGACACTATCTTTCCGCTATCCGACAACGACGAAAGCAGTTTTTCTTCGGCGTTTTCGGTATCCAACGCAAAAAGTGGCAACAAATCCACCTGCGGATTGACGGCAAAACCCTCGTTCACGCTACGGTTGATATGCACGGCTTGCGAGGGAATGGTGACGAAAAAGGGCGATTGCACCGTTTCTTTGGTTAAACGACCGTTTTCGTTTTTCACAATTTGTCCCGCAATCGTTAAAGGTCTATCGAAAAAAGAATACCAAACGCCACCGCCGTAGGTTTCGCTGTTTAAGGTGACGCACCCGCCCGACTTGACGGCGGGGTTTTCCTTTAATTTGAGCATAGGCGAATCGGTGTGCGACGCGACGATTTTATAATGGAAGTTATCCAAGCCTCCGACGGTGAACGCCACCAAGCTCGCTCCGCGCGTAACGAAATACTTACCGCCTTCTAAAAGCTCCCAGTCCTCTGCTTCGGAAAGAGGTAAAAAACCGTTTTCGCGCAAAATGCGTTCGGTGTTTTCTACCGCGTGATACATTGTAAGCGAGGATTTCAAAAATGCAGTTAAATTTTGTAACGATTGTTCCATAACTTAAAAACTCCCGTGTAGTTTGTTACTATATACATTGTAACATTTTTATTTATGTTTGACAAGTCTTTGTTGTAAAAATTTTGCCGTAATTTGCCGAAAATTCGTTACGCATAAAATTAAAATGAAAAAATTGTGAAATTCCGTTTTTTTCTTTTTATGTACTTGACAAAATAAATAAATGCTATATAATGAATATTATATAGAGGTTATAAATTATGTTACAGTTAAAGGAAATTAAAAAAGACTATCTTTCGGGCAGTAACGCTGTCCACGCGCTCAAAGGCGTATCGCTCAACTTCCGCTCCAACGAGTTCGTGTCTATTTTAGGCGCGAGCGGTTGCGGTAAAACGACTTTGCTCAACATTATCGGCGGGCTTGACCACTACACCTCGGGCGATTTGGTGATTTGCGGAAAATCCACTAAGGACTATAAAGACCACGACTGGGACGTGTACAGAAACCACCGTATCGGGTTCGTCTTTCAATCTTACAACTTAATTCCGCACCAAACGGTATTAGGCAACGTCGAGCTTGCTTTGACGATTGCGGGCGTATCCAAAGCCGAACGCAGACGGCGGGCGAGCGAGGCGCTTTGCAAAGTGGGTTTGGAAGCGGAAATGCACAAACGCCCCAACCAGCTTTCAGGCGGGCAAATGCAACGCGTGGCGATTGCCCGCGCGCTTGTCAACAACCCCGAAATTTTACTCGCGGACGAGCCGACGGGCGCGCTCGATTCCACGACGAGTATTCAAATTATGGAACTCATTCGCGAAATCGCGGGCGAACGCCTCGTGATTATGGTAACGCATAACCCCGAAATTGCACAGCAGTATTCCACGCGTATCGTGCGCTTACAGGACGGTTTGGTGGTGTCCGATTCGAATCCTTACGAAACGGTAACGGAAAACTACGGCGAAACGGCGGAAACACCCGCGCCCGTGACGAAAGAAGAAAAAAAGGCGCTTCGCGCGAAGAAAAAAGCCGAACGCAAAGCGCGCGAAAAATCGTCTATGTCGTTTGGTACTTCACTGGGTCTTTCCGCACGGAACTTATTGACGAAAAAGGGCAGGACGGCGGTGACGTCGATTGCGGGCAGTATCGGTATTATCAGCGTTTGCTTGGTGCTTGCACTCTCTAACGGGTTCAACAACTACATCCAAAAAACACAAGAGGATATGCTCTCGTCCAACCCCTTGGAAATTACGGAAACGACGATAAATATCGACGCGATTATGTCGGGAATGACCTCGGCAAGCGACATGCCCGATTTGTCGCAAATCGGCGATAGGGTATACGTCAATTCCTTTTTGACGAATATCGCGCAAGGTATGACGGTTACCAACGATTTATCCGACGAATATCTTACCTATATCGAGAGTATGGACGAAAGCTTGTATACGGCAATCGTGTATAGTAGCGGTATGGAAATCAACAACAACCTGTTCACCGAAGTGGAAATCGAAGTCAACGGGCAAACGCAAAAATCGGTGATGTCCCTTTCCGAATTGAAAGCGTACTACACCTTAAAACTCACCCAACAGGAAGAAAAATACGCAAGCCTTGCCTATCTCGTCGATTATCTGGGTAGTATCTACGGCAAAATGCCGGGTACGGCAGATACCTCTTCCGATAATTTCGGTAAGTACGTGCAAGAACAATATGAAGTTATCCAAGGCGCTTTCCCCAAACAAGCCAACGAGGCGGTGCTCGTTATTGGCGACAATAACGATATGACCGACTTAACGCTTGCGCAACTTGGTTTTATCGGCGAAAAGGAATTTTTAGCGCTCTTTCCCCAAGAGAACGAGGCAGTGGGCGATAGCGAAAAGTACGAAACGATGATAGACTTTTCGGAAATTTTGAATAAGCCCTTTATGCTCAATTACAATAACGCCGTGTATACGAAAGACGCGCCGACCAGCGAATATTTATATAAGTATGCGGGTACGCGCGATACAATCGGTACGGCAAGCGCGGAGTTTGGCGTAGACGTAAAAATTACGGGCATTTTGCGTTTGAAAAAAGAGTATAATTACGGGTGTTTGGGTAGCGGATTGTATCTCACCGAACAGCTTTTGCACGAATACCAAGCGGTGAATATGCAATCGGAACTTGCCAAAACCTTGCGTATGCAGTCGGAAAAAACGATGGAGTTTGGCGTGTTGACGAAAGCGCTTGCCGATTTAACCGTCGGTTCGGACGAATATAACACAAAAAAGCAAGAAATTATGCAATTTATGGGCGCGAATATGCAAACGGGCGCGTTCAAACGCACGGCGTTAAACCTCACTTCGCATTATATGTCGGGCGAATCGGTGAGCGAGGGTAGCGGTATGGACGGACTGTACTTCCTCTACGGCGATACGGCGCTTCGCGCGGTTGGCGGTAAGGATAAAGTCAATTCTATCGAAATTTACACGGACAATTTCGATAATAAAGACGCCGTACTCGCGCACTTGGACGCATGGAACGATACGCACGAAACGGAACAACAGGTGAAATACACCGACACCGTGGGTATGATGCTGATGATGGTGGAAACGATGCTCAACGCCATTACCTACGTTTTGGTGGCGTTTACGGCAATTTCCCTCGTCGTGTCGTCGGTAATGATAGGTATTATCACATACGTATCGGTGGTGGAACGAACGAAAGAAATCGGCGTTTTGCGTTCGCTTGGTGCAAGAAAACGGGATATTAAAAACCTGTTCAACGCCGAAACCTTTATTATCGGCTTAGCGTCGGGCGTGTTCGGCGTCGCCGTAACTTATCTTTTATCGCTTGGCATTAACGCCTTGCTCGGCGCACTAACGGGCATCACTACGCTTGCCTCTCTGCCGTTTGCCTCGGCGTTTATAATGGTGTGCGTCAGCGTCGGTCTTACCTTGATAAGCGGGTTGATTCCTGCCAAGGCGGCGGCGAAGAAAGACCCCGTGATTGCGCTCAGAACGGAATAAAGTTATTTTACGGGCCGTCTTTTATAAGGGACGGCTCGAAAAATTTTTAGGAGGGAAAGAGAAAATGACGACTAAAAATTTTGTTTTACAATCGGATTTTGACGGTTTAGATTTACATTTGCTTACCGTAGAACCGACGGGTGAGAAAAAGGGTGTTTTGCAAATTTTACACGGTATGTGCGAGTTTAAGGAACGCTATTTAGAATTTATGCAATTTTTTGCCGAACAAGGCTATGTGGTAGCCTGTCACGACCAGCGCGGTCACGGCGACAGCGTGAAAGAGGCGGGTGATTTGGGGTATTTTTACGATAATAGCGGGGTGGCAATCGTCGAGGACGCCGTGCAGGTGACGCGGTTTTTGAAAGAGAAGTACCAAGACTTAAAAATAACCCTGTTCGGTCACAGTATGGGTTCGATGGTCGCACGGTGTTATTTACAAAAATACGATACTTTGATAGACAAAGCGATAATTTGCGGTTCGCCGAGCAAAAATTCGATGGCGGGCGTAGCGATTGTGATGACGAAAGTTATTTCGCTGTTTCGCGGTAAAAAACACCGCAGTAAATTGCTTGCGTATCTTTCAACGGGCAGGGGAAATAAACGCTTTGACGGCGAGGGCGCGGGCGCGTGGCTGTCGCATAATAGAGAAAATATCCAAGCCTTTTACCAAAACCCTAAGGGCAGGGTTTCGTTTACCTGCAACGGTTTTGAAAATTTGTTTAGACTGATGAAGAATAGTTATACCCTCAAACGCTACGGGGTAAAAAACGAAGAATTACCTATTTTGTTCGTTTCGGGGAGCGAGGACGCCGTAATGGGAAACGAGCTGAAATGGTTTCAAACGATTGAAGGGCTTAGAAAGGCGGGATATACAAAGGTTTTCGGTAAATTGTACGAGGGGCAACGCCACGAAATTTTTCACGACGATAAAAGAGCGGAAGTGCTTACCGATTTGCTTGCATTTTTACAAAAGGCGTAGGCAGGTACGCGTTGAAATGCCTTTCCCCGTTTGGTTGCATAAAAAGCGAAAAGGGAAACATACTGTTTTCAGGAGGGAAAAGCTATGCGTATCGCGAATATAATTTCTTATATTTTAGTCATTCTCGGCGCTTTGAACTGGGGCTTGTTCGGGTTGTTCGATTTCAACCTCGTCGGCTCGATTTTCGCTGGCGCGAGAGCGGTGGGTTCCGTTATCGTATATTCGATAATCGCCCTTTCCGCGCTTTGGCTCATTCTTTCGCCGATTATCACCAACGGCGTTTTGTGGCTTAAAAGCAGACGCGCCGAGGACTAATCCACGGCAAAAAAGAAAACGGACCTTGGCTTTTACAGGCGGTAGGTTCGTTTTTTTTGCGCAAAGTATTGACAGCCTTGCATTTTTATTGTATAATAAAAGTATAATAACAAGAGCGAACGCTCAAAAAAAGGAGAAAGGTATGTTAAACGGCTTACTTATCAGCGGTGGCGCAATCGCGGGGATTATTGTCGGCGCGGTCGTCGTCATTTTGGCGATTGTTCTCGTTTCGTGGTGGATAAAGACGCGCAACGGGTTCGTGCGGTTAAAGAACAAAGTGGAGGAGGCGTGGGCGACCATTGACGTATACCTCAAAAAGAGATACGATTTAATCCCCAACCTCGTTGAAACGGTAAAGGGCTTTGCAAAACACGAAAGCGAAACTTTGCAAAAGGTAATTTCGGCACGCAATATCGCGATGAACGCGACCACGGCACAGCAAAAAATGGACGCGGAAAAAGCGCTCGCGGGTTCGCTCAAAACCTTCTTCTCGGCGGTGTCCGAGGCGTACCCCGAGCTTCAAGCAAATAGAAACTTCCTTGATTTGCAAAATCAGCTTCGCGGTATCGAAACGGAACTTGAAAGCGCAAGACGCTACTATAACGGCGTGGTGAAATCGTTCAACACCAAGCTCGAACTTTTCCCCGACAGTATTATCGGTAAACGTATGGGCGAGGACTATAAGCGCCGTCCGTATTTCGAGCTGGACAGCGAGGAAGAACGCAAAAACGTCCGCGTACAATTCTAACGGCTAATTGACGGCGCGCAAGGCTAAGAATGCGCGCCGTTTTTCGTGTGCTATGCCCCCCGTCGTTTCGAGGGCGTAGCCCGTGGTAATCTTATCAAAGGAAAGGATTATGAAAATAAAACGCAAAATGAAAACGGGCAAACTGCTTTGTATGTTTATGCTGGCGGTATTCCTCGTTTGCCTAATATTCCCGATAAAATCCCCGCTTACCGCCTCGGCACAGGTAAGGTATAACGATTTAATCCATATCCAAAAATACGAAGTGGATATGACGGTGGAAAAGGACAGAACGGTACGGGTAAAGGAACGCATCACCGTCGAATTTTTGAAAAACGGCTTGACGATGTTCTACCGTTCATTACCCAAAGAAAGCGCACGGTATTACGATATTTCGGCGAGCTGTGCCGACGGCAAAGCCTTTTCCTACACCGTCGAAAATAACCCCGACAACGACGAATTTATCGATATAAACTGTATCGGCGGAGCGGAAAAAGGCAATGTCCGCACCTACGATATTGCGTTTTGTATGCAAAACGGACTCAACGCAGGTACGAAACGAAGCGGTATGATAATCGACGTCATTCCGTTCGGTTTTACCGTGGATTTGCACGAGGTAAGCGCCACCGTCCGTTTCCCGTACCCCGTGAGCGAGGATACCTGTGCGTTGTATACGGGTTACGGCTCGAAAGAAGAGGACACGACGCTAAACAAACGCTTGTCCGAGGATAAAAAGACGCTCACCTTTTTCGCGGATTTATTGCCCCGCGCGTACAACGAAACCTTCGACGAGTACGTAGCCAAGGGCGTAACGCTGGACTTCACTTTCACGGACGGTAAATTCGATGGCTATACGCGTGTTCGCCTTTTCACCGACGGGCTGTGGTTGATTTTACTTCTCGGCGCGCTCGCGGTAGGGCTTTGCGTCCTGCTCGTAAGCTTTACCCGTACCAAGCGCGAGCTTATCACTACGGTCAATGTAACCGCACCCGATAGTATGGACCCTATGAAAATGGGCAAACTTTTAGACGGAACGGCGGATAGCGAAGATGTTACTTCTATGCTTTACTATTTCGCGCATAAGGGGTACTTGAATATCGATTTAACGGACGAGGACAATCCTGTTTTTCTTAAAAAATCCGACCTACCCCAAACCGCGTCCTTGCACGAAAAAACGCTGTTTAACGGTCTGTTCAAATCGGGCGATAGGGTGACGGCGAAAGATTTGCAGTATAAATTCTACGACTTTGTGGAAAGGGCGAAACTACAACTTCCCACACCGAAAATATACGAGAAAAAATCCGTGCTTGGATATTTGGCGGGCGGAGTACTCGCCGTGCTTTTCCCCGTCCTTACCGTGCAGATTTTAGCGTTTTCGCGCCTTGGCGCAAAATTTATCAGCTTAATGGGTTTGGCGTTCGTCATACCCGTCGCGCTCATGCTGGGGCTTGGGTATATACAGGAAAATTACCGTTATAAATGGAAACGCAAAACACAAACCGCACTGAATATAGCAAAAACGGTAATCGGTGCGTTGTTCGCTTTGATTTTTTCCTTCTTTTTGGCAAACCATATTCTCACCGAGTTTGAAAAACTCGTAATTTGCGCGTTCTCGTTTGCCTGCGCCGTTATCACCAACCGCACGCTGTCGCGGACGGAGGCGTATTTGCAAACGCTGGGGCAAATTCTCGGTTTCAAAGATTTTATCGTCTACACAGAGGAGGATAAAATTAAGGTGATGCTTGAAGAAAATCCCGAACTCTATTATAAGGTATTGCCGTACGCGCAGGTTTTGGGCGTAACGGACGAGTGGGAAAATAAGTTTTCCGCGATTTTGTTACCCCCGCCAAGCTGGTGTACCTGTTCGAATGTCAGCGCGTTCGATATTTGGCTTTTGAACCGCTGTATGCGTAGCGCGTTTGTCGTCGCGCTCGCCAAACCGCAAGCCCAAGGCGGTGGGTTCGTCGGAAAGAGCGGTGGAGGCGGTAGTTTCGGCGGATTCGGCGGTGGCGGATTCGGCGGTGGCGGTGGCGGAGCAAGATAACCCGCTAAACAGTATTTAACAAACGAAAAACGGCGTATCCTGAGAAGGATACGCCGTAAATTGTTATCGTTAAATTATTTGGTGAGCGACGGGTCGGTGAGTACGGGGGAGTTGACGGCGAAGCGTTTTACCGATTCCACAGCGTTTTGGCAACGGCGTTTGGTCTTGTAATGTTCGCCGAGGCACAACAGCTGGTTGTTGCCGTTCAAGAGCTTGTAGATATAATCCCCGCGCTTTGTGAGCGAGATACGGAAATTGCCTTTTTCGATATTCGTTTTGTGCGTTTGCAAACCGTTTACCGCGCCGATATACGAGGTGTAGTCCTCGGACGAGAGCAATTTTTCGCCGTTGTTGGCAAACAGTTCGAAATAGAACAGCTGTTCGCCGTTTAAGCCGGGTCTAGTGAATATTATCCATTTCCCGTTATAGTTTTCGCTGACGGGTTCTATTTCCGCATCGTCCTCTACGGGTACTTTTACCAAATGGTCTTGCACGCTTTCGTCCAAAACGGCGGTTTTCGCAAAGCGTTTGGTGGATTCAATCGCGCTTTCGCAACGCGCCTGCGTCGCGTAATTTTCGCCCATACAAAGCAGGGTGTTCTTCCCGCTCAAAAGCTTGAAGATGTAATCGCCTTTTTTAGATACCGTCACCTTGAAATTGCCTTTTTCAATGTTCGACTTATGCGTTTCGATACCGCGGAGCGCACCGGTGTACGAGGTGTATTCCTCAGACGAGAACAGCTTTTCGCCGTTGGACGCGCGCAGTTCGAAAAAGTAGGTTTCTTCCGCGTCCGCGTCGTCCGTAATCACACGGCAAATCGTCCATTTCCCGCTGTATTTCGCTACTTTTTCCGTTTCGTTTTCGTCGTACCAAATATCGTCTTCCACCTTCGCGTCTTTCATTTCGTCGTATAATTTTACGCTCGTTTCCGCTTTTTTAGGCGCGGGTTTCGTCGTTTTCTTAGCCGTTGCGCTCTTTTCCGCCGTACCCGTAGCCGTTGTCGCGGGTTTTGCGGGTTTTGCGGATTTTGCGGTTTTCGTCGCGGTAGTGGATTTTGCCGTCGTCTTTTTAGCGGTGGTTTTCTTCTCGGCCTGTTCCGCTTTCGCTTTTGCCTTCGCTTCCGCCTCGGCTTTCGCGCGTTCTTCCGCTTCCTCGCGTTCCGCCTCTAAGCGTTGCGCTTCCAACCGTTCGAACACGGCCTTTCTCGCCTCTTCCTGTTTTTGTTTTTCTATTTCCGCTTGCGATTTTGCTTGCTCGGCAGGGGTTTGCGCTTGCGTTTGTGCTTGTGCGGTCGAGGTTTGTACCTTTGCGGGCGTAGCTTGCGTTTTATCCGCGTTCGCGTTTTGCGCCAAGCGTTTCTTTGCTTTCGAACGCTTTACGCAAAGGACGATAATGACGGTAAGTACGATAAGCATAAAAGCTACCGCGCCTGCCAAAACGAGCGCCAACGCGGGATTTGCCTTTAAGTAATCGATACAGTTACCGACGAAAGCCTTGATTTTTTCCATAGTGTCGTTCTCCTTGTTTTCGGGGGTTTCCGTATACTATCATACGAGAATTGCCGAAAGTTTATTCTTCTACATATATTCTAATACAAAAAAGCAAAAAAGTCAATATTGCGGTGAAAAATTTTTTCCCGTTTTTCCAAAAAATTTGACTTTTTCCTTCAAATGGTTTACAATGTAACTATGAACGGTAAAATTTATACGACGGCAATCGTCGGCGGAGGCGCGTCAGGCTTGACGCTCGCCGTAACGCTTAGTCAATTTCAACAAAATATTATCCTCTTCGAGCGTGGCGAACGGGTCGGCAAAAAACTTTCGGCTACGGGCAACGGTCAGGGCAATATCACCAACCTCGCCTGTGAAACCGAGGGCTACTTTTCCTCCACGCCTTTCGGCGCGGAAAAAGCGCAAAATATCGTCCGCGCCTACGGCAAGCAATCGCTTTTCGAGTTTTTTGAAAGGCTCGGCGTATTGCTCAGCGCTGACGAACGCGGTCGGGAAGTCGGAGGCCAAGCGG
>JAZSPG010000019.1:0-15663 GCA_045537295.1 Candidatus Scatosoma sp. | reverse complement strand
TCCTACAAAATTTCCGGTTAGTCATGACTAACTCAGAAAAAACCTTTTGTCTGACATACGACATGGTCTGCCCGGGCAGACTGTCCGTCGTCGTATGTCAGACTTTACCGCTTTACTCCGCTAAAGCCCTATGTCAGACTTTATCCCTTTAATGCTTTACTCTACTAAACTCCTATGTCAGACTTTATTACGCTAAATTGCTAAAGTGACACATAAGACAACAACCCACGTAACCAAAAGCCGGTTACGTGGGTTGTTGTCTTACTACCGTATCACATTGTGGTTTGAGTGCGCGGAACAATCAGCTGTTCATGAATTTTCTGTTCATGCGTTTCATTCCATTTCCGCACGATTTTGTTGAATTCGTCAAGGGCGGCTTTCGCGTCAAGATAAATTCCGCTAAGAGTTTCTTTTACTTCGCGGTCGTTGTAATAAGCCTCGGTTTTGTCGCGGCTTTCCATTGGTATCCTCCATTTCGCGTTTACAAGCCCTATACGCGCCGTTTCTTTGTCGCGGCTATAAGTACCCGTCGCGGCTTAGCGTCGCGTACAGGGCTTTCTATGGCCTTCTAGGTACGTTCTGCCCGGGCAGACTTATTAGCCCTTGCCAAACAAGGCCTCTTTAAGCGCCCCCAAAAGCGCTACGCGAACGTCCTGATTTTCGGAAACCTCCGCCACGCTAAGCATGGTTTTGAGGACGTTGATATATTCCTTTCCTACGGTCACGGTCAAGCCCCGGTCATTGATAATGACATTGGACGCCGGGAGAATGCGCCGGAATTGCGCGTTGTAATGGTCGCGTATTTCCTTCCGGCTTTGTTTCCGGGTCGTGTCGGTTTTCCCTCGCGCGGTTTCACGAGAGGGGTTTTTCGCGTTTTTCGCAATTTCGTCGGCGTCCTTTTTGGATAACACGCCCTTTTCGCGAATTACGTTCATGACGGCATTGACGGCGGTTTTCCGTTCGTCTTCCGTCGATTTATCCCCCATAGCCCCTTTGAGACGAACCGCGGCGCTAGGACTGATTCCCATAAGCGCCTTGTTTGTGTCGGCGTCGTAGGCCCCTTCGATAGCCGGGGTATACACGTAACGCCCCGCGCCTACAAGATTCGCTACTGTGGATTTTTCCATACCCGGGAAGATATCACGGGCAAATGACAGGGTAGACGTATACGGCTTGCCATTCGCCGACAAAGCGCGCTTATAGGCTTCCGTCTTGTCAATCCATGCCATAATAATGGCACTGTTTTTCTTCGCGGCGGCTTCCGTCGCGAACGATTCGGAAATGACATTCGCGGCTATCACGAGTTCGTCGGCGCTTTCCCCCATGGGGACATACGCCGCGCCGTTATCTTTGAGTGCCTTACGCGCAATTTCGGCGGCTTTATGCCCGGACGGCATGTCGATTCCGGCGGCTTTCCAGAAGGCGGCATAGGGAGAGAGGCTGTCTTTTTCAGTCTTTTTCGTGGCCATTGTAATACTCCTTCCTTTTCAGTAGGTGGACGTGGTTAGGTTTGTTCACGCGAACGGATACGGGTCATTATCGATGTAAATGTCTTCGTAGCCCGCAATTTCGCGGAGTTCATTCGCGAAAGTTTTGGCGTCGGCGTAGTCCTCAAACGCGCGGCAATACGGGATGTAAAGTTTCGTATAGTGTACAATCCATTCCATAGACATACCCCCAAATTTAGTATTCCGGTTTGAACTCAGTCTTTACACCGGTAAAGAAGGCCCTGTTACTCTTTGTCGCTGACACAGGTTCAAACGCCCGGGCTATCGTCATGCCGGGACACGCCGCATTGCATTTGTGACGCATGGGCCGAACCCATGCCGGACGGTCTGCCCGGGCAGACCGCCCGGGGTGTCGATTGGGTTTCCCCGCCTGACACGCATAGAATACCATGTTCATGGCCAAATGTCAAGGGTTTTTTGTTCGTCATTTTGCACAAATATTGCCCGGATTTATTGACGTGTGCATTTGCACACATACTGGGCATTTGAACACTTTACCACGTTAAAGCGCTAAAGTTTCTGAATATATAAAGGTAACGCGCACGCGCACGCGCACGCGCACACGCACGCACGCGTTACATATAATGTCCTAGATTTTTGCTGATTTTTCGTGAATTTTTCATATAATTCTTGACAATTTTATGGGTTTATGGTATCATATAATCAGTTCGACGAACAAGGCATTTTTAAGGCGGTCTGCCCGGGCAGACTACCGGAAAAAGAAAAAAGAAAAAATTGGAGGTATAAATATGGAACTTAAAAAGTGTGTATTCTGTGGCCGGACGGTCGCGCCCGAGCTCCCGCATTACGAGATTGGCGATATTAGCGTGTGCCTGCGTTGCGGCGGCTACAAGACGCTGTCCAATCTTGCCGCTACCGGCACCGGGTTCTCTGTTGTCATGGAGGAACCCATTGACGCCGGTCTGCCCGGGCAGACCTATCCCCCGCATATCGAGGTCGAGAATGTGGATGGGGAACTGGTCGAGAAGGAACCCGAGAAGGAATCTTTCTCCTTCCGCAAAATCACCTACGGACGTTCCGCGGTACCCGACGCCGAACATCCCGCCTATCATTATGCCGAGCATATGTGGAGAGCTATGTCTGCGAAGTTCGGCGCTTACGGCGAAGGCATCCCCGAGGAATGCAAGAAAGCCGGGCATATGAACCTCTGCGACTTTTTTACTGATTCCGCGGTTGATTATCTTTTGTCTGACGGCATGGATGGAACCCGCTATACCGTGGAAGAGGAACAGGTCGCCGTCGAAAAGTCGCGCGAGGAAAATCAGAAAATGCGTGATAGCGCTTTCAAAGCCGCCGGAGTTACACCCGAGGAAACCGGTACAACGTATCCGCCTAACGGAGTTATCCGCAACTGCGAGCTTTTCCCTTGCGCGGAGTGCAAGCACTACTACGGTGAACTGAACGAGTGCAAAAGAAACGACGGTCAGTAAACCGGTCTGCCCGGGCAGACTGGAAGCTGTATCTTGCGTTGCTTATACTGTACTTTGTATTCACGTATCTTTTGGGCTTGATTATCGGCCTTGCGTGTTTGGTTATGCGTGAATACGCGCTGCCTATTAGTATCGCGGTGATACTGTTCTGGTCTGTCCCCCGGATATATTCACATTATAGGAGGAAGTAATATGTCTACTGAAATTGCGAATGTCAATCCGGGCGCTATCTTTGCGTCCATGCCGAGCGCGTCCCTTGACGATTTCCGGAAAGAAGCGCTTGCAATCGCGGAATCCGGGAATGTCAACTTTCTTACGAAGCGTTCTCAGCGTGACGGTAAAACCGATACCGTCATGCACGTAGGCGAGCAGATTAAATCCGACATGATTGTCGGGCATGTCCTGACTATCGTCCGCGTCGGTCATGCCGCCGTTCCCGCCACTGACAACAACGGGAAGCCTATTTACGTTACCGACGAAAGCGGCAACGTTACCACCGACGCAAACGGCGAACCTGTTCAGGCGGTATCCGTGTTCCCCGTGTGTCACTTTAAGGAAGCACCGGGCTGTTGGTACAACGGCGGAAAGCTGTTGCAAGACAATATCGACAGCTGGGCTGACGAGGTGGGAGACGACCCGAGCGACTTCTATCTCCCGAAACTCAATGCCGCACTGTCCGAGGTGGGCGGCATTCGCGCGTACTTTGAGTGGAAGGACAAAAAGGACGGGAGCGGCCAGCGCTACGTGAATATGATTCTCTCCTAATGGAATACTCTGCCCGGGCGGTCTGCCCGGGCAGACCAAAGGACGGTGATTCATATGGAGTTCTTTACTGGAAAGAAATGGACACTTGAAGAGGCGCAAGCGGTAACACCTCTTAAAATCGCGGCTATGAATGTACTGGAGCGCGCGCAACTTGCGCAATTTTACCAGAACTATTTGAACTTGCGTGTAGCCTCTTATCACAAAGCGGGTGTAGAACCGTTTGCGTTTACGAAACTGGTAGACGATTTCGATAAGGCCATAAGAAGAGACGCTAGAAGTTCCGCCGGTCTCTTTGACCGTATTATTACGACGAAGGGGAATACCGGCGAGCTTACAGACGCTTACATGGATTTACGGAATCCGTCAGCGGCAATAAACCAGTATATCTATCGAATGAAAGCGTTCTTTTCGGCAAAATCCGCTACAATAGCGGGGTGGAACGAAATAACAAGAGCGCAAGATATCCAGCTTTTCGGCGCAACTTATAAATTCCGTAACAAGTATGTTATGGAAAAAGGTGCCGACGGCAAAAGACACCGCGTCTATCTTGCGGGGCCTTTTGTGGAAATTAAACCGAATGCAACGCTATCAGACGACGAGCGTAAGAAACTATGGCAAATCATAGAGCTTGCGAAGGACGCGGGCTATATGAACGTATTCGGATATAGTTCCGAGCAAGCACACCGTGAATTAGCGTCAATGTTTAAGTCCGGCGAATTTGATACAAGCGACATTGACGCCGCACACGCGGAAATACTGGACATTATCAAACGCAAACAGGGGCTAGAGACGGCATTCGAGGAACATGCGCCGGGCGTAAGTGGCGACGTTTTTCGGCGCAACGTAGGAAACGGAGGTGATAACGTGTGGTAACAGGTCTGCCCGGGCAGACCGATAGCTACAAGGTCAATATGATTCCTTTCGGAGAGGATGCACTTGATTCTCTCCGGGAGGAAATTTTTAGTACCGAGCCTATCGGCAAAAAGCGGATATTGAATTGCCCTTCCGCTTTCGATACCGAGACGTCTAGCTTTATCGACAAATCAGACGGCGAAAAGTCCGCTATCGTTTACGTGTGGATGTTCGGTATCGGCCATACTGTGGTTTATGGACGGGAACTTGACGAGTTCGTTAGTCTGGTAGACGAACTAAATATGTTTCTATCCGCGTTCGATTTCCAGCTCATAACGTATGTCCATTTCCTAAAGTATGATTTCTCTTTCATTAAATACGTCCTCAAATGGGATAAGGTTTTCTTGAAAGAAAATCGTGACGTACTATACGCTACTTCCGGGAATATCGAGTTCCGCGATAGTCTCGTATTGTCCGGCGGTCAGTCGCTTGCGAGCATTAGTAGCAAACTACGCGTACCGATTAAAAAGGCTGTAGGCGATTTGGATTATTCCATTTTAAGGCACCCACAAACACCTCTTACAAATCGCGAGTTGCATTATTGCGAGTTCGATATACGGTCTCTCAATGAATATATTCGCGAGAAAATAGAGGACGACGGGGATATAACGCAAATACCTTATACTAACACCGGTTATGTGCGTAGGTATGTGCGGGAACAGTGTTTCAAACATCGTCGGTCATACATGCAGTATATAGGCGGCCTTACTATGACGCCTGACTGTTATATACAAGCGGAATCAGCCTTTACAGGCGGTAGCGTGTACGGTTCCCTGAAATACGTAAATTCCAAAGTGGAAAATGTACAGTCATGGGATATCAAATCCTCGTATCCCTATGTAATGTGTACTGGGTATTACCCGACTAACTACTTTACGCCTGTGCAGTCTGCCCGGGCAGACCAGCTAGAAAACTACCTGAACAACTACTGTTGCCTCTTTACATTTGAAGCGTGGAACGTAGAACCGTTACAGGAATACTACTTTCCGATTTCAAAGCACAAATGCCTAGAGGTTATCGGACCAACTTCCGATTCTGACATACAGGAATCGGCTAGCGGTCGTATAATGGCCGCTATGTATCTGCGCATAAACCTGACAGAGCTTGACCTGAAAACGCTACGCAAGTTCTACAAGTTCAGTGAGTGGCGCATATCGTGTTTACGCATTGCACCGCGTGGTTATCTTCCGTCGCCTATCACACATTCCGTTATTGAGTTTTTCAATAAGAAAACAACTCTTGACGGCGTAGAGGGTAGAGAACGCGAATACATGATAGCGAAAAACATGTTGAACGCTATCTATGGCATGATGGTCGAGAAACCAATCAGGCCTGTATACGGGTTCAATGGAGAGGAGTTTACCACAAAAGCACCTGATTTTGTGCAACAGATAGAAGAGTACAACGAAAAGTATAACAGGTTCCTCTTCTATCCATGGGGAGTGTGGGTGACGGCGCACGCGCGCTATCGCCTGCATGACGCAATCTATCACCTGAAAGACGATTTCGTGTATTGCGATACGGACAGTGTTAAGTTCGTTGAAAACCATGACGCATATTTCGAGAGGGCGAACAAAAAAGCTATCGGCGCAATGTTCGATTTCGCAAGGCGCGAACAGCTTTCTCCCGCCTATGTAATGCCTAGTGACCCAAAGGGCGACACTAAAATACTAGGCGTGTGGGAGCATGAATGGAATGCCTATCATTTCAAGACGCTAGGCGCAAAGCGGTACCTTATAGAGTTTTCATGGAAGGAAAAGGGCAATAAGTCATTTCCGCCCGATACCGAATATGAACTTACTGTAGCGGGTACCAACAAGGACGAAACGCTATCGTATCTTATCAATCGTAAATTCTGGGACAATGCCGACATATTCGACATTTTTTCTCCGGAACTTGTAGTACCAGCGAAGTATGCAAAACGCACTGTTTCGCGGTTTATCGACGAAGAACGCACGGGATGGGTAACCGATTATTTGGGCAATAAGTATTATTATGTCGCCCCTTCCGGTCTTCACGTTTCACCCACAACGTATTCATTCTCGATAACCGACGAAATGGTACAAGGTGTAGAGTGGGCGCTGTATGGCGCACACTGGCAAGACGGGCAAATCTAGTCTGCCCGGGCAGACCAAGGAGGTAGTATGAACATTAGCAAGTATCTGTTCTCGTCCTATCATTACCACATTGCGGTTGCGCGTCCCCGCGTTCACGGCGGTTACGCGATTATGATGGACAGAGTTATTATTACCTGCAATCTGGACGAGGTTCTTGTAACCTTTTCCAGATTCCCCAAGAATCCGCACAAATTCAGACTGCATAGCTAGTCTGCCCGGGCAGACCAAGGAGGAAGTATGAAACGACTCTACCCGTCAGTACAGGAAATTGTAAGTAACTACGACATTGACTTTATGAAGTCTTTGCCGTTCGACTGGAGGTTTGGGCTCGGGCTTCCTGCACTGTACGTCGAGTATAGCGCTCTCTGGGATACACTCTATTATAACGGATTTATTTCCAGAGATGACTACCCCAACAACCCCTTCCCGCTGTAAGGAGGAACAGCATGACTTTTGAAGAGCAGTATAACGCTCTCGTGCGTAAGTTCGGTACCCCTCTTCAGAATGCCCCTAAAACGTATGACTACGTTGTAGAGGAATGCGCCGAGCTTATTCAGGCAATCCAGCACTTGAAGCGCAATCGCAAGAACGCCTATGACCACGTAGTGAACGAAATGGCGGATGTATATACTCTCATGGACGCACTGTGCTTCTATCTGGGAGTAACCGAATCCGAAATTCGGCACTACAAGCGTCAGCTGATTAAACGCTACCTTTACCAGCCTAATGACGGGCGTCACATTCCGAGCAGTCTGCCCGGGCAGACCAAGGAGGGCTAATGAAATTCTTTGACGTGCGCAACGTCATTGAAAAAGTCCCGGACGCGCAAATCTACATGTTTATCGGCGAGCGGTCTAACGGAAAGACGTATTCAAGCCTTTCCTATGCTCTTGATAACTACACGGGCAACGGCGGGCGTTTTGCATACGTCCGCCGTCTGTCCGAAAGTATACGCGCCAAGTATATGCGGGAGCTTTTCAATGGCAATATCGCGACAGGCGACGTAAATCAGCACATGAAACAATTAGGGTATGAAGGAATCATGTTCTTTTCGGGTTCTTTCTTTCCGTATGTGACTGACGAAAAGGGAAAGCGTCAGCGTCTGGAGGAGCCTATAGGATACACATTCAGTATCAATACGTGGGAAACGTCTAAAGGCGCCTCTTTCCCGGAAGTAACAACGATAATATTTGACGAGTTTTTGACACGGCAATATTATCTACCGAACGAACCAGCTCTATTTGAAAACCTTGTTTCGTCAATCGTGCGCCAGCGTGATAATGTAAAAATTATCATGCTTGCGAATACTGTATCGTGGACGGCACCGTATTTCAATGAATGGGGGCTTTCCCATGTCCGCGAAATGGAACAAGGGTCATGGGACGAATACAAGACAGGCGACGGAAAGCGGAAAATCGTAGTATGCTATACCGAGCATTCCGGCGCGAAAGCGTCAGATGTGTATTTCAACTATGATAATCCGCGTTCCCGCATGATAACAAGCGGCATATGGGAAACCGCTATGTACCCAAAAATCCCTGACGATATATCTGAATGGGAAAAGGGCGAACCTTCCTACGTCCAATCTATTGACGGTTGGAGCGCAAAATTACAACCCGCGCAAACACCCGACGGTCTCGAAGTGCTTCTAGTATTTGATAACGGTCGCGAGATTCTCCATATTGACCCGCCCTTTATAGATAGCCGCTATAAGGACAGAATCGTATACACCGACTATTTCTATCCGTGCGCAAACTGTCGTTTCGCAATTACAAAGCACACCGACGAGTATACAAAATTCCTGATAGAGTGCTTACGACAGGGACGTGTATTTTATGCAAATAACACAGTAGGCGAAAACATCCGTAACTACCTCATGTTCTCCACGAAGTACACTCCCATACCAAACTAACAAAAAGGCGGTCTGCCCGCGCAGGCCGCCTTTTGCTATCCGTTTCCCGCTAGCGCGAGAATATAGGAATAATCAGTAAAGCTATTCGGAAACGCTATCAGTTTATGCTTTGTGTTTTGGTACGCTTTGAAAATCCCGTCGTCAAGATAGAGGTTATACTGGTTTTCCTGACGGCGAATAACTGCGTTCATTTGCGCTATCGCGCTAGCATTCGTTTCGAGCGGGTCGACGGTACACGATACAGTGACGATTCCGTGTAAATCAGCGGACACCCCAGATACATAGTAGAATCTGTCGAAGGCCTGTATATAAACATAGTTAAAGCCTATCGGCGAATTTCTTTCGATAGTAAACGTGGGGTTAGTAATGGATACTGTATCACGGAATGTGCCGGATAACGTTTCAACTTGCACGGCACCTTTGCCAACAGTATTCGGCGGCGCTGTAAAATTGTAGAGCGTAATTCCGGTACCTTTGCTAGTAACGTTGTTAAAGTTAAGGTATACCCCGCCTTTGAGTGATTCAAGCAATTCGGCTATTTCGGAATCGGTCTGCCCGGGCAGACCGGACGGAATAACCTGTTCGCACTCTGTATAACCTGAAAGAGTACCTAGACGCGAATAGATATTCGACGGGTATCCAACAAAATGCTTGTAGTCTTGTGCAAGGGACTGGTTAGGATATTCCACGCAAAGATACGGAGTTTTTACTCCAAGCATTCCAGCACTACCGGAAATCGTTCCGGAATGCTGAATGGAGCCTTTACCGGACATAACTGTGCCAATTGTGTTATTGATAGTGTTAGCAATACGTGACGCTCTAACACCTCTAGCAACTCTTGACGGAGCGGACGCGGCTTGCTTACCGGCGTTCAATGCCATTTGCGAAGCCTCTAACATTTGTTCGCGCATTGCCGCAACGCCCCTGACGCCTTTAGAAGTATCGTTTATCATAGAGTATGCCAGTCCGGCATTGCTTGCGGCGTCCGCGGCTTGCGCGCCAGCTAATGCCGCCGTTGCACCTCCAGCCGCCGCGCCAGAAGCCGCCGCGCTTATTCCACCGGTAATAGCAGTGCCTACGGCACCTATAGCGGCACTGTATACTCTAGACCAATCAGCCCCTGTCAAAGGAACAGACACCCCCGCCTCTCCCGTGAACTGGTACCAGACGGAAGTCTGCCCGGGCAGACCGATTGTTACCATTGCGACGCATTGCCCGGAAAGTAAGTCAAAACGGTACTTGATTCCAATTACGTTTCCCATAACCTCATCCGTGTTCAAGTGTACAGAACCGATAAAGGGAAGGAATAGAGAGACTTTGGTATTCGGCGCATAGTCAAGAGCGGAACCCCAATACTTTCGCAATGTTACGTTGCCACAATCAAACTCATACCACTGCGACGTAACGGGCGGCATATTGATAGTGGTTGTAAAAGAACCTATTTTAATAGCGCGTTCCGTACCGACAGAAGGATTGACAGGGAAGATATTTAGCGCTATTAAATAGTCCATAGGATTCATAAAGAGCTTGTTAAGATTCTCTATGAAGTCCGTGATATTTGTCCACAAGTACGAACCGAGACTTTGCAATTGCGCGAGCGTCGGACGGAACAGCGTCACAAGGCCTGCGTCAGCCGCCGAAATAGGCGGAAGTTCAGGAATAGGTATTTCGTCCGAGGTATCATCAAAGGCACCGTCGCCCCCGCCGGTTGTAGAAGTACCGCCTTGCGCGTTCGGGTCGAGTAATACGGGGTTAAATGAAACGTGAACGCCCGGGAAAGAAGGAATATAAACGGGCGAAAATGTAACGTGGACACCGGGATTCTGATAACCAGCTATCGCTTCTAAAGCCTCGTTAAGTGTACTGAACAGAGTGACAGAAGGTATGAACGGATACGATACGCCAGTTGTTACATAATACCAGCCATTATAAATATTATCACTGGTAACGGTGCCATTGCCGCCCGCTATTTGGCTATAACTATCCGAATTTGAATCATAAGTAACAAACCTATTAGAAACCATAGATTGTGCAAACTCAGTAGACGCCATAATAGCACTAATGTTAGAGCCGTTATCATAAAATGCCATTCTAACATTAGTAACATTCTGATTATAATAACCAACCTTGACATTAAGGTTATTATACGTACCGCATACCACACCGTCGGCATATACAAACTGTATAGAACTATCTTGACAATACGGCACTACTACATAGTCAGGCATAGTTTCACCTCCGTTCATTCAGGTGGTCTGCCCGGGCAGACCACCTTTAGTTCGACTTATGTCGGGTCGGGCATTGTAAACGTAATTGTGTTCGTCGCGGCGTCCCATGTAAAATTTACGGGGGCGTCGTTATTCGTTACGGAGATTTGCGTTGTGGGGTCGGTTATACCATAGTCGGTATCGGGGAAAGCAGAGACAGTGACAGTATCGCCTATTGCGGCCTCTGCGGGGCCGGATACTGTGGAGTTGGTATAGTGATAGGTAATAGGATACTTATCAGGTATAGGGGATATGCCCGCGTCTGCTATAGCCGCTAAAATATCGGAAACAGAGTTTAGTACATTCAGTCCACTGAAGACCCCTGTTTCTTCGATAACAGTAGGCATACTAGTTTGGGAGGCTAACTGTAATGACACAGCACGATAGGTATCGTTACCTATCGTGATAGTTTCATCACTATTTAATGGACCGTCAGTCCTTGCAAAATCGCCGGTCTGATTATATATAAATGAATTGATAGCATCAGGCTGACTAATTACAAGATATCCAGCGACATAGTAAGGCAAGACATTCTCTACAATCGAACTAAATAGTTGCCCAGATAAACTCATAACTATTGCACCGGACATAGTGGAAACAGGTGCGCTGAATGTTCTGACCGCGTTCACCGAACCAGTAAACTGAACTGACACCTTACCATAATCTAAAGCATAATTATAGTAATCTGTCATAGTAGAAAATTCTCCAACAGGACAAATATTATATGAAGCCATATTATTTCACCTCCTTTCATACCCGCCCGTTGCCTCTGACCCGGGCGGTTAGTAGTCTGCCCGGGCAGACTTACGTGTACGTCAGCGTATCGCCGTTCACCGCCCAGTAGTTAGACGACGTAACAGACGAATACAGACGCTTATTCGTGCGGTCATACCAAGCGGGAACCGCCTGATAGTACACCTCAGCCAGATTGATATTCTGGATAGTGATAGCCGTCGCGTCAAGAAGCCCCTCCTCAACGTTGTACGGGAACACGTTGGACAGCTCCGATACGGTAGACTGCGCCATATCGAGAGAGTAGTTATACTGTTTAATCGAAGCCATATCAACACCTCCTAGTCTGCCCGGGCAGACTTACGCCATACGGAACACAACGACGTTTTCGTCAGGCGACACAAAGAACCCGCCAAACATCTGGTCGAAGTAGTTCGTATAATGCCCGAGAGCATTCCACGCGGTCGTAACCTCATGCCGTTGCGCGGAGACCCCGAGCGCCCACTCGTCGTAAACGACGCCGAGAATATTGCTTGCAGTCGACGTAATTTCATTGCCGCTAATGACGATTGTCGCGTTAATAGCCGCGCGGTCGGTATACGCCCCAGTGGTTCCCATTCCTTGCCACGCCGGAACAATATCGGCTTTCGGGATAGTCAAGTTACCGGTATTGAACTGGTTCGGGGCGTCATGCAAATACACTCCTGCGGCACGGGCAAAGTCGGAGAGTAAGACTGTCCGCTGTCTTTCCGGCGCGGTCGCCGTCATATAGCCGGACGTATTGAACATTCCGGTTACGAGCGCCATTTGGTCACGAATCACTCCCATACGGTAAATTGCGTAGCGAATGAAGCCCTCACTATAAAGGGCATTCGGCGCCGTCAGGGATTGCCCGGACATAGCATTATATTCCGTCAAGAGCTTGATATCTTGCATTCCGCCCGCATTGACGGCCATGCCGATAATGCCCTGAAACAGGGACATAATCAACTCATCCCATGCCCGGCGGTGGGAGTTGTCACGCGCCATTTCAAGCATACCGATGAACGACATCATCTCCGACGCGTTGCGGAAAGCCGATTCAATCTGTTCATGCGGGAGCGTGATTGTCTCCACTTTCGACGAAAAACGGTCGTTCCAGAGGCGGACATCGACAGTTTGCTTGTTGACAACGTACTGGTCGTAGGACTGTCCCTGTTGCAGATTGTAGACGGGCGACGCCTCCGAATCCAGATACGGCGTCCTGTACATAGCGCGGATAGACCCGAAGCGTTCCGCCTCCACGTAAACAGACGGGGCAAACGAGACGTAGGGACGCGCCCAGAACTTGATAGTATTAAACTGGTCGGCTAACTTACCGAAAAAGGCGTCGACGCCCCACGGATTCATATCCTCCAGTTTACGCCCGAAATCGACGATATCGGACAAGTCCTGATTTACCGTCGCCTCAAGACCCGAAAAGTTTGCGGCGGCATTGTTAATCAGAGTACTAGCGTCACTTACTTTCATAATAGCTCCTTTCATACATTAGTCTGCCCGGGCAGACCTCACACATAGAACGGGCAGGTTAGAACCTCATCGCAATCATTGTAAACGATTGCAAGAAAGTCAATGAAATCAGCGGACATAAAGAGCGCAACGTATTCCGATACAAGAGAATCGTACTTGTAACCAGTAGACGAAACTGTGTCAGTGCCAGAAGCGGATACTGTTTCGTCAATGGAAGTAGTATCCACGCGGTCTGTAAAAGACAGCTCATTTGTCTTTCCGGTATTGCCATAATCGGTCTGTGTAGTACGTGCGCCAGTTTGGACAGTTGATTCCTTATAGTTGGTATAAGTTCTTTCGACGCCGCCAGATTCCGTATCAGTAATTCCGTTTTCACCGAAAGAAGTCGAGACTTTCGTTTTCCCGGATTCTATCGTGCTTTCCTTTAACCCGCCTGTATCATATTCGCGGTGAATATTTCCAGAATGGGTATCGGTCACACCTGTCCCAAGATATTCAAGCTCTGACGTTGTGCCGAGTGAAGCGTCAGAAGGGGCAACAACAGAGGACGGAACAGCGGTAGAGGAATTATAACCATAGATAGAAGAGGTGGTACCACCTTTTTCCGTAGTCTTTTGCGCGCCTGTCCGGGCAATAGCTGTCGTATCGGTATCTTTATACCCGCCTGTCGTAGTCTTTTCAGACTTACGTTGTTCGGGGTACTCTTCTAATACCTCTTGTGTGCCCTTATGCGCGTTAGAGCGGTCAGAAGTATCCTTGTATTTGCCGGAAATAGTCATTTCGGACTTATAAGGATTCTGTGAATCAGAAGATACCGTTTCAGTCACAGTACCACGCAAAGTCCATTTTTCGCTACCCGATTTTGTGAGAGTGTTTTCCCCGTCCTTATCAACAGTTTTACCGTACTCTGTTTCGGTAATAGTGTTGATATTGTCAAGTAGATTGAGAGTAGAGAGGGAAGCATACTGACGGAATAATGCCTCCCATTTCGTGCTGTACCGATTGAGAATAATGTTAGCGAGTTTCAAAGAAATCTCGTCATCATCCACGAACCGTTCCGTAAGCGGCGACGCCTCTTTCGTTCCCGAGTGATTGTAGAAGTATTCCATATTCAGGTAACCCGCTACAGTCGCGTCGGGAATGAACGAAAGACTAGTCATGTGTGTAAAGACATCGGCGCTAGGAATCGCTTCTATCAGAGGCGTCATCGCCATTCGGAACATCCTTTTCACCACCTTCCTCTGTTCCAGTCTGCCCGGGCAGACTTCCAGCGGAATCAGCCTGCGCTTCCACAAGGTCAACGTTGGCCTTCTCTAGTTCGATACCTAGTGTGACGGATTTTTCCTTGTACTCCCACGCCGAGGAACGCCTGACGACTATATTGGTACCGAAAAGCGCATTGACGTTTTCGATACCAATGCGGCGTGATTCGTACATATCATCAATGATAGGCATAAGAAGGTCAGTGTTTTCCCCAATTTCTTGCGCGGACGTGTATTCACGCTTTAAGGAGAATGACGGGTCAAGACCTATTTCGTTGTACCACGCGGCCTTAATAGCTTGTAAGCCATTAACCGCAAGTTCAACCGCATTCGAGTGAGTATTCTGCGCTATCGTTTCAAGTGGCGTGCCGAGGTCCTGCGACACGATAAACGAAGGTTGGCCGACGTCACGAGAATTGATATACGCCTCAACTGCGCGCCGTTGCTTTTCAGTCTTTGCGATAAAGAGCAACTCGTCGCGGAGGACAAGTAACGTAGAACGAAGTGATAACTCAGCCTCTGCGAGAAGCTCAGCATACTTCTTATGCAAAGCAAACAAGCCGCGGTAGTTTGTATCGTTGCGGATAATTACAACGTCCTTGTTAATTTCAAGCGTTTCGGAGATTGTGGGGCGAAACCCGGGCGACGTAATGACTACACTGTGAGGCTCATTATAAGGGTCAGGAGCATCCGCGAGTGTGTAGGTAAATGCGTACAAGTCGGAATCGGTCTGCCCGGGCAGACTTGAATAGTCAAACGACGGGCCATAGCCGGTAGGTTCGTGAGACGAGGGGACGCGCCAGATTGCGCACGAGCCGCACCATTGAAGTAAGCGCTCCAGCGCAATACGAGGGATAGTCGGGGGCAAATTGTCATACTCAAACATGACGGCGGTTTTGTTCAACAACCAGTCTAAATTATCACTTACAATACGACGCTTACGCACTGCGTAGTCAGTTTCGTCGAGTGAGACAATCTCCCGTAACTTACGGGTTATCGAGGCCACATGTAATCACCTCCAATAGAACGGTCTGCCCGGGCAGACCTAGAAAAGCAATTAGTCTGCCCGGGCAGACTTGTCAAGGAGGAAGGAGTACATTTCTCCCACCATGTGCATAGTAGCATAGATTGCGGCGGATGTCAAGAGGGTAGTGGATTTTTATCAGGGGTGGTCTGCCCGGGCAGACTTGTGTGGCGAGGGCGAGACGGGAAGTCGGAGGCCAAGCGG
>JAZSPG010000021.1:0-3164 GCA_045537295.1 Candidatus Scatosoma sp. | reverse complement strand
CGTATTCCCGCAATGCTTAGAATGTTCGGTAAGTACGGTATTGATATCCGTAAAGAACCTATCCTCATCTATCCCACGCTTCACTACCAAAACGGCGGTATCGATATCGGCGCAAACGGTATGACCTGTATCGAAAACCTTTACGTTGCAGGCGAGGCGGTCGGCGGTATCCACGGTACGAACAGATTGATGGGCAACTCGCTTCTTGATATTATCGTATTCGGTAGAAACGCAGGACAACAGGCAGGCGAGAAGTATAAGAGTGTTGAACTTAAAGAACTTACGCTCGACCACGTGCAAGCGTTCGAGAAGGAGCTTGACGAGGCGGGGATTAGTTCGGAAACGGTTTCGCCCAAGCTTTTGCCTGATTACAGAAGAAAGGCGAACTGAAAAATGAAATAACGGTAAACGGACGACGCACAGCTTGTCTGTGCGTTTCCGTGCGTTATAAACAGGAGAATTATTATGGAGAATGAAAAGAAAAAAAGCCTGAAATGGCTTTGGATTGCGATTGCGTTGGTTGCAGTAGTCGGAATTATCGTTTGGTGTGCGATTAGCGCAAGTAAAGCGAACGGCGTTGCAAGTTCGTTTAAGTTCAGCTCGACGTTCGTTATGTTTACGTTGATGTTTTTGATTCTTGCACTCGGCTATTTGCTCGGCGGAATCAATATTAAAGGCGTTTCGCTGGGTACAGCAGGCGTGTTCCTCGTAGCTATCTTATTAGGTTGGCTTTGTACGCTCGATTTTCAAAACGTTCCGTTGTTGGGGTCTTTCCATATGGCAAGCACCGACGTTGCGGTCGTGAAGAACTTGAAAGGACCTATCCAAAATATCGGTTTGATTATGTTTGTCGGCGCGGTTGGTTTTATTGCTGGACCTAATTTCTTTAAGAACCTCGCAAAGAACTTCAAAACGTATATTTTATTAGGCGCAGTAATTATCTTGTCGGGTACGCTTGTGGCGGTACTTTGCACGCTTTTGACTAATTACGGTCCTGAATACTGGGCTGGCGTTTTGTCTGGCGCGCTCACTTCGACGCCCGGTTTCTCGGCAGCGGTAGACGCGGCGACGGAGAATTTAGCGAGAATTACGCTTGGTCACGCGATTGCGTATCCGTTCGGCGTTGTCGGCGTTGTGTTGTTCGTGCAATTAATGCCGAAATTCTTGAAAGCGGATATGAACAAGGAACGCGAGCTTTTAAGACTTGGTGGAGAAGACGAAAAAAGAGATTATTCTAAATATTTTGCTTGCGAAGACTTTGGTTTTATGCCGTTTGGTCTTGCGATTATTGCAGGTTTGTTGCTCGGTTCTATCAATATTCCTTTGACGGGCGCGGGCTATGGCGGACCTTGTTTCTCGCTCGGAACGACGGGTGGCGTGCTGATTATGTGCTTGATTTTTGGGCATTTTGGGCATTTTGGCAAACTTTCTTTGGAAGTAAAAGAGGGGACCCTTAAAGTGTTGCGTGAATTAGGACTTGCCTTGTTCTTGTTGGGTGCAGGTTTTGAAGGCGGTGTAGCCTTGGTACAAGAAATTGCAAACGCAGGCGGAGCGGGTATTGTCGTTTGGGGCTTTGCAGGCGGTGCAGTTATGACGGTTGTACCTATGATAGTAGGATTCGTTATCGGCAAATACTTGTTGAAATTACCGCTTTTGAATAGCCTTGGTTCGATAACGGGCGGTATGACGTCTACCCCCGCGCTCGGAACGCTCATTTCCACGGCGGAAACGGACGACGTTGCGTCGGCGTATGCGTCTACGTACCCGATTGCACTTATTTTGATAGTGCTTGCATCTCAGCTTTTGGTAACGTTAATGTAACGCAAAAAAATCCCTATCGTGCATTTGTGCGCGGTAGGGGAATTTTTTTGAAAAACGCCGTAAAAACAGTTGCATTTTTTTTAGGGATAGTATATAATATAAAAGCTGTTTGCAGAGATGGCGGAGCGGTTGAACGCGCACGATTCGAAATCGTGTTATGCAGGAATGTATACAAGGGTTCAAATCCCTTTCTCTGCGCCAAACCCAAAAAACTGTTGGTTTTTGAACAAACTGACAGTTTTTTTGTTTGTTTTTTCATTTCTACAACTATAATTTTTCATTTTTATTCTATTTTTTAATGATTTTATGGGTAAATATGGGTAGAAAATGGGTAAATCATTTTAGAAAATTGTCAATGATTTCAAGGACTTCCGCGTATTCGCGTTTCAAATGTTCCAATTTTTCATTTTCCGTCATCTTTCCGTTCAAAAATACTGCCCGATTGAGTTGTTCGGGGTGCGTATAGATACGCAAGGTGGTTTGAACGTCCGAATGTCCCATATAAAGAGAAACTGTTTTCGCCTCAATTTTATTCACGCAAATTTGAATAGTACCGAAAGTGTGTCGCAAGTCGTGCAATTTATGCGGTTTTCCGTATTTCTTGAAGGTCGTATCGGCTACGTATTGCGAAAAAGGAAAATATTTTCCGTCTTTCGGGGTTAAGGAATCAAGCAATTTTCTAACCAAAGGGAATAGGGGCATATATCGGTTGGACGATTGTGTTTTTGTGCCGTGTACGTGTAAAACCGCTTGATTTTCTTGCTGGTCATCTACTTGCACGGATAACGCTTCATTTCGCCTTGTTCCCGTGAGATACACGTAAACCAAATAACATTTCTTTTGATAACTAATCGTTTCGTCGGCGAAAAGGTTTTTGAAAAATTCCTTTTGCTCGGCAAACGAAAAGGCTGTTCCATCATTGGTTTCGTGCTTTGTTTTGGCGATATTACCGCACGGATTTTTCTCTACCATATCCAGTGAGAGGGCATACTTGAAAATGTTGTTCAAAAGCCCGTGTATAAGCTGTCTTTTGCGGGTTTCTTCAATCGAATAAAGAAAATCGCGTATATCCTTTGGTTCATACAAATCTAACGGTTTATCGGCAAATCCCGCTTTGATAATGAAAGAAAAATTATATTTAATTCCCTTTAACGTACTTTCCGCAAGTTTGTCCTCTGTTTTTGATGGAAGATAGTAAGTCTCGTAAAAGGTTGCTAAAGTAGGGCACTTGCTCTTCTTTTGCGTAGGGCGAGGTTGTTTGATTCGTTGTTTGTTTTCTCTTAATCTTTTTGTGAGTTTTTCTTGTAGTTCTTGTTTGGTACGTCCGTAAATAGAGCCTAGAC
>JAZSPG010000068.1:0-6952 GCA_045537295.1 Candidatus Scatosoma sp. | reverse complement strand
TCAAATAGTCCTGCATAAAGTCGTGTTTGAGTTTTAGTACAATAAACGTTTCAAGCCGTTTGACTAGCCAAAAACTAGCCAAACGGCTTTTTCATTTCTCCTTACGTATAAAGGACTTGCGCTATTTTCTATTCTTCGTTATGGATAAGCGTTTGACACGCCAAAAAACACGCCAATCGGTGCTAAAAACGTGAAAATTACGACTTTTAGACGGAATATTTATACAAAAATACAAAGAAAAAGGGCATTTATGCAACTTTTCTTGCATAAATGCCTTACGCTGGTGCGGTCGACAGGAATTGAACCTGCATGGAGTTACCCACAAGATCCTTAGTCTTGCGCGTCTGCCAGTTCCGCCACGACCGCGATTAACGCATATAATTATATATCAACGCCGTGCGTTTGTCAACTTATTTTATCGCTTTTCTCGAAAAAAGTTTATTTTTTTTATTTTTCTCTTCCCTCGCGAAAAATCCCTGTGTATATTCCCACGCCTTTCGACACACAATATTTGTAAATGGAGGAATTTTTATGAAAGCAACCGGAATTGTCAGAAGAATAGACGAGCTCGGCAGAGTGGTTATCCCCAAAGAAATCCGCCGAACGCTCCGCATCAAAGAGGGCGACCCCCTCGAAATTTTTACAGACCGCGACGAGCTGATGCTCAAAAAATATTCGCCTATCGCTACCCTTGAACGGTTCAGCAAGGCTACCGCCCGTTCTCTTAACGATTTGAGCGGGAAACTTGCGGTCATTTGCGACACCGACGGCGTTTTGCACGCCTACGGCGACGGCAAAAAAGACCTCGACGGCAAAAGCCTGTCCGAAGATATGGACAAAATATTAAAAGAACGCCGTAGCTATATCGCAAACATAGCGGACGGCGGAGACGTTATCCCGCTCACCGCCTCGCGCGAGGAAGGCGTTACCGCGCAGGTTATCGTCCCTATCGTTTCGGGCGGAGACTGTCTTGGCGCAGTTGCCGTTCTTTCCAAAGAGGACGGCGCGAAAATGGACGGTAGCGATATGAATCTCGCCCGTTTAACCGCGGATATTTTAGCAAATCAATTTGAGTAAAAATCGCAAAATCATAGGGGCAGGTATGCGTTCAACGCATACCTGCCCCTTTCTTTCTTCCTAAATCAAACGGGTAATTTGAATTTTGCGATAATCTGCGAAACCTTATCTAAAATCGGTTTTATATAATTTTCGCAAGTAGCCAACAAGCTCCGCGAAAGCGAGGTTTCCTGCACTAACAATTCGTTTAACCTAAGTATATTATAATAGCCCAGCACGTACATAAGCGCCCAAACGAGTACGCATAAGATTGCGCCGAACACGATATAAGTAACGCCCGAAATACTGCCGTCCACCACTTTCAGCCAAGCTACTTTTTCTATGCCCTCGGACGCTTTTTTCATCAACCAACCCAACAGCAAAAGCACGAGAATAATCGCGCCGACAAGCAACAATCCCGTGAATATCTTCGCAAAAACAGGCGCAAGCATAGGCATATTCTCGCCCAGCAAATCCTTAAACGCTCCGTCGCATCTCGTTACGAGCTTGTTCAAATAATACCAACCGCCTTGTTCGGTGGGTAACGCAAATTTAGAAAACGGCAAATAAAACCCTGCGCACACCGCGATTAACCCGCCGAATTTCACAAGCAAATCGCGTAAAGTAGTCATAAATCCTTTTTTATTGCCCTTGCAGGCATACCCTACCAAAATCCCTATAAACAACGCGTCCAAAGCGTACTTTCTCGCGTAACCGAGCAATTTCTCCACCACGGCGAAGTTACCGATTTTCCAAGCAAACAGCCCCGCAAGCACCCCGTTTTTAAGCGCCGTCGCGTTGGCGATAAGTATTAATAAACAAACCGACGCACCCAAAATCATCGCGACGTTGAGCATACATAAAAGTCCGCCCAAAATACGCCCGAACACCGACGGCGTACCGTAGCCCTTTTTCACCGCTTCTTTGCGCGTTTCGTAGTCCTCGTAATCGTCGTAGTCGCCGTATTCCTCGTCGTATTCCACGCCGTCCTCGTCCAAGGTATACGCGTCTGAGTCCTTTTTCACCCACTTGATTTTGGGTCTGAAAATCATAGCGAAAATACCGCTGACAAGCAACACGACCAGCGCGCACGCAACCGCGAGCAACAGCGCGCAAATAAATTCCGCCGTCGCCTCGGACACCAACCGCGCCAGCTTAGGTGCGAGCATACCGTTTATTTTTCCGCCCAGCTTTTTGAAGGTCAAAAAGAACGCTACGCAAGCGGACAGCCAACAAGCGCCCGTCCAGCTCACCTTCCGCGCGCCTTTTTTTACGCCGATAATTAGCGCAATCAATAAAATCACGCCGATTACGCCCGCGAGAATAACGGGTATTAAATTTTTAATACCGCCACCCGTCGCCATAACCGTATACAAAGCCGTCATTGTATCCTCTCCTTATCCTTTATTGAAATTGTCCTTCAAAGAAACGATTTCCGAAAGCACGAGCTTTCCGTTTTCGCCCACGCACTTCTTATAATACCCCACGCGCATAAGCTGGAACGCCGTATTATCCTCGCTTTGCGCAAGGTAGGGTTCTGCCTTACCGTAGAAAATATGCTCGCTGTCCAAATTCATTCTTTCCGCAAAGTCCTGTCCTGCGTATTCCGCGTCCTTTAACAGCGTACCGTAACGGCGAATTTCCGCGTCCACACCCGTTTTCGCGTCCACCCATTGAATCGTACCTTTCACCTTAATCCCGCTGGTATCGTTTGCCGAACGGCTGTTTTGCACGTACGAGCATTTGAGCTCTTGCACCTCGCCGTTCTCGTCCAACACCACCTCGTCGCAATGAATGATATACGCGCCTTTCAAACGCACGTACCCGTCGGGCTTTAAGCGTTGATACTTGGGCGGGGGAACGAGCGCGAAATCCGCTCTGTCGATATACACCTCGTTAGAAAACGCCACTTTACGCGTACCAAGTTCGGGCTTTAACGGATGAATCGCCGAATCCAAAAGCTCCTCGCCCTCGTAGTTGGTTATCGTCACTTTTAAGGGGTCTAACACCGCCATTGCGCGTTCGGCGTTCTCGTTGAGATTGTCGCGGATACACGCCTCTAAATAGGACAGCTGACATTCGGAATTTGCTTTTACAATACCGATTTTCGTGCAGAAATCCAAAAGCGCTTCGGGCGGAACACCGCGGTTTCTAAGTCCCGTCACCGTCGGCATACGCGGGTCGTCCCAGCCGTGTACGTGTCCCTCTTCGACGAGCCGTTTTAAGTACCGCTTGGACATTACCATATTCGTAACCGCAAGACGCGCAAATTCGATTTGGCGGGGTTTGGGGGCAAAGCCCAAGTTAATTCCTACCCAGTCGTACAACGGGCGGTGGTCCTCAAACTCCAAAGTGCAAAGCGAATGCGTTACGCCTTGCAAATAATCGCAAATGGGGTGCGCGTAGTCGTACATAGGATAAATGCACCAAGTATCGCCCGTCCTATGATGCGTCGCGCGTAAAATGCGGTAGATAACAGGGTCGCGCATATTCATATTCGGCGACGCCATATCGATTTTCGCGCGCAGACATTTGCTACCGTCGGGGTATTTCCCCGCTTTCATTTCACGGAATAATTGCAAATTTTCCTCTACCGTTCGGTTACGGTAGGGGCTTTCCTTGCCCGGCTCGGTGAGCGTACCGCGCGTCGCGCTGATTTCCTCGGGCGAGAGGTCGCATACGAACGCCTTACCGTCTTGGATTAAGCGTTCGGCGTACTCATAAATAACGCCGAAGAAGTCGGACGCGTACACCTCTTTCGCCCAGTCGTAGCCTATCCACGCGATATCTCTTCGGATAGCGTCGACAAACTCCGTCTTTTCTTTGGACGGGTTGGTGTCGTCAAAAAACAGGTTGCATTTCCCGCCGTATTTTTTCGCCGTACCGAAATTGACGAGCATACTTTTCACGTGCCCGATATGCAAATACCCGTTAGGTTCGGGCGGGAAACGCGTTTGCACCGCGCTGATACGCCCGTTTTCGATATCGTCGTTGATAATTTGTTCTATAAAATTCGTTGCCTCGATTTTTTCCATAATTTTTCTCAC
Source organism: Candidatus Scatosoma sp. (assembly GCA_045537295.1). Classification (GTDB taxonomy): domain Bacteria; phylum Bacillota; class Clostridia; order Christensenellales; family Borkfalkiaceae; genus Scatosoma. Next base: position 2,849 of record JAZSPG010000068.1, on the reverse strand, counting down.
TTAAACTTTTGAACTTTGAAAACGCAATTCATTTTTTACGACAGCCCTACGATAGTGCCGTCGGACAAAAGGTCGATTTTTTCCGCGGCGGGATGCGCGCCAAGCCCGGGCATCAACATAATTTTTCCCGCGATTGCGACGATAAAGCCCGCTCCGCCTTTTAATACGATATCCCGAACGGTAATTCTAAATCCCGTGGGGCGACCTATAAGTTCGTCGTTGTCCGAAAGCGAATACTGCGTTTTTGCGATAATTACGGGTAAGTTCTTATACCCCTTTTCTTCAATCGTCTTAATTTTTGCAAGCGCCTCGTCCGAGAAATCCACGCCGTCCGCGCCGTAAATTTTCTTGGCTACACCCTCGATTTTTTGGCAAACGCCCTCGTCTAATTCGTAAGGGTGGCAAAGCGCAGAGGGGATTTCGCAAGCTTTAACCACCTCTTTGGCAAGTTCCTTACCGCCTTCCCCGCCTTTTAAGAACACGTCGGTAAATACCGCCACCGAACCCGCTTTTTGTACTTCTTCAATGACGAAATCCGTTTCCGCCTGCGTGTCGGTATAGAACCTGTTCATTGCCACGACGACGGGTTTTTTGTATACCTCTTTGATATTTTCGATATGCTTTAAGAGGTTGGGCATACCTTTTTTGAGCGCGTCCAAATTTTCCTCGGAAAGCGTAGCTTTATCCGCTCCGCCGTGTAATTTGAGCGCTTTTACCGTCGCAACGATAACTACGCAATTCGGCTCGATACCCGCTACGCGACATTTGGTATCCAAGAACTTCTCCGCACCCAAATCCGCACCGAAGCCCGCCTCAGTAACCGCGTAGTCGGCAAGGCTCATTGCACAATAGGTAGCCTGTACGCTGTTACAGCCGTGCGCGATATTCGCAAACGGTCCGCCGTGGATAAACGCGGGGGTATGTTCTAAGGTTTGCACGAGGTTGGGTTTCATCGCGTCTTTCAAAAGTACCGCCATCGAACCCACCGCGCCGGGTATATCTTTCGCGTAAACGAACTCGCCGTCCGTGTTTAAGCCGACGATAATATTGCCCAAACGCTTTTTCAAATCGTCGATATCCGTCGCCAAGCAAAGAATCGCCATAATCTCGCTTGCCGCGGTAATGTCAAAATGGTCTTCTCTGTCCACCCCGCGACCCATACCGCCGATACGGATATTGATAAGCTGGCGTTCGTTCATATCCATACAGCGATGGAAATAAATTTTATCGGTATCAATCTTCAATTCGTTTCCGCGGAAAATATGGTTATCCATCAACGCGCAAAGCAAATTGTTTGCCGAAGTAATGGCGTGCAAATCGCCCGTGAAATGCAAATTAATCTCGCTCATAGGCACGACTTGCGCATAACCTCCGCCCGCCGCTCCGCCTTTGATACCGAACACAGGACCAAGCGAGGGTTCGCGCAGGGCAAGACAGGTGCTTTTGCCGATTTTCGAAAGACCGTCGGCAAGCCCGATTGCGACGGTGGTTTTCCCCTCGCCCGACGCGGTGGGGTTAATTGCCGTCACCAAAATGAGCTTGGCTTTTCTTTTCGCGTCCTTGGGAAGCGTAATTTTTGCCTTGTATTTTCCGTACAGCTCTAATTCGTTCTCCGTCAAACCTAACTTTTTTGCTACTTCGCGAATGTCCGCAAGTTTTGCGCTTTCCGCTATTTCAATATCCGAAAGCATATTTATTCTTCCTCCAAAAAGTAAATATCAAATATTCAAAAACCGTCAAGCGACACCGCGCGCGATTTTATCACTTATACATTATAACATATCTTTACAAAAAAAGAAATAGTTTTTTTGAAAAATTTTTGCGATTTTTTGTAAAATTTCTTTCTTTCGTTTGACTTGTGGACGCAAAATATCGTATAATATTCAAAACAAGAAAATTTTTAGAAAAAAGAGGTTATACGATTATGGCAGAAAAAAGAGCGGTTACGATGGAAAAGCTCGTTTCTCTTTGCAAAAACAGAGGCTTTATCTTCCCCGGTAGCGAAATTTACGGGGGCTTAGCCAACACTTGGGATTACGGTCCTTTGGGTGTAGAACTGAAAAACAACGTCAAAAAAGCTTGGTGGAAAAAGTTCATTCAGGAAAACCCGCACAACACGGGTGTAGACTGCGCGATTTTGATGAACACGAGAACGTGGAAAGCGTCTGGGCATTTGGGCGGATTTTCCGACCCTTTGATGGACTGTAAGTCGTGCAAAGCCCGTCACCGCGCGGATAACCTCGTGGAAAATTACGTGGAAAAGCATAAATTAGACGTCAAGGTAGAGGCAATGGATAACGACGGCTTGGAAGCGTTTATCGCCGAGCATAAAATCGTTTGTCCTATTTGCGGTAATTCCGATTTCACTTCTATCCGTAAGTTTAACTTGATGTTCAAAACTTTCCAAGGCGTTACCGAAGATTCGGCAAACACCGTTTACCTTCGTCCCGAAACGGCGCAGGGTATTTTCGTAAACTTCGCCAACGTGCAACGCGCTACGCGACTTCGAGTGCCGTTCGGTATCGGTCAAATCGGGAAATCTTTCCGTAACGAAATTACGCCCGGTAACTTCACTTTCCGTACCCGTGAGTTCGAGCAAATGGAACTTGAATTTTTCTGCAAGCCCGGCACGGATTTGGAATGGTTTGCGTACTGGAAAGATTTTTGTCGCGACTGGCTGTTGTCTTTGGGTATGAAGGGCGAAAACCTGCACCTTCGCGACCATTCCCCCGAAGAACTTTGCTTTTATTCGAAAGCAACGACGGACTTTGAATATAAATTCGCGTTCGGCTGGGGCGAGCTTTGGGGTATCGCGGAAGTCGGATCGTAGCCATGTCGGTCTGTGGGCC
>JAZSPG010000042.1:0-64809 GCA_045537295.1 Candidatus Scatosoma sp. | reverse complement strand
TAATTGGCGATTTCGTCAAGGGGTCCGCCCCCTCACGATTTCTCCAACTCGCTCTTGAAGCGACGAATCATGGCGCGGGTCGGTTCGTCAGACGCCATGTTCATCATTTCGTTTACGTGCTCCATGAGTTCCGTCCGCGCTCCGTCGTAGCTAATACTACCGTCGCGGCGTCCGCTATAGCCGCCTTCGCGGGAGACGTAACGTCCGGTAGTTCTGGAGCGTCCGCGACGCCCAGACATGCCGCCGCCCATGCTTCCGCCGTCGGCGCCGTCGTAGGACGCGCCGTCGCCGTACTCGTCAAGCATTGCGAGGGCGGTTTTAGTGTTTTTCAGGGCGCCCGTAAGCGTCTTGATATACTCAACATCGCCGGACGAAACGCGCCCTCCGGCATTGCGGATTTTCTCCACGGTTTCTTTGGCGTCGCGGGTCAAAAACCCGCACAACTCCTCCATGCTGTCATGCAACATGCTATCGTAATCCATGGTTTTCCTCCTTTCAGGTCAGGCAATTCTCGTAATCACGAGATTTGAGTTTTGGACGTTAATCACGGGGGCGGGCGTAACCGTCGGGTCCGCCGTCGCGGGGACGCTCTCCACCGACACGGAGAAACAGCACCCACGCGGGACGCGGATAATCGCCGGACTGGTAACGTTGCCGTAATCGCCGACGGCGGCGGGCGTGAAAATAGCGCGGCTCGTTGCGCGGGGTTCGCCGTTGACCGTCACGGCCACGGCGATAGGGCCGACCGTCCCGCCCTCCGGAATGGCGATATTGCCGTTGTACGCTACCTGATACGTCGCAAAACATTGATTGGTCACGCCGCGCAGAATAAAGATTCCGGTCTCGTCCTCGTGGTAGATATACCCGCGACGGCACGGAATGGACGCCGTGAAATTGACAGGCGCGTTCAGGGAAACCGCCTGCACAGCATTAGCGAGATATTCCGCCATGACGCTCCCTCCTTACGCGGCGCCGCACCCGCACCCGCCGTAGCCGTTATTCGGGCAAGTAAAAATGCTCTGGTTTCCGTATACGGGCACCGTCGGTACGGGGCAATTTTTCAGGCGGTTGTAAACGCCGTCGATTTCCGCCGCCTGTCCCGCGAGAATCTGCGCCGTTTGCGCGGTCTGCGATTCCCGCATAGCGCTCATGTTTACGGCGTTCTGGAGGGCGACGTTTTCACGTTGCGCTTGCGCAAGCTGTCCCTTTACGCCGTCAAGCTCCAACTGGCAGAGCTTGTCAAGGATGGCTTGCGTGTTGGCGGTTGCGTTTGTAATGATGTCCCGCGTGTTGTTCGCGGCCTCGTAGCGTCCGGACGCGCCCTCCGCCTGAATCACGTTGCGCGTCTGACAACTGTCAAGGCGCTGGTCACAGCAACATTGCGCAAGTTGGGATTGCAAGCCGTTAAAGCCCTGCGCGTTGGCGGTCTGCTCCGCGAAACTGCGATTGAGCGCGTTGATTTCGCCGTTGTAAAGCTGTCCGGTCAGCGCGGAGTGACGGCTATTGGCGGCGATTTCTCCCTGCGCGGCGCTGTTGGCGATAGCGGAATTGACGCCCGCGAAGCCTTGCGCCATGCCGAGATTGACGCCGGAAAAGCCGTTGCAAAGCGACTGCTGGATACCCGCGCCGACGTTGGACACGTTCTGGTTGACGCCAGCGATACCAAGTTGCACGTCGCCAAAGCCGGAAGTCACGGCGGACTGCAAGCCCTGCACGGCGGTATTGAGTTGCTGGTCACGGAAGCCGTCGGAAATGTGCTGGCTATTATTGAGCCACGGGTACAGGTAATCCAGCCCGTATCCGGCGCCCATGCCGCCCATCATCATCGGCCACATCATGCCGCCCATGCCGAAGCCGCCCATTCCCCATCCGCCATTGCAAAGCAAAATCAGGAGGAGGAGCCACGCGGAATCGCCGCCGAAGAAGCCGTTGCCGAAGCCGCCGCCGTTGCCCATCATGGGGAATCCTCCGCCGTATCCGCCGCCATACATGGGTTGCACGGGCATAACGGTCTGGGTTCCGCCGCTGTTTTCGTCCGAAAGAGCCATAATTTTTCGTTCCTTTCGTTTATTTATTCAATCCGTCGACGTTGCGCACCGTCGCGGCATGAATACGTGTAAAAAGTTGTGGAAAACGTGGAAAACAAAAAGACGGACCGTCGCGCAAGAGCGCGAAAGCCCGTCGGCGTTCCGTCCGCCCATCGGCGGACGCTATTCGATTTTTGTTATCCGGACCGCAAGCACCGTAATTTTGCCCCGCTCGACTTTTAGCCGGACCTCCGACGTTTCGCGGCGGTTGATAGCGGTCTCAATGCGCTTGACGATTTCGGGATTTAGCTGTATCATGATTATCGTCCACGCGCTCCAAAAAGCGCCTGAATAATTTGTTGCGGGTCGGTCATGCCGTCGGGAATCTCATAACCGCAACGCCGGACAAACGCGGCGGGGTCGGCTTTGAGTTCGGCGACGTATGCGCGGGGATTGGCGCGGATTTGCCGCAAGAGGTCCGCATTGCCGGACGCTTGCGCGGGGGATTGCGTTCCGCCGAAACGCTCAAACAGGGTCGCCATTGCCGGAATCCTCCTTCTTTCGCGGCGCGTTGATAAGCGCGAGAACGGGCGCAAATTCATTTCGCAAGGCGTCCAAATCGCTCTTTAGCGCATAGGGAGTATCTTTCCCAGCCGACGCGGAAACGCTGATATTCGCGGCTTGCGCCCGCTCCTGATAGTCCAAAATGACGGTTACGGGCTTGCCCATGCTGTCAAGCGATTTGAGATAGATAACGGGTTTATCCTGTAGCCAAAGCGCGACGGCGGGTCCGGACGGCGGAACGTAATCAATCGCTTGCTGTTCTGTTACCCACAGCACCCCACCGGACGCGGCGCCCTGACTTTGCGGAGCTTGCGCGGGTTGCGCCTGCTGTATCGGTTGCGGATACGTCGGCGCGGGGAACTGCGGAAGGGGCGTCGGTTGCGGGAACGGCGATTGATACGCCGTCTGTAGGTATGGATTAAAATAGGGGTTATATCCTGCCATCGCGGGAGCCTCCTAATCTTGGAAAGGTGGTATGTATGCCAAAATATATTGACGCGGACGCGCTCATTAAAACGGAAAGTGAATTGTTAGAACTCCGTGGACTGACAGACGCGGAAAAGACAGCCCACCTATTTGCGTTATCTATACTCACAACCGCCAAGCCCGCCGACGTTGCGCCTGTCCGCCGCACGACGTATAAATACTTTAACGGCTTTGACGTTCCGCGTTGCGTAAATTGCCGCTGTGGGATAAATACGGATTGGCTCTATTGCCCCAGTTGCGGAGCGGTAATCGACTATGACGCGCCAGAATGCGGAGACCGTGTGGACGACTAATCCGGCGCCCGCCACGCGAACAGCGGAATGGCGTTGCGTAAGGCTTGCTTTCATGGTGTTATCGTGGTATAATCACTTTCGGAGGTGTCGGAAATGGCAGTATCACAGGAAAACACGCGAACGCTTATCACGATTCCGAAAGAGATGAAAGCGAAACTTGAAGAACAGGCGCGGAAAGAGCATAGAAGTTTTGCCGAGCTTGTCCGTCATATTCTGCTTGAATATATCGAAGAAAACAGATAATCTGTCATTTTTTGCTTGATTTAGTGTTATCACTATGTTATAATATCCGTGTAGGGCAAACATAGCGGATAACGCAAAGGAGAGTAACAATGCAGGAAATCTGGAAAGATGTCCCCGGATATGAGGGGATGTATCAAGTAAGCAACATGGGCAATGTCGCAAGTTTGCGCGTTAGCCACGATTCGCGTCGGCTTATCGCGCCATTTGATAACGGGGGATATTTGAGAGTGTGCTTTCGAGTACAGTTCAAGGGGCGCAATTACCTCGTTCATCGCCTTGTTGCGGAGGCGTTCGTGGATAACCCTTTTAACAAGCCTGACGTAAACCACATTGACGGGAACAAGCGCAATAATTGCGCTGATAATCTGGAATGGGTAACGAAAAGCGAGAATATACGCCACGCAATCAACATAGGTCTGCGCCCGTCCTATGCGCCGCATAAGACATACAAGGGGAAGGATAATCCAAACAGCAAGCCCATAGACCAATACGACCTTGACGGATGTTTCGTAAAACACTGGAATTGCGCGTCTGAAATTTATGATGAACTCGGCTTTAAGCAACGCTTTGTGCAAAGGTGCTGTCTTGGGGGCCGTCGGACTTACAAGGGATTTGTATGGAAATACAGTTAATCCGGCATTTCCCACGCGAACAAGGGTACGACGTTACCGGAAGGCCAGCTATCCCACACGACGCCGCCCTTGACGCAAACGGCGTGGGTCCCAGTTCCGACAATCCAAACCCCGTCAGGGTGGTCGGCGGCGAAATCCGAAAGCGTATAACAGCGCGGACACGTGTCCGGAATCCGGAACCACTTCCAGCCGCGAGCCTCTAAGTAATCGCCCCAAACGCTGTCGGAGGCGAAATTGTCCCCGTCGGCGAATCCCTGAATTGACAGCGCGGTATAGGCTTGCTCCCACGACCAGTTATACGCCGCGCAAATCGCCCTGACAACGCAATCCGCTTTTCTGTATGGGTTAGCCGTGCGGGGGTTCGGGTTGAAACGAAAAAAGGCGGCGTCCCGATTGCTATCAGTAAGCATAAGGGTCGCCGCCTTTCATTGTGAGGATATGTAAAATTGTAAAGAAAGAACGTCCGCCCCGCAAGGACGCGGAGCGGACGCTTTGCGGACATTATCCGGCGCGTTATAGCAAAGCGAAAGCCGCCCGCATGGGCGGCCTGTCATTTTGGCGGCGGGTTAAGGTAGCGAAAAAGCCGCGCCGCGTGCTTGCTGATAATCCGCCTAACCTGCCTGTCGGAGAGCGGCGGACAGAGTTCCTCGGCTATCTGCTCATAGGTATGTCCTCGTATCAGGCGTAGCCGCAAGATTTCCGCGTCCCTATCGCTGTGCACGTGTTCCGCTATGAGCGCGGCAATCTGGGAATTTAGATAATCCACCGCTACTTTCCCTTCTTTGGCTTACGGACTTTTTGCCCCTTGGCTTTGCCGGAGCGCTTCTTCTTGTACTTCACTTTCTGCGCCATAAACAATCGCTCCTTGCGTTCCCGTGCAAATATTGTTCAGCCCCGCGCCGTCTTGCTGATAACTGATAGTTTCAAATTGCGCCTCATAGATAAGCCAGCCGACATTCGACGCGAAAAGAAGAATCGCAAGCAGAATAACGGCAATCCATAACCGCGTGACGGTTTCCCGCGCAAACGCTATCGCGGATTCGTGCACGGCAAACGGGACGGGCGCGGGGGTTTCGTATTCACGGGCATTGTTTTCAGGGTTCATGAAAATCGCCTCCGCCGCTATTGTAACGCTTTTCCGTCGCGGCGTCAACTGTTCCAACGCGCCCGATTGGAGCGCGTGTCGACGTGGGTAAAAGTCGCGTACCGCCCGATACCGCCGGAATCAGGGAGGAGCGTTTCGGCGTAAGCGGCGACGGCGGACGGAGAAACGCCCGTCACGCGGATGTCGGCGGCCTTTCCGAGGATGTGCTGACTTCCGGCGACGCCGCCGACTTTGGCGTTATAGTCGCGGGTCCGATAAGCGGAATTGAGAACGACGGGGCGTCCGAAATGGTCGCGGATACGCTGTAAGATATGGACGAGGCGCAAGTCAATCAGGATTTCGTCGGACCCGTCGCGGCACGCGAACTCCGAAACTTGGAAGTCCGGCGACAGGTAGCTTTTGCCGTCCTGACGGCGGCTTAACTGGATTACTCTGCAATTCATTGCGGATTCTCATTTTCGCCGTCGCCCTTGCGATTCAGGACTTCGATTGCGTCTGACAGGACTTTCGGAATGGGGACGCCCATCAATCCGGCGTTCTCAATAATAGAGAGCGCTTCGTTAGAAACAAAGAAGAGAATCACGGCGTCACGGATGAACGCGGTCCCCGTCAGGAGGTCGAGCATATGGGCGACGAGGACGATAAGAAGCGTCAGTCCCTTGCGGCACAGGCCTTTCCATCCGGCGCGACTTTCAAGCGCCCCGTTTTCGGATTTGTCAGACTTCTTAAAAACGCCCGCGAGAATCAATCCGGTCAGATAATCGGCGCCCATAAAAATCAGGAACACTTGCAGGGCGGTATCCCAGCCGCCGAGGACGGAGGCAATCGCGCCCCCGACCGCGCCGATTCCGGCGCAAAGAATCGTTTTGTTCATGAGAATCTCCTTTCAGGATAGAGAAATTAACGGGTCGGCGCGGTATTTAACCGTGACGCTTCCGGCGTCGGCGGAGACGGAGTTATAGCCTGATAATGACGCAAGGCTAACGGGGGTGAGCTGATAGGATAACGGCGTCGCCAGCGGATAGACGACCTGAAATCCGGCTGTGACGGAACGCACGTCGGCCTGACCGGAGGCGGACGGGATTTTCAATCGAAGTCCCGTATTACGCTCCGAGCTTGACGTGCCCACGCCGATAGTCGGAACGGCGACGTTCGCCCAAGTCTGCGTTCCGTCGTAGCTTGCGAGGCTGTCGCAGATTCCTTGGAACGCTTCGGAGTACAAATGCGGAACGCAACCGGGGAGCGTAGCGGTGGAATAGTGCGTGCCAGTCGTTGTGGAATACGCCCACGGTTCGTTTCCCGTAAACGTATAAATCCTATGCGTGACGGTCAGCGTTCCGGCGATAACGTCAAGGATTCCGCCGTAAACGGTAAGCGGGTCGGTTCCGTCGGTCAGCGCGACGGTAACGGTTTGGAGGTTTGCGGATTCGGCGCCGTCGGCGTCGGTTCGCGTAACGCTGACGCTATTGTAACCGATAATCGGGCGGACGTTCTCGGGGGACGGGACGCCGCTTCCGGACTGCGTCGGGGTTATCGTAACGGCGCATTTTCTTAACGCCGCGTTATTGTAACCGTCGGAGAACGTCGCGGGAGCCCCGGACGCCGTGCGGTAAATGGGCGCGTCGATACCGCTGATAAGTTCGCGCAAGAGCGCGTTTTCGGATTGCAACGCGGCAATCGCGGTTTCGTTATCGGCGATACGCTGGAGGTCGGCGGCGGGGATTTCGCCGTCGTCGCCCTTGTCGCCTTTATCGCCCTTGTCGCCTTTCGGCCCCTGTTCTCCCTGCGGGCCTTGCGGACCCGTCGCGCCTGTCGGACCGCGTTCACCTTGCGGTCCCTGCGGTCCCTGCGGACCGATAACCTCTCCCACGTCTACATAATTATCGTCCATAATGTTACGCCTCCTGTTTGCGATAAAGCCGCCCGTCACGAATGATAAGCGTATCATCGCCCTTATAATAAAGATGTCCGTCGGAAATCCGAATGTCCGGCGGGGATTCTGTGTAATAGTAAAATCGCAACGCGCCGTTTACGATAGCGCAACGATAAGGCAAAGAATCGGGCTTGCGGTAATAGATAAGGATACAGCCGTCAGCGCCATCCTGACCTGCGGAGCCGGAGCCGCCAGAACCGCGAGCGCCGTCACGCGCCATGCCGCCGCCCTCCTCGGTCGTATGTCCGGAGCCGCCCTGACCGCCTTCGCCGCCGCCGTGACCGCCGGACCCGCCCGAACCGTAAGCGCGGTTATCGTAAGGGAACATAGCGACAGCGTCGGCGCCGTCGCCGCCCGCGCCGCCGACATCCGGAAACAAACGCCAATTTACATTGCCGCCCGCGCCGCCGTAATCGCCTACCGCCGCGCCGCCTCCTAAGCCGCCGTAAGCCCACTCAAAATGCGTTCCTTGGTCCTGATAGCCGCCGTCGCCCTCAACGCCGCTTTGCCAAGCATATCGTTCGTCCCACGGAAGGCGAATGATAGGATAATCTTTTTCAGGGTCGTCATGGATGTAAACCGGATTGTTTCGGTTTCCGTTTTCGCGTCCGGACGTTGCCGCGCCGCCGTCTATGCCGTTATTCGGACCGGAAACGGCGTAGGATACCTTATTGATAACGTCGTAATAACCGGACGGGTTGGAGGCGCCGTCGTCGGAGGAATAGCTGTTTTCGCTTCCGACTTCGGCGAACGTGGACGCCGTTCCCGCCGTCCCACCGTTTTTGCGATAAACATAGGATAATTTATCTTTATCGGAAATCGCGTCGTAATCGGCGGAGGGGAGACCGCCCGCGCCGCCCGTCCCGCACTCGTAAGAAAAGACCTGTCCCGCCGTAACGCTAAGTTTGATAACGTTAATTTTGCCGCCGGAACCGGCGTCGCCGTGACCGCAACCGCTAACTTCGACCGTCGCGCCGTCAATCGTTTTGTTGTCAGTCCCATGTTGGCCGGACGCGCCGCCGGTCCCGCCGGAAATCAGAACGACGCGTATCGTTTTGCCGTCGAGATACGCCGGAACGGGCCAATTTCCAGAAGGTTTGCTAAGGACCTGCACGGCGTCATAGTCCGCGCCCCATGACGGAACGTAGCCCGTCAAGATTTCGGCGGACGGCTTATCAATCGTCGTAACGCTACCGGATAACGCGGTAATATAACCAGTTCTCGCGTCGCCATAAGGGTCGGTAAAGGAAACGAAATCGCCGCATTTCTGGGACGTTCGCCGGAGGTCGGCATGGACAATCGCGGGGGCGTTGCGGATGTCGCGCCAGCGTTCGCCGACGCTCTCGGCGTTAAGCGCAGTGATAAGCGTAACGCCGTCTATGGTTAAAATATTGTTGGGGTCGGCGTCGGGGTCGCCGTCCACGGAGACGACGCTTTCGGACCGTGCGTAAGGGGTCCCGTAGAGCGTCCCGACGCCCGAAACGATAGCGTAATTGACGCCGCTCTCTATCACTTCCAGACCGTCGGCGCGGACGTTATAGCAAGGCGCGTCGGAGAATTTGACAAGCTGACGGTTCGCGGCCATACCGCTTTCCGTATTGTCAAAAAGCGTCGTCTCCTTATCGTCCGACGCGGGGAGAAACGCGTATTGCGTTACGTCCACGCGATAATAAGTTTTCCCCATGCTATAATCCACGGAGCCGTTTGTAAAAATCTTATCCGCAGGGATTACATACGCTTGCGTATCGGGCACGGTGAAATGCAAATCGCCTCCGGAATCGCGCCGGATAATGAAACCGTAAGCCCGCGCTAACAATCGGAGCGTGTCGCGCCGCGACTGATACGGCGCCCATCCGTACACAAGGACGGCTTTCAGGGCCGGATTGACGGAATACGGAACAATTTTCGCGTTTTCGTCGCCGGACGTTTCGTCGCGTAGTACGTCGGCGATAACCTCCGGCAAACGTTGACCGTCGTACAAGCCGCCGTGAAACTCGGATTCCAGCTTGCCTATCGGCGACTGCGCGGTAAGCTCAAAGTCGTATTTGGCGACGCGGGCAAGCGACTTAAAGTAAAACTTTTCGCGCCTTGCGTTATCCTCCCGCGTAACGTAAACGGGGGTATCCTTGCGGACACCGGACCATAGCGCAAGCCAATCGTTGACGTTACCGTTAGCGCGGATTGTCGCGTAAATTTCATCCGATTGGAGTTCGTTTCCGTCGAACGACACGGATTGCACATAGGACAATTCGGAGAGATTGCCGCGTCCGAAAACAAGGTTAACGGGTCCTTCGTCGCCGATTATGATGCGATACGGTATCACATTCCCGCCTCCTCATCTTCGTAATAAGAGATAGTGCAATTCGACGGGAACGCGTAATAGTTGACAGTACAATTACGGCTTACTGTCACCTCCCTAATCGCAGTTCCGTAAAAAGCGTATCTTGAAATGGTCCTTACGCTTGCTGGGATTGTGACATGCTTAAGGCTCGTATTTAAAAATGCGCCTTCGCCGATAGAGAGTAACCCAGTCGGAAAATAAACTGCGCTCAACTCCGCATAAGGGTTATACCCGCCGATTTGCATGTTAAATCTGTATTCGTTGCAGGCATAGTTCCCGACGCGAGTAATTCGCGGGCTAAATTGGACGGTCCGGATTTGTTGCGCATAGGCTCTCCATGACGGAAAAGTTATTCCGCTGGCGGGAGGATACTCGGGACTTTCGTCGTAATAGTTTGGCAAGGCGCCGTCGTAGTCGACATACATATAACCGTTCGCGTACAAAGTCCATTTTCCAAGATAATTCGGATAATGGAACCGTTGACTTGCAATCGGCTCTCCAAGCCCGCTGACGGATACCGTAAAATCGCCGATTTGCGTCTTACGATAGATTACGGCTACCGTTAAATTATCGCTTGCCGTCAAAAGCAAATCGCCGTCGCTTACGGAAAGCGAGCACTCCGCCGTAATATCGGTAAGATTGCCGTCTCCGTTGTCGAGCGTGACGGCGAATCCGGTCGTATCGAAGGCGTCGCCGAACTCGTAGGATAACTTAGCGGGAGGGATAACTGTAGTAACCAGATTGAGAATGCTCTGTTGCGCGTACAGCTCAAATGGCGCGTCATCAAGGTTATCGAAATCGTAATGCCCGCCAAACGTAAAGCCGAGCGTCCCTTTTCCGTTTTTGTTGGATTGCAACTGCAAGCCGTCGGAATTGAGCGCGTTTTTTAACAGGATTGCGAAATATCCGGCGGTCGGACCTTTGTTTTTGTCGGAGTAGTCGCCGACAAGCCAAAGGTCCGCAAAATCGGCGTTTGACAGGCTACCGCGTGGGATGATATGCGCGGGACCGGCGTCAGCGGCGCCGAGGAGCGTCTTTGCGGCGGGCGCGGAAACGTTGGCAAAAGTCCCGGACAGCGACGGAGCGTAAGAGATAACGCGCTTTAATTGTTCGGAATCCGGCGACATTCCGTTAATATCCGCGCCGAAATCAATGTACGTAGGATTCGCGTTAAACGTCAAGCCGCCCATAGTAGAGGCGATAATATCCTTAGTATCGTACTCCCCTGTATCGGGATTAAACGCCGCGCCGTTAAGAAGGACGCCTGCATTTAATACGATTTTTTTGAAAAAATCGGGTTGAACCCTTGTGTATTTCACGGCGCCGCCTCCTCATCCTCATAGTAATTGATAACGCAGTTATCGGGAAATGCGTTTGTTCCAAGCGTACAGTTACGGCTTATCGTAACGGACGTAAGCGCAGTATACAAAAAGGCCTCATATTCGATAGAAATCACGCTGTCAGGAATGGTTACGCTTGCAAGGTTAGAGCAAGAGTAGAAAGAGTTCCCTTCAATTTTGGTTATGCTATTGGGGATTATTATGCTTGCAAAGTTAGAACAACCTTGAAAAGCGCTACTTCCGATAGAAGTTACGCTGTTAGGAATTGTTACGCTTGCAAGGTTAGAACATCCAAAGAAAACTGCGGCTTCGATAGAAGTCACGCTGTTAGGAATTGTTACGCTTGTTAGCTTGGTGCAATTATAAAAAGCCGAGTTCTTGATAGATGACGCACCGTCGCGTATAACAACCCGTGTGATAATATTCTTGTAGTTCCTCCATTCGCTTTCAGGCATATCTCCAATGCAAGAAATAACTAATCTGCCGCTACGATACAGCGTCCACCAATCGCCGTTTGCGATAACCTCCGCCACGCTGACGGATAACGCAAACGCGCCGACAGGCCTATTATGATACGTCACGGATACGGAGATTTCGCCGCTTTGCGCAAGCTCCGCACCGTCGCTTACGGACAGCGTACATTCCGACGTAATGTCGGTATCATTGCCGTTTCCGTCGCTTAACGTTACGGAAAATCCGGTCGTATCGAATGCGTCTCCGACCTCATAAGAGAGCGTATCGGGCGGGGTAACGATAAACCATGATAACGCGCCTTGTTGCTCCAAAATAAGCGCGGGACCCGCCCTTGACCGCGTAACCCCATTGACGATAAGCGACAGTTGGAACGCCGGGCGCGTTATATAAAAATCGCCGACGCAATAGCGATTACGGAGCGAATCAAAAACGATTGCGCTAACGCGGTTTAAAAACTCGCCGTCCTCCAGCGCGTCATTAAACGCGGCGTATCGTTCGGCGTTGATTGTGTTGAGCGTCCAAGAAAAGCGGCGCTTGACGGCAAGAATATCTTTGATAGTAGAGCCGTCAAGCAAGGTCCCGCCGTTATCGCCCTCAATTTCAAACGGTTCGCATGAAAACGAATGGCGGTTGACGAGGCCCGCGCAATCATAGTCGTTAATGACGGGCGCAAGGTAATCGGGATTCATGACAATGCGCCTCCTAATCTATAAGCCGACCGCCGCGCCGATTGGCTTCATATGCGGTCGCGCTGTTCATGTTGAACGCGAATTTCCGCCCGTCAAAGGCGACGGAATTTGCGATATTGACCTCAATCGGCGCGGAACGTCCGTAAGCGGCGCGGTTATCGTAACCGTAAGATTCCTCCATGGTCCGCGTCGCGGAGGCGTAATCGTAAGAGGGCGCGAAATCGCCGGAGAACGCGGGCGCGGACGCGGAATCCCACGCGATTTGCAAGCCGTTCGCGCCGAGGGCATCCAGCTTGATTTGCACGGCGTTCGCCAACGCTTCCGCCGCGTCGACAGCCTCTTTCATCCCGTTGCGGATTCCCTCCGCCAATCCTTCCCCGAGAGAGGCGCCGATTGTCGGCGCGTATTCGTCGTACAAATCCCCGATACTTTGCAAGGATTCCATGATTTTGTTGTCGGTCTCCACGCGCAGTTCGGACAGTTCGTCAAGAGCGATACTGTTTGCGAGGCTTTGCTTTTCCTCGTAGAGCGCGGCGTATTGCGATAACTGCCTATCGGAGAGCGACAGCAACGCGTTCAATTCGTCGGACGCGCCGACGCCCATTGCGCGAATTTCGGCGACAAGGGCCTCATTTACGCCGCGTTCCGCAAGTTTTTCAATGTTCGCGTAAAATCGGCCAATGCTTTTGACTTGATTTTGCAAGTTATTCAGCAAATCGCGTCCGTTGATTTCTTTCGGCGTCGGGACTTCCGCGAATAACTTGTACGAGTTAGCGATTTCCCCTGCGCGTTTCGCAAGCTCTTTCTGGTAATTCGCTTCCAGTTCATTTACAGATTCCGTCGCCTTTTGCACGTCGGCGGCGTAATTCTTCCACGCGTCCGCCCGCGATTTCAGCGCGTCCTCTTCCTCTTTAGCCAGTTTTTGACGGGCGTCAAACACTTTATCGTCGGCGTCAAGCCATTCTTCCGAATTACGCTCGAATTGGTCACGGATTTCCGTATACATAGATAACTGCGTCCGCGTGGACCATCCGAACCGCTTAACGTTGTACTCCACGGAGCGAATCAAGTCATTGTACTGATTCTTAATTGACTGCGCCCGCTCGCTTGCGATTTTGGATTCAATGTCAAGGACCTTGTCGCGGGCGTCCCACCATTGGTCCGATTCCTCGTCAAATTGGCTTTGGATAGCCTTCCACATTTCGAGTTGCTCCGCCAGCGCGAGGGATTCCCGCTTTGCGGTTTTATCCGCCCATTTCGACAGGGCGGTATAGGTATCGGACGCCATTTTTTCTGCGGCGTCCGTGACTTCCGACGCTTTGCCCTCAATGCCGTTAGCAAGCCCGATTGAGACGTATTCGCCAACGCGCTTCGCCCATTTGGACGGCGAATGCTCATCAAATCCGCTCGGACCCGTAAAACGCGCCATAATATCACTAACCAAACCGCCGACTTTACCAAGCACCCAATCTTTCACGGAGACAATGCCGTTCCAAATTCCGTGCAAAAGGTCTTTGCCAACTTGCAACCAATCGATACTTGTGAACTTATCCTTCGCCGCATTTGCAATATCACGCAATGCGTTAGGGATAACTTCTTTGAGAGTGTTAATCCCTTTTTTGATAAGGTCAAGGACCGTCTTTCCGAGGCCGTGCCAATCGACGCTCTTAAACCACTCCATAGCGGTATGCGCAATGTTTTTTAGCGTCTCCGGAACGGTAGTTCTTAACGCATTGATTCCGCTTTTGATAAAATCCAAAACGCTTTTACCGACGGCGGGCCAGTCGACATTCTTGAACCACTCTTTCGCGGTGTTTGCGATATTTTTCAACGCCTCCGGAATTTTCGTTTTCAGCGTATTAATTCCGTTTTTGATAAATTCCACCGCATTTTTGCCGAGATTCAACCAGTTAAAAGCGGTCCACACGTCGACAATAGCTTTCAGGATTTTCGGGAAGTTCGCAATTAACGTCGGAATCGCTTGCACGATACCTTTTGCAATCGTAATGATAATTTTAACGCCCGTCGCAAGGATTTTCGGCGCGTTATCATTGATAACGCCCGCGATATTGGAAATAATCGTCGGGACGTGCTCTATTAGCGCGGGAATGCTGTCCGCGAACCCTTGCGCGAGGTTTAGGAGCATATCCAATCCGGCGTCAATCAGTTTTCCGGCGTTCTCCCGCAACGAGCCGGACAGGGATTCCAGTAGTTCTAACCCGCGTTCCGCGATTTGCGGAAGGTTATCCCGCAAATACTCCCCGAAATTGCGTATCATTTGAGAAGCTGAATCCGCGAGGCGCGGAAGGTTATCCAAAATGCCCGTCACAAGCCCCTCAATAATCGCCATGCCGGATTCCGTTATGCCTCCTAACGCGTTAGGGTCGGAAAGCGTCTCCATAAGGACCGTGACAATAGTTGTCGCGGATTCCATGAGTTTTGGGGCGCCTTCCGCAATGCCTGTAGCAAGCCCCTCCAGCAACTGCAAGCCGGAATCAATCAGGAACGGCGCGTTTTCGCCGATAAGCGTAGCGAGAGAATTTACTGCTTCCGCGACGCTTCCGGCGGCGGCGGGAATGCCTTCCGCAAGACCTTGCGCAAGCGCGGGAGCGATTTCAGCGGCTTTTTCCGTCAGCGCGGGAATGCCTGTTAAAAGCCCGTCGCCGATAAAATTGATTAGTTCCACGCCCTTTTCGGCGATATTCGGCGCGGCTTCGATAAGGTACTCGCCAAACGACGTTGCGACTTGTACCGCGCCTTCCGCGAGGATAGGGAGATTATCAATGATTCCGGTCACGACGGCACCGAGTAACTGTCCGCCGATTTCGATAACCTGCGGAAGTCCCTCCATTACCATACTGATAGCGTCGGTAATCGTCGGGCCAAGGGCTTGCATAGCGGCGGACCATCCATTAGTTGATTCCGCTACCGCGTCAATATTGGAGACGTAACCGATTAGTTCGTCATAACCTTCGCCAGTTTCGGACAATAAAGAGTTAACGTACTCCATATCATCCGTGCCAAAAATTTCACGGACGGCGATTTGTCGGTCACTTTCTGACATGGAATATAGAGTTTCCGACAACACGCCCGCAACCTGTCCGGCGGATAGCAGATTGCCTTCGGCGTCGCGGATTGCGTCCGACAATCCGCGTACCGTATCTTCACGCTTAAATGCGTCCGTTACGGCGGTTATGCCTTGCGTCCCAAACTGCACAAACTCCCGCATAGCGGGCATAAGCTGGTCGGAGAGCGTCAGCTTCGCTTCCGAAAGCGCGGACCCAAAAATTTTAAGGTCCCCCTCCAGATTATCAAGTTGCGTCTCCGCCATTTGTTGCGCGGCTCCGGCGCAATCGTCGATAGCGGCGGAAAGCTCATCCCAGCGTTCAATATTCGTACCCATGAGGGCGTTGACCGATTTCAGGTCAACTTTATTGAAAATTTCGCTTAGGACTGCGGTTTTCTTGCCTTCGGACATTCCGGACATTGCGTTGTTCAGGTCCGCGAAAATGTCTTTCATGGAACGCATATTGCCGGAACTATCCAAAGCGCTGACGCCTAAATTTTTCAAGGTTTTTGCGGCGTTATCGGTCGGCGCGGTCAACGATAAGATAATATTACGCAACGCCGTACCGCCTTCGGCGCCTTTTACGCCGTTGTCGGCGATTATGCCTAAGACCTGCGCAAGTTCCGTCGTTCCGCCCTTCATTGCTTTCGCGGTCCCGCCGACGGTTAAAATAGCGTCCCCTAATTGCGATACGCTTGTATTCGATTTAGAGGAGGCTTTCGCCATTTTATCAACAAGGGCTTCCGTTTGCTCTAACGATAACCCGAGCGCGGATTGGCTATCCGTTACCATGTCGGACGCCGCCGCTAACTCCATACCGCCAGCCGCCGCTAAATTCAGCACGTTTGGGAGCATTCGCATTGACGTTTCCGCGTCGTATCCGGCGAGCGCCATATAATTGAGCGCGTCGGCGGCTTCCGTCGCGGAAAAAGCGGTTTTCGCGCCCATTTCACGGGCAAAATCGCGCAAATTGCTGATTTCGTCAACCGTTTTGCCCATGGTCGCGGCGACTTGCGCCATGGACGCGTCAAAGGCGCGTCCCTCGTCAATAGCGGATTTGCCGAACGCAACCACAGCGCCGGAAGCGGCGGTCAGGGCGGCGCCGCCGACGGTGGCAATAGTTTTCATTGCGCTACCGATTTTCCCGCCGACGCTTTGCGCCGCGCTGGAGGCGGCGTTCAACCCGTTCATAAATTGACTGTTATCGAGCTGAATCACAGCAAATAATTCAAAAAGATTAATCGGACCCGCCTCCTTTCTTAGTTCGTTATCGTGATTCCGGCTTTTTGTAGCTTTTTAATCACGCTTACGGCGATTTCGTCTCCCGTGCGGGTATCCTTCCGGCGCGGCGCGGCAATATCCGCGTAACGTTTCGCCAGCGCTTTCCCGCCCGCGAAACGGCGCGTATTATCAGAAATAATCATGAGCGCGTCCGTCAGATAGGCGCGATAAGTAAACTCTTTTCGCTCGCGGATAATCCGCGCCCTACAGTAACCTAAAAACGCGCTTACGTTTCGGGGACCTCGGTATTCGCCGACGCAGAGCCAGAAGATTTCTCCATCAATGTCCGCGTCGGCAATCCAAAAAGGTCAAGGAGCGCGGGGTCGGAAATCATGGTCACAACGTCGCGGATTACGGTCGCGGCGTTGCAGTGGTACTCGGACGGCTTTTGACCGTCCAAAATCGCCAACATCGCCTTTACGTCAGAAGGGTTCTCTCGCATAATAACCGACGCGAAATCAATCACGGAGCCGCCTTCCGCCGTCTCTTTCACACTGTTGTTTTGAGCGATTTTGGAGACGTAAGGCAACAGGTCCGCAATGACGCGGATAGCGTCATCGTTCTTAAAATCCGTAAGTTTCATCCGGTAATCCTCCTATCCCGTCAAGGCGTCGGCGTATCGCCGCCGTCATCGCCGCCGTCATCGCCGCCGCTCTCGGCGGACCCAGCCTGTACGTAAATCTCAAAAGGCACCGTGTCAATATCCTCCAAATCGTAATGCCCGTGATATTCGAAGGCAAACTGCCCCTTTGCGTCCTTTCCAGTAACGAGTTGGAATCCTGCGGTATTGAGCGCATTCATAATATGGATGGCCACAAAGCCTGCGTTATCGCCCGTGTTTTTGTCGCTGTAGTCCGCAACAAACCAAATGTCCTCGAAATCCGCCTCCGTAAGCTCGGACTGCGGGACAATGTGCGCGGCGTTCTCGGTGTCGATAACGGCGCCGCCCACAAGACTTTTAGCGAGCGCGGGCGTAATCGAAACCGCCGTTCCGCTAAGGGTCGGGTCGTAGGACTGACGGCGCTTCAACTGCTTAGTGTTGTTCGGGACGTTGTCCACATCCTCGCCGAAATCAACGTCCGTCGGCGTACTGGAAAACGTCATGCCGCCCGTTGTCGCGCAAATGATGTTGGCGACGCTGATTTCTCCCGTCGCGGGGTTAAATTCGGAAAGAATCACGCCCGCGTTGAAAACAAGTTCCTTGAACGCGTTCGCCGGAACGCGGGTAAACTTCATCATGGTAAATCGCTCCTTTAATCGCTGTCGGCGGTCAAGTGATACTCCGCCGTAAGGTTAATATAGCGCCGCTTAATGCGCGGGTCCTCATCCTGTAAGGCTTGCGCAAACGGGGTTCCGCGCTTTAGCCAAATCGCGCCGCCGTCACACGGAATCCGGACGCCTCCGCGCCCGATTGCGTGGGATAACTGCAAAACGGCGTCGTTCATACGCTTTTCGGAAAGCGTGTTATCCCACAGGTTGACGGGCAAGGATACTTCCCGCGCTTCGTCGGGGTCGAATGCCGCGCTATACGTCAGATATGGAAACGCGGCGTCCTCACTATATCCTGCGGCCTTGGACGGGACCGACGTTTCCGGATACGCGCTCCATCCGTCGATTGCGGCGTTGAAAAACTGGTAGAGCGCGGCGGCGTGGGTCACGGCGAACCGCCTCCCGAAACATCAACCCCGCACTCGTTACGCTCCCATTTGCGCCGCGCTTCGGCGCTTTGACGGAGTTCAAGCGCGGCGGCGTCAAGAATCGGGATTCCGTACATTTGGCAAACGGCGTTTTCAAGGCGGCACCCACGCGCCGCTTGCCAGCCGTCCGCAAAATACGCGGCGTCGGCGGACGCAAGGCGCTTAATACTTTCGCCCAGATAATACACGCCGGAACGGTCGCCCGTAACAGGCGCGTCCTCCGAAACATAGGTGTCAATGAGTTCCACCAAACCGTTAGAAACGGCTTTGACGCGCTCCAGAATAGCGGCTTTTTCGGCGTCAACGTCGCTGTCAGGGCGTCCGTTTACGGGGATTGAGACAAACAGTTTCACAGCGTCACCCCTTCAATTTTCGCCCGCGCTTCCAGCACGGCTAAATATTCGCTCATCGCGCTGATTTGCAAGCCATACAGACTGCGCGGACAGGTCGGCGTGAAATTCAGCGTCCCCGCGTCCCATTCGCGCAAAATCGCCTGTAACGCCTCAAAGTGTCTGCGCAACTGCCAGTATTCCGCCGTAAAGCGCTCTTTGTATTCCGCGCTCGTCATAAGAGCGCACGTTTCCTCCAGCGTCATAGCGCGTCGGCCTCCTTCCATGCCTGATAGATTTTCGGGCCTTGCAAGGCTATCCAATCTACCATTTCCTCATTTTTCGCCCACGCAATATCGTAAGTGACTGCGTTATCCTGCAAGCCGCTTTCATCCAGAAACGCATGTACAATCTCGTGGCGCAAAGTGGCTTTCATGATAATGAGCAACTTTTCCTCCGGGTCGCTCTTGAAATCCTTATGGCTTTTCAAATCGCAAAGGACAATGCGCTTTGTATGGCAGTCGCAATATCCGGCAAATCCGTCGTCATAAAAGAGCGGGTCGTCGTCGTACTTCTTGACTTCCACGCTGTACGGCGTCCCCAAAACGCTAACCGTCCGCCCGCGCCGCTCCGCCGAAAAGAACGCCGCCGCGCTGTATATCCCATCCGTCATGTCGGCAACGCCTCCAATTTCTCCGCCGAAAACGCCTTCAAATCAAGCGTAGATGTTGCGGGCGTATGTTTTTCGTCGGGGCGCGACGTTACGCGGAAATACGCGCCCTCCGTGGTATCCTTGTACACGTCCCCTACTTGCAAAGGGACGTTTTGCGGAATCAGCACGGTATAAAGCGACGTGACGCCCTCTTTTTCGGCTTTCCGCGCCTGCATACTGCTATCGAGAGAAGGATAACACCGAAACTCGGCGCCCTCGGCGTATCCGATAGTGTATCCGCCCTCGCCGTCAGGGATTGTCCGGCGGTCCATCACGACGCAATCATGCGCCATGGATTCCATCATAGGCGTTAAAGCCACGATTCAACGCCTCCTAATTTTCGCGCAAATCCGCCGTGCAAATCGCCGCCCCCGCTTCCAGCGTCAGCACGTCACGCGCCGCCTGTTCCGCCGTCACGGTCATGTTGCGCCGATAGTCCGCCAGATTGTCCGCCGGAAACTGCAACACATCCGCCTCCATGACAAGATACGTCCACTGCGTCCCCGTCGGGTCGGTCTGCGTCTCCACGCCGCGCACAAGGCGGTTGTGGGCAAAGGCGTCGCGCAGGATGTCCGCCAGCGTTTCCTCTTGCGCGGTGTCTTTCACTTCAACGGTCAGTTTGACGTTGCCAAACGCCTTAGGCTCTTTAAAGAGCTTTTCCAGCGCGGCGGCGGTCGTGCGGTTCGACACTTTCAGCGTCACGTACTTTTGCTCGCTTTCGTCGCCGTCCTCCACGGGGCCGACGGTCACGGCGTCGTCAAGCGTGAAAAGCTCCGCCAGTTCCTGACGGTAAATTTGCCAAGGCGCGGACAGGTCAAGTTTTCTCATCATTGCAATTAGCTCCTTTCTCGTTGCCGCCTAAACTCCTAACAATCGCCATTTCCCGCTCGGACAACCGCCACTTCATAGCGGCGGCGCGTTCTGCGGCGGCGCGTTCTGCGGCGGCGCGTTCTGCGGCGGCGCGTTCTGCGGCGGCGCGTTCTGCGGCGGCGCGTTCTGCGGCGGCGGAATCTGACAGTAAAAAGCCGCCTCCAAAAATTGATTTGCCGTGTTCTTTTTGCGCGTCCAGCGCGGAGACTTTGGCGCAATCGCTTGCGGCTACTTTGTACTCAATCCCATAATGACACCATTTCTGCGCAAGCGCGGCGGTTATGATATGGTCTGGATACGCGTACTTTGGCAACGCCTTATGGAGTTTGCGCTCATTCTCCGCGTTGGCGGCTTTTATGCGCTCATAGAGCGCCGGAACAGTCCGTATTTTCCATTTTTCGAGGTTGGTAGCAAAGGACGTTTTAACAACCGCGCCATTTTCATAGGTTACGTTCGCGCCGATTGGCAAATAGCACACGCCGGGAATATCGCCCCGCGAAAACAGCGTAAGAGCGGGCGCGAACACAAAGAACTTGACGCTGTTCTCTTGATACCACCTCAAAATTTGCGCATAGATTGAGAAGGGCGGATTGTCCACAACAACGCATTCAGGCGAGTACGGGTAATTCTGATAATCTCCGTCAGGCCAGAACGGACGCACAAAACAGGCGCGGTCAACGCCGTATTCCTGCGATACCCAATCAGCGACGGCGTTATAGACGGTCTCCGGCGTATAGCAGTCGTCGGTGGTCAGTTTGCGCTTGAATTTATCCACAAACGCGTCATACTCCGGGTTATCTGTAAACATCTCCGTTTGTCCATCCATAATACGCCCGCCTCCCCTCAAAGTTTGCGATACCGCGCCAGCTTCGCCCGGAACGCGGCCTGCCAGCCTCCCGCGCCGCCGTCCTGCGTGACGCCCGACGCCTTTGTGTACGAGTAGCCGCCGAAACTCTCCGAATTGAACGGTGACGCCGCCGCCGCGCCGTATTTAGCCTGCCAGTCGGCGATTTCGGCGGCAAGGGCGATAAAGTCACGCGGCGGGGCTAAGGCGTCCACGCGCCCGGAAAACGTCTCGTCGGTTAGCGTATCGTCTGCGACGCCATATCCGCCGTAACGGAAAACGCCCTCATTGAACACGCTCCCCGCAATGCGGTAATATTGCCCCGGCATTAGCAATCCTTCCGCGCCCGTCAGGACGCCGCCGGAAATCGCAAAGTCGCCCGTGCGCGTCGTGCGGACAAAAAAGTTTTTGCACTCCCCCATGACGGCGGAAAGCGTAAGGAGGCTGACGCCTCCCGCGTCATTGTTCGTCGTGGGCATTGCGTCGGCCTCCTTTCCGTGTTATCAGCCCAGCGACAAAATGCGGGCAATGGGAATCGCTTTGTGGTCGATATACTGCATAACGCCGTTATCGTTCGGGCTGTGCACAAGTTCCCAGTTCACGCCGTTTTCAAGTTCGGCGTCTTCGGGGGAAGTCGTGGACATAACGGCTTTTGTAAAGCTGATACCGTAAGGCGCCCAACACTTGCGCTGGCGCGTGATAAGCATATCCTTACCGCCGTGTTTGAGCGGGTCGCGGCTCATCTCATACGGGACTTTCGCGCCGCAGTTGGTGTACTCAATCGCGCCGTTGCCCAAAACGTAGGTCGTGTAGACGGTATTCGCGCCGCTGGACGGAGCCTCGGCGACAGCGACAACGCCAGTAGTCAAGCCGGACGTATCCAGCGCGGGGGCGCCGGAGCCGTACTTGCCGCTCTTTTCCGTCAGGGTCACAACGCCGCTGTCCGCCGTCGCCGTGTAAATCGCGCCCGCCGTGGCGTCCGCGCCGATAGCGCTTGCGATTGCGGTAGCCTGCGCCGCCGCCGTGGTAGCCCCGGAAGCGTAATTGTACGTAACCCCGGCAATCTTCACGCTGTCCCCGGACGCAAGCGCGGTGGAAATCGTGACGGTATAGACGCCCTGCGTCGCGGCTGTGCCGTAATCGTCCTCCAACAGGAGCCGCCCGCCGACAGTTCCAAGCCCGGTTTCGCGCTCAATGCCGTTTTCCCGGACTTTGATACGCGCCACAATGTTCGCGTTTTCGAGGTTGACAACGACGTTACTGTTTGCGATAACAAGCGAGAACGCGGAACGGTTGGAGCCAGCCGCCTTTTGCGTCGCGCTGTTGAGCGCGGGGCCGTCGATAAATCCGGTCACGCCGTTGGTATTCGTGACGGCGGTAATGTCGGACGTGTGGTTATTCACGAAAGCAAGGTTCTCCGTGCCCGTCATGGAGAAAATGCCGCGCAAAATGCTCACAATCGTGTTTTGGTCAATATCGCTCCAATAGCGGGACACCTGCGCGGCGGCGTTCGCCATGAAATCCACGCCGCCCGTGATGTCATAGGAGAAGTCCTTTTCTTCCCAGCCTTTTTGACGCCCGACAACAACGCGGGAGTGCATGTAGGTCGTGGTAGAGCTTAAGTCAATGTCCTCAATCCCGTTATAGTTTCCGGGCGTCCCGCCAATCAGCCCCAAAAGAGGCGTTGCGATATAGTTGCCGCCGCTTTCGTCGCGCATATTCGTGGCAATGTCCTGCCTGTTGCGGATAGCCCCGGACTGCAAGAGGCGGTTCATGCGGAGGTTCGGGATACGGTCAATGTAATTCCCGAATACTTCCGCGTTGAAATATTTGGTATCAAATACTCCCGGCATTCGGTATCATCCTTTCGTTATTTTGCCGTCGGCGGGAAAAACTGGTCATAGTTGATTTCCGCCTCCGGATGTTGATTTTTGTAACTCATCGCCTCTTGGAGCGTGCTGTACCTCGGTTTCACGGTCGCGCCGGACGCGGGCGGATTGTGCGCGGGGACCGTCTCGAGGCGCGATACGAGCGGCGCAAGGTCGCCGGATACCAGCGCGTCAAGCGCGGCGGTGTCCTTGATAGCGCCGTCCTTTTTCAATTCCAGCGCGTCCACTTGCGCGGCGGCGGACAGCATAGCGATTTTCAGGTTGCCGCCGTCAATGCCTTTGCTCTTGAAGTAGGTCTCCAGCGCGGCGGATTTGGCGGCGCGGGCTTCTTTCGCGGCGATTTCGGCTTGCAATGCGTTGTATTTGTTCTCCCAGTCTCCGCCCTTGACGGTTTCCAACTCTTTCTGTACTTCCGCCAGCTTTTCGGCGTTGGCCTTGTAGGTATCCCGCTCTTTCAGCGCGTCATCCCGCGCTTTGATAGCGGTTTCCTCCCGCTCTTTCAGCGCGTCGACCGTTGCATTATGTCCGCTCATGATTTTGTCCACGGCGGATTTCATGTTTTCGTCGCTGATTCCGGCTTCGGAGAGGATTTCCCGCAACCCCTTGTTAGTAAGCGCCATAATAAGCAATTCCTTTCTTTCGGGGGCTTCTTCGCCCTTATTGCTTGCAATATCCGCCATTTTGCGGCGGGTTTCGCCAAAAGCAAAAGAGGGGCTACCAACCATCGTCTCCGATAGCTGATAGCCCCTCTTGGCTCTTCCCGTCCCCTTGCGGGACGGGGAACAATATCATCTAAACTCCACGCATTCGCGGTTTGTCAGATTCGCTATTATTATACCCGTCCGCGCCTGATTTGTCAACGCATTCCGTTTTATATTTTACGGAGGATACGCGCAAGCCGTCGCGCAACGCGGACACCTTCGCTTCGTCTCCCCGCGCAAGGATACGCTCGACTGCGCGGATAACGTCAGCGGATAAGCGCGGCGCGGGTTTGGTTGAGGCATTTCTCATTGTCAGCCTCCTCAAATCGCGTTTCGGCAATGGTAGACCTTGCGCCGCCTGTCAATGAGTAATGGGCGGACGCGCTGGTTTTGCAATTCCTCCGCGCTTACGCCGCTTTCGCCAATGCCCATGCGCACAAGCAAGCGGGCAACTTCCGCGCCGCTTTCGATTACACGCCGCATTTTTCCGCTTTCCGTCATGACGTTCCGCCGCCCCCTTTTAGGACTGATTCCGCAATGCGCCGATACTCCTCGCGGTGGTTCTCGATAGCGGGACGGAGAAACGGTTTCGCCCTTCTCTTGCGGGTTCCGCACTCCACAAAGGGCGCGTATTCCACCGCAGACCCGACGTACACCGCTAATCCGTTCGCTTTTGCGGAGGGGACGTGTCCGCTGTACGTGCCCTTTTGGATAACGCCGTCTTTGTCGGGATTGTCCGCCTTATACGTGCGTTTCTGCCTCCCGCCGCCAGCGGACCCTAATGACGGCGTTTCGCCGCTTAGGGCGTACCCGATAGAGTTCCGGAGCAATCCGGTATCATGGGGAGCTAACATCTGCGCATATCCCGCCGCTTTTAGGCCTACTTGCTCGGCGATTTTTTTCAACGCCTCTTCCGCCGCCTCCTTGAATCTGTCGGAGTTGTTGGAGATATTGACATATCCGGATTGCTTACCCATGCCCGCGCTCATCCTAACCGCCTCCTCGCGTCTTTGTACTCTTGGATATACGCGCCCTTGATTGCGTTCTGCTTCTCAATCGGCGCCTTTATCGGATTGTAGACGGGTTTCGCCTGTAGCCACTCCTCATAGGTCATTCCGTTCAATTTGTCCGTGTTGCGCAACGATAAATCTTTCACGTCGGTTTCAAACCCGCGTAATTGCGAAATCAGCGTACAGCGACAGTTCCAGACGTTGGCGGGTCTTGCGGACGGGTCTCCCGGATACATGATTTCGCCGTAAGCGTT
Source organism: Candidatus Scatosoma sp. (assembly GCA_045537295.1). Classification (GTDB taxonomy): domain Bacteria; phylum Bacillota; class Clostridia; order Christensenellales; family Borkfalkiaceae; genus Scatosoma. The sequence goes on along the minus strand of JAZSPG010000042.1, from coordinate 40,028 downwards.
GCGGAAGGGCTTATCGGTGTCGACGGTCTGTCCATCTAACATCCTGTGCTCGTGCCGCGTCCGATTATCAAGAGCGGCCAGCCATGTTTTTTGTAGCTGTACGCCGTGACTTTGCGCCCTGTGATACGCGTCAAGCCGCCCCTTATTTTCGGCGCCCGTCATCGCTGTGCGGGCGTATCGCACGGCGTCGCCCAGATTGCGCGTCGCAAGGTCGCGTGACACGTCCCGCGCAAGCTCGGGAATCCCCTTGCCTTGCAAGATACCCTGTAGCATGACGGATTGTACCTGTTGCCGCTCCCAGCGGATAGCGCGGCCTTCCGCGATTGCGGCGGATACGCGCTTTGACGGCGGCGGGAGCAAATCAGGGTCATCGCGCATAAGATACTCGACCGCTTCCCGCGAATACAGAGAGTATGAGGTATCTACAAGGCTATCGCGCTCAATCAGGAACGTTGCGTAATTGTGGTTTAGCGCGTACACCTCTGGACGGTAGCCGTCCACAATGGACCGCGCTATTTTGTCCGCGTTTCGCAAATCCTGCGCTAAGGTATCGCGCATATCCTCCCATCGCTTGCCAATCATAATTTGTCCATGCCGCCATTGCTGATAGTCCGCCGCCGTGACTTCCCCCGCCGCAAGGCGTTTCCGCCAGATTTCATCTTTTATGCGGAAACGGCGGAGATAATCGTCAAGTTTCCGCTGTACGTCCTGCGCGGCCTTGCCGTACTCTTTGCGCAGACGCTTTTCAATGTCGGACAGATAGAGGTCCGTCATTTGGTGGGCTTCGTCATGCGTCGGCATTGTCCGCGCTCTCCTTCGTCTGCGTCGCCATTGTCCACACTTTCAAAACGGTGGCGATATTGACAAACGGAATAGCGCTCGTAATAAGAAGAAGAAGGAACGCCTTCAAAAACCGCACGAAACGCATAAACAGTCCGCGCTTTTTTCCGTCGCCTTGCGCCCATCCGTTTTTGACAATGCTTTTCCAATAGACCGCGAATACGCCAAAAATCGAAATTGCGCAAAGTACGGAAACTTGCGCGTGTAATTTAATCAACCACATATTCCGCCGCACTCCCCATCATGGATTTAATTTCCCGCTCGAAATCTGCGGTTTTGTCGCAACCGCCCTTGACAAACGGGATAGAGATTCCCTCGTGTTCCAACCTTGCGCCGAATTGCGTCACGGTCGCGTGTGTGCGCTGGTCGCCGTATTTTAGCAGATAATCATGCAACGGCTCCACAGCTTCCGCAAGCGCTTCGAGTTCCGGCGGATACGCGGGGAGGTCATCCTTGACGGAATGTTTAGCGGCGGTTCCGTCATCCTCATCTTCCGATTCCAACTTCCGCCCGCACAGCGGACAGTAGGCAATCTTCAACAGTCCGCGCCCGTACTCTTTCGCGGAGTTGTCATAGGCGAGAAACAGACCGCCTTCTTTGGCTCTTATGAGTTTTACGCCGCTCACTGACGGCTTCCCGAATAGCGAACCAAAGTCATCCGCCATCGTTGCGGCGCCGCCCTTTTCACGGCGCGTCATCGGGATAAATCTACCTCCGCAGAAATCGCACATTGTCGCGCCTCCTATTTATCCATTCCATTCTCGCTTAAACCCGATAATATCAGCAACCCCGAAAGTTCCGTCATCATGTATGTGTACGCATTCTCTTTCGCGGTCTATGGCGCTTTGTTCAGGGCGCACGGAAAAAATGGCGTTCGCGTCGTAACAACTGCTACCGGAGAATATTTCCCCGCACATACGGCATTTACACACCGGACTATACAGCACCACCGTCATCGCCTCCATCGTCATCCGCAGCGCCGCCTAAGCGGGACAGCGCGTCGGCGTCCATTTGCTGTAGCACCTCTTCTTTCAAATCCTGCTTGCCGAGAATGTTCAGGATTTCGCCCGTGACAAATTCGCTTGACAAGTAATTTCCGGCGGAAATAAGCGCCTGAATTTCCTCGCCGCGATTAATGATACGGTCGTAATTAAACGTTGGCGCGGCATAAGGGATTCCGGCGACGCGCAAAAGCCGCGCAATAAACTTACGCGCTTGCTTTTCCGCCTTTCCCGCTGAAATGTTTGCGTCGGAGTACGCCGCCCATATCGCGGTTGCGGTCTGGTTTCCCGCCGCGATAACGGAGCTATCGAATAGCGCGGCGTCCTCGTAAAACTTTTTTACAAGCATATCCCGCGTGACCTGCGAACCGTCCACAGGCGGGTTAATCACGTGGGATTGGATTTCCTGCCCGCCGTCGATATGAACGACGCCGACGGTTTTCAGGTGGTCGCGGAGCGCGGCATCGTCAAAGTCGTTCATTCCTCCCGCGCCCGTGACCGTCCAGTAGACGGTCCCGACGCGCTCCACCGTGTTGACCATACCCGACGAAACGGCGTCTATCGCGTCTATCGTTTCGCGCAATCCCACAAGTTCCGATTCCTCTTCCGGATTCAGCGTAAGAGGAATAATCGGAAAGCCCGTGTAATTCTCGCCCTCTATGATTTCCTCGCGGATTCCGTCACGGCGGACAATCAGCTTATACGGGCGTTTCGGCTCCGCGACGCGGATTCCGTTCTCATCGCTGACGTAAACGGTAAAGCCGTCCAACTCGTAGAGCGTCAGATTTTCCGGCGTGTTGTCCGCCAGCCGCCATGAGCGGACAGCGGCCTTTATCGCGCCGTCGGTCACGTCTTTCAAGACGGCGCAAGAGCGGAAATCAAAGAACACGGTTTGATTGTGATTGTAAAGCGCGTATCCGGCGCCGGATTTGTACGCTTCCGTCAAAACGTCGGAGAGAACGTCATCAAAAGATTCTCCTAATTTCGCCTTGATTTCCTCCGTTGATTCCCCGAAAGAAACGCCATTGCCTACAAGATATTCCGTCTTTTGGTCCACGCACTTCCGGAAAAGCAAAGTCGGAATTTTATGATTCGGGGTCAACTTGTCAACGTGCGGATTCCCCTCAGCGTCATAGAGCACCTTAATGACGCTCTCAATCGTGACGTTTTGCCCGCGATAATATTTGTCCGCGATTTCCGCCATACCGTATTTTTCGGACGCTCTGTGCTCCCGCATAACCCGCAAGACAAATTCCGCCCGCTCGCCGTCGCCGTCGCCTATTTTTAATAAATCTTGGTATGTAAGCAATGCCGTCACCCCTTATCGAAAAATAGGCTTGTACGTCTGTCGCGGGCGCATAATTTCCGCTGTCTTGACGAAATACCGTGCAGCGTCGCAAGCGTGGTCGCGCTCCTTTACGGGCCTGTCCTCGCCCGCGTCTTCCTCCCAGACGTAGTTTTGCAGTTCGCCGATAAAGTTTTCACATCGTCTGGAAATCTTCACCTTGCCAGCCTGAAACGCGGTCGCGGTTTCGCGGATACCGTCCAAAACGTCATTGTCCGCCTGTATGACCTTCCAGCCGCGCTTGCGCAACAGGGCGATAAACGACGCGGCGGACGGGTCAATGATAACCTTTATCGGCTTTTGGATTCCATCGGCGAACCGCTCCAAATCCTCCGCGTACTCGCCATCCGTTTTCGTCGCGCCCTCGTCGCGCCCTGAATAGTAATACTCATCCTCGCACAGCCAAAAGCCGTCGTATTCCGCCCATTTGAGCGCGGCGAACGCGTTCATCGTGCCATAGTCAAGGGAGATTACGCGGCGTTTCGGCGGCGACGTTGGCGGCGCGTCCATGAGCGTATCCTCCCACATGGGATAAATCAGCCCCTCCGCCTGTACCCATTTTCCCAGCACATAGCGGTCATAAAAGACGCCTTGCGTATACATGGACCGATAACGCGCCAGCGTCTTTTCGGACAGCGACGGATTGTCCGTCATTGCGAACCGCAAATACAGCGCGTTATGCTCTTCGGCGCGGAGTATCCACGTTTGATAAAACCAGTGTTGCGGGTCGGCGGGGTTGCACGAAAACCACAGTTTAGCGCCGTCCACGGAGCAACGCGCCAGCGCCTGATTGACGAACGACTGCGGCATTAAGACAACCTCATCCAACAGGACGCCCGCAAGGGTCCGCCCCTGAATCAGCGCGTAAGAGGATTCGTCTTTGCCGCCGAACACCTCAAAAATATTGTTCCGTCCGCGCCGCGTCACTTCCATGATTTTCTGCGCCCTGTGGTACTTTATCGAGTACCGTTCCCGCGCAAGCCCCATGGACATAAACGGGACAACGATGTTTTGCTCCGCCGAACCTACCGTTTTCGCGCAGATTCCGAACCGCTGATTTTGAAATCCCTCCATCGCCCACTCGACGAACGCCCACGCCATAAGGGACGTTTTGCCGGACCTCACAGCGCCGTCGGCAATCAGCGCGTCATAGCCGGAATGCGCAAAGGCGAGAATGCGCTCTTGCTTAGGACTTATCATGGCTTATCACTCTTTAATCCCTCCGCAAGTTCGCGCAAACTCTTGCTTAACGCGTCGTAGGCGTCGGGCTTATCAAAACCGCCTCCACCGACGGATTCCCGCTTATCGCGCCATAATTCCGGCTTGCGGTTTTTGAGCCAGAATATCAGCGCGGTCGCGTTCGGAGGAACGTATACTTCTTCGTCCGCATATTCAATGCGTTCTTTTTCGATACGTCCGCGCCCTTCCTGCCCTTTGATTTTCCCCTCTTGCACTTCCTTTAGCTTAATCGGCTTTCGGACGGTCACGGTATGCCCCATCGCCAGTTTGATTAGCGCGTCCTCGGCTTCGGTATCGACGGGGGCTTTCCCTTCTTTTAGGGCGGTCAAAATGGGCGGGTAGTTCTTCATCCAGCCCTTGAACGTGGTATAGCTTACGCCGATATTCACGGCGATTTGGGCGTCCGTCAAGCCGTCCCGCGCCCAGCCTTTGATACGGAGCAATCCGTCATCCGTTATCCAATCCTCGGCGCGTATGCGGGCCATAACGTCACCCCCTTCCAGCCGGTTGTCGTTATTGTTTATCGCCGCCTAAACTCCTAACAATCGCCATTTCCCGCTCGGACAACCGCCACTTCATAGCGGCGGCGCGTTCTGCGGCGGCGCGTTCTGCGGCGGCGGAATCTGACAGTAAAAAGCCGCCTCCAAAAATTGATTTGCCGTGTTCTTTTTGCGCGTCCAGTTCCGTAATTCTCACACAATCAGCAGCGGACAATCTGAAATCAATGCCATATTTACACCAACGCGCAACCATAGCGGCAGTTATGACGTTATCAGGGTATGAATACTTGGGCAGTTCTTTGTGCATTGCCTTCAAGTTTTCATCATTCACCGCTTCTACCAGCTTGTATAGTTCGGGAACGGTTCGCACTTGATAACGGTCAAGGTTTGTAATAAATGACGTATTGACGTTTGCGCCGTTGCCATAAGTGACGGATACGCCCAGCGGTAAATATGTGATACCTTTCACATTTCGCGCCGTGAATAGGGTCAGTGTTGGCGCAAACAGAAAGAATCGGACGCCGTTTTCAGCGTAAAATTGCACAATCTCTGTCAGAATCGAAAACGGTGGATTGTCCACAACGACGCATTCAGGCGGGTACGGGTAATTTTGATAATCGCCGCCCGGATAGAACGGGCGGACAAAACAGGCGCGGTCAACGCCGTATTCCTGCGCCACCCAATCAGCGACGGTATCATAGACGTTATCGGGCGTGTAGCAGTCGTCCGTTGTTTTCTTGGGCTTAAATTTTTCGACAAACGCTTGATATTCCTCGCTGTCATCATCCGTTGCCGCGCCGCTTTCATGGTCAGAAAACCAATCCTCTCTCGGTCCCTTGTTTTCATCATCCATCCGTATGTACGGTCTCAAATCTCCAGACCGACTTTCCGTGTCTTGCTTCATATCAAACCCAAAGAGGGACATATCAATTTCGGAGAGCGCGTCAAGCTCGATTTCCAGCGCGGAGAAATCCCAGCCGGACAGTTCCGCCGTCTTGTTATCCGCAAGCCTGAACGCCTTAACCTGCTCGGGGGTAAGGTCATCGGCGCGAATGCAAGGGACGGTTTCCAGCCCCAGCTTTTGGGCGGCTTGCAATCGCGTATGACCGCAAATAATCACGTTGTCCCCGTCAATAATAATCGGGACCTTGAAACCGAAATTGCGGATAGATTCCGCGACGGCGTTCACTGCGTCCGCGCTGATACGTCGCGGGTTGTTTTCATAGGGTTTTACGTCAGAAAGAGGCTTTTCCGCAACTTTCAGCCCCCCCCAATTTTGCGGGCGGCGTCATGGTCATTTCCTCCTTGCGTATCGTGCACGATAATATCCTTCCATGGTCCCGCTTGGCGGCGCGGGATTGTCATAGGAGCGGCGACGGGACTTGCGTCCGCCGCGTACAATAGTTGCTATCCCGATTATAACAGAGCCGCCGCGAGTTGTCAAGACAGGTGTCAAGACATCTCACGGCGGATTATTCGCGTCAGGCGCGGACGGCGGGCGCCCGTAAGCGGGGACAGTTCGTATTTCCACCATTGCAACGTGGATAGGGGCAGGAGAGGCACAGCCGGATTTCTTCATAATAATCGACCTTGCGATACTGCTTGCGGATACGCTTCGGCTGAACGCCGCATTCCCGCGCCCAGCGTTTGACGGTCTCGCCGCTCCGCTTATACTTACGCACTAACTCCGCTTGCGTCATGGTCGGCGCGATTTCGCGGAAACCGTCGGGCGGCGGGGCGGGTTGGCGCAAGCGTCCGCGCCAATCGACGCCGCTCACGTCACTCCAGCGCTTGACGGTTGCGCGTGCGGCGTGATAATGTCTGCACAGGTCATCGCCGGATAGCGTCGGGGCGACGGCGGGGAAATCCGGCGGCATGGGGCGCGGCGGGGCGTTGTTCGCTCTCACAGAAACCTCCATTCTGACTTACCACGGCGGCGCGACATCCAGCCGCGTAATCGTAACCTCCGTGCGGGGGTTGTTGCGGTCGTATCGGACGCGGCTCCCGTCGTGGGAGACGATAATCTGACAGCTATCGTCCCGCAGGATTCCGGCTTTGACAAGCACATCGTCAAGAGCTTCCAGAAGATTCGTCAGGTCTACGGTCCGCCGCGTTTCCATGTAAAATATGGCTTTTACTTCTACGGGGTCTGCGATAGGCTCATGCCGTCCGGTCAGGAGCTTTAGCGCGTCGCGCTCGTAATGCTCGTATTGTATTGACGGCAAGACACGGTGTCGCCCGCTACCCCAGTGCACAACCCGAGAGTGGTTCTTTTTCGTCACGGGTTGGAGCGGGATTACAAATTGCATAACGTTTCACCTCCTATCCGTCATAGCACCCGCACGGGGCGCCGCACAGACAGCCGCCAGCGGAATCGGGAAAGAGACTGTCAAACGTGATTTGCGCGTCCTCAAAGGCCTTGTTGCGCAAATACTCTTTGCGATAGTCCTCCCAAGCCCAACTTCGCCCTAAACCCTTGACGGTTTTCAGCGTCGGCGCGGCGTTACGCTCAATTTCAATCGCCCGTTGGAACAAATCGGGGTATTGCTCCCAAGGTCTCGCGGCGATTCGCCCATTCGCCGCATAAACGCCGTTATTTGAACGTTCCGCCGTGCGGTTACACGTGTACCCGTCCGGCGCGAAACGCGCAAATAGGACGGTTTCCGTGTCAAGGCGGCGGCGTTAATCGCTATCCGCCAAAAGCTCCGGCGTGTCATAGACGTTGCCGATAACGACTAAATACTCGCAGTCTCCATGCTCTAAGGCATGAAAGAGCGTCGGAAACTCAATATAAAATCCGGCGTCATGGTAGACGACCGGACAGCCCACCGTCATGGCGCGTCCTTCGTCCTCGTCATAGTCGGAGACAATATCGCCATCAAAAATCCGCGTCCCGTTGCGGTCGAGCAACCCCGTGAACTGTCCGACGGTGGACGGGTCAACGCGGTAATTACCATACCAGCCGTTCTCATCGACGCTAATCGACGGCGTATACTCGTCATCACAATGAACTAAGTCGCCATAAACCCACTTGCTCTTTTCAACGCCGTATTTTTTGTTTTCCTCGCATTTCCCGCGAAACAAAATCTCACGCATATTTATTCCTCCTATCAGTCAGCAGACGGCGGCGCGGGAAGGTCCATCCAGTACGCGACGCGAAACGGCTTTCCGGTTCCGACAACCGTCCACAAATCAAGCGGCCCGTAATAGCTCGCCCGTGCGACACGCATACCGCCGTTTTTACCGCACACAAGGCAGATAGAGCCTTTTTCAGGCAGTACGTCCTTGACCGACACCCACTGCGACGGCACGGCGGACACTTCAAGCGCGGCTCTGGAAAGCCCAATACAGACAGATTCGCAAATCGAAAAGTCCTTGGTTACAAACTCGGCTTCGGGGAAATCCCGCTTCGCCGCCTCAATCGCGGCAATCGCGGCGTCTCTGGAAATCAAGTCCATCATGTATCCTCCTCGTCCATCCGTGCCCCGCAATGCGGGCAATACGGCGAAAGCTCCGCATCGCGCCGATATTCTAAATGTCCGTATATCCATTTGATATTACGTCCGCAATCACCTATCGTTTTCCCACGAAAGATAATCTCCCTCATCCCTTTTCCTCCCGCAACCGCTTGTAGCGCACAATCGCGCTATCGCTCATGCGCACGTCGATTGTGCGCGGGTATCCGCTCTCGTCCGCAGTAATCGGCTGGTAGCGCGTGGACTTAATTTTGAGCGGCTTTTTGTGATTCTCCTCGCAACGCTCACAGTCCGCCTTCACTGCGTACTCGGTCCCGCACACTCCACAGACGTAATGAGTAACCTCTCTCATGCTATCAACCTCCATTCGTCCGCCCAGCGCCCATGCGCAAGGCGGGGCCGCGCTTACGGCGTCCGGCGCGATTCAAGCGCGGAAAATTGCATTAGCTCCGGCGTCCACCGTAGCTTGACGGTCCCCGTTTCGCCGTGACGATTCTTCGCAACGATACATTCCGCAATATTCGGCTCGTCGGAATTGGCGTTGTAATAGTCATCCCGATAGAGGAACATCACAATGTCGGCGTCCTGCTCGATTGCCCCCGATTCCCGCAAGTCCGACAGTTGCGGGCGTTTGTTCCCGCGCATTTCGCATTCTCGGTTTAACTGACTAAGGCACAAAACAGGGACATTCAGGCTTTTCGCCGTCGCCTTTAGCATACGGGACATCTCCGATACGGCTTGCGTCCGATTCTCGGTCCGGTTGGTCCGCGTTCCGGCGGAACTGACAATTTGCAAATGGTCCACGATAATCAGCCCCAGATTGTCAATGCGGCGGCATTTCGCGCTCATTTCCGCGACGCTTATCATGGGATTTCCGTCAATCAGGATGTTCCGCCGCGATAAATCGACAACCGACGCGGCGATTTTTTCCCACTGCAATTCGCTCACATTTCCCGTCTGCAAATCTTTGCTATTGATTCCGGCTTCCGCCGCAAGCAGTCGGGTCGCTAACTGCTCGTCTGACATCTCCAGCGAGAAGAAGGCGACGGACGTTCCGGTTTTCATGGCGACGGCGTTTGCAATATTCAGCGCGAGGGCGGTCTTGCCCATTGCCGGACGCGCCGCAAGCAGAATCAGGTCGGATTTATTCAAACCGAGAATCTTGTTATCAAGCTCCGGCAACCCCGTCGACAAACCGGAAATCCCGCCGCCGCGCTCTTGCATTTCCCCAATACGGTCAAGAACATCGGGAAGGATAGCTTTCAGGGGGCGCATTCCGGTATCGCGTCCGGCGCGGAGATTGAATACGCGCTGTTCTAACGCGTCTAAAATCGCGCCGCTGTCCGCGCCCAGCTCTTGCGCGGCGCCCATGGTCTCCGCCGTGATTTTGAGCACGGACCGCAACCGCGCCTTGTCCGCGACGATTTCCGCGTACACCATGACGTTCGCGCTTGTCGGCGTGATTTCCATGAGTTGCGCAAGATAAGACGGCGTAACCTGTTCGTCGTAGGTCCCCGCCTTCTGCATTTCCTCCGCGACGGTCAAAACGTCAATCGGGCGTCCGGTCGAAAACATGATATGCACGGTCTCGAAAATCTCCCGATTCTGTTTCAAATAGAAGTCATCCGGACGGAGCTTGCCCATGACATCGCTAATGCAATCGCGGTCAATGAGCATGGACCCGAGTACCGCCTGTTCGCCTTCAAGCGAATGCGGCTCGCGCCGAAAAAGCAAATCCTCATTCATTGCGCGGCCCCCCCGTTCCCAAGCAACGCCCGCTTCTGTTCGGAAATAAATTTTGCTACCGCCGCTTGCGATTCACGCGGCAACGCCTTGAAAGCCTGCTCCCGCTCCATGCGTTGGCTATACGCCCTCCGAAAGTTTGACGCTACCACGCTATGTAGCGTGCTCTCGTCCATGTTCCCCCAAATGCGGAGTTGTTGCGCGTCCCCGACAACCTTTCGCACGGAGGCGGGCAACTTCTCAAATTCGGGATTCGGGCTGTCGCCGACGCGTCGGACCGCCTTCAAAACCATGTTCCACGCGTCGGTTTCGGAAAGTTCGCCGAAACTGCAAATCAGGCGAATTTTCGCCTTGATTTGCCCGACAACAGGCGGAAACCCCTTTTCGTCCGTCTCGATAAACAGGCGGACCGCCGCCGCGACAATGCGCGGGTCATCCTCCGCGAACGCCGACGCCCACATTGCGCCCGCCGTCTTGAAACGTTCGTCGTCAATTCCGGCGTAATACTGCGGATACGCCGACGAAATCAGGCGAAAAACGTCCCTCGTATCATCCAAAGTCATGATTGCCCCATCTCCTCTCGCAATTCCTCAAACACGCGGTCTATGTCCGCCATCGTCCGCTTTCCGGCATTCGGACCGCCGCCGCGCTTTAACTTGTCCCACGTAACGCCCTGATAGCCATTTGCTATGCTGGATTCAATGACATCAATCACGGGGTCAACCCCGTATTGACGGGCGCTCTGAAGTACCATCTTGACGAACTGCTCTCGCCCTATCGGTTTGTACGGTTGCTTGCGCTCCTCCGACTTGTAGCGAAACCATCTCGTCACAGCGCCGCATAGCGCGGGGGATACGTTGAGAATGGCCGTCTCTTCGTCAGGCGTCAGTTCCGGCGAAAACGGCGGGTCTTTCCGGCGCGTTCCGCGCTTCGGTTTCGACGGCTCCGGATTCTGGGGCGGCTCCGCCGGATTCGCGGGGGCGTCGGGGACGGACCCCGTTCCCCCCTCGGGGGGGTAAGGGGGGGTATTATTAGTCTTAGTTCTTATATCTTCTATCTTATGAGGGGTAACAGGATAGGTAACAGGATAGGTAACAGGATTGTAACCTAATCTGTATTCGCTGATTTTCCCTCTGTTGCCTTTCTTGTATTCGAGAAGGCCCGCCTTTACCAAAACATCCCGTTCGCGGAAAGCGGTTTGCTTGTTCGTTATATGCAACATCGCCATCAGTTGAGCGGTATCTACTCCGACCCACTCCTTCCAGCCATAGGCATTGAACATACTGATAAAATTCCAGTAAAGAACGACAGCCTTGTCCGTCAGGATACCCGTTTCGTACACGCGTTTGAACTGATTTAGATAGTCATATAACGTCGGAATTTTTTGCTCCGCCATTATAAAAACTCCTCTTTGGCGTAAAAAGACGCCGCTCCATGGTAGAATCATGAAGCGGCGTTTGCTGACATACCCGATTTTGGTAGGGTACGCCCTATAACATCCCCGCCAAGGGATGAGACAGGCACAAAATAACCGCACAGATTCTACCTGCGCATTTGTCACCTTCCGACGTTGGCGCGTCGGTTGGATTAATGACAATATAGCACAGGTTTGCTTCGTTGTCAAGGGGGTTTTCGGACCGCGCCCGCCCGCCATCGGGCGGGTCGCGTCGTTTACGCGGGGGCGGCGGGGTCGGGAGGCGGCGCTTCCACGCCGGACAGCCTTCCGTAGTACAAATGATTCTGGTCCCTGCTCTGCATGACCGCCGTATGACGGACCGTCTCCCCGTCCGCCTCATAGGAGAGCTGATACGCCACGGGATACAGCGTCATCCCGCGAAAGTAGACGGTCGCGCCGTTCAACTCTTCCGCGCCAGCGTAAGGGCGCCGCATTATCACGGCGGCGCGGCGCATTCGCTCCAGATATTCTTTACGGTCCATCGTGCGTCTCCCCCGCCGCAAGGCGGTCAATCGCCTCTTTCCCGTTCAGTTTGTCCGCCTTCGCTTGCGCTTCTTCCAGCGTCTTGAATACGTTGTCCACGGAATAACCGTAAGTGCTATCTTCCGTATAAATGCAGTCCATGCTCCAATATGACACGCTGTCGGGATAAAAGCAGAGCTTCAAGTTCACCAGACTGACCGTTTCCTCTTCGGGCGTGGCGATATTGACGATTTTGGTTCCGTACCCGGAACATGTCGGGCATTTTATGGAGACGCTTTCCCCTTTGGGCGACTTTATGCGCTTCGCAATCAGTTCTCCGCTTCCGTCGCAAATTTGGCAAGGCACCGTTTTGCTTTTGTATTTGATTGTCCAGACCTTTTGACCGGGAACAATGTCCGCCGTAGCTTCGTGAAGCATGTCCTCAACGAACTGGCGCGGCAACTGATGACGCTTATACTGCTCCATGCGCTGGCGCACGTCATCCTCCGCCTTCTTTACGGCTTCCAGCTTGTACTGCTCCGTTACGATTTGGGCTTGCAACCGCGATAATTCAAGCTCCGCGTTCCGCGCCCGTTCGCACGTGGCTTTCGTCACGTCGTTGAACAGGTCGCGCAATTTCTCCTGCGCTTCCGCGATTACAATGTCGGCTTCGGTCGGCGCGTCAAAGTAATCCCTGTATTCTTCCAGCATACTTTTTTCCTCCAATCCGCCCCGCCTGACGGCGGGGCTTGTCCGTCATATCAGGTCCGCGCTTGCGCGGTTTGCGCGGCTTGATTTTGCGCAAAGGCTTTGTTCGCGCAAGCCATGCACAACCGCCGCCCGAAATCGCGCTCCGTATTCCGCGCAAGGTCTCCGTCGCTGAACGCCGCGCCGCAGTCCGCGCATTTGTAGCCGCCGTTCGCGCCGTTCGCGGCCCGCTTGTATCCGTTTTCGGGGCTTGCCTCCGCGTCGGGGTCGTCCCCCGTGCTGATTTTGTACGCCTTCAACAGGGCGTACTTTCCGGCGTAGGTCATCGCCTTCCCGGGGGCTTTGTCGCCGCTGTCAATGCCGTCCCCGTAGGACTTAATGTCAAGGCAATCATCCGGATTGTCGACATTGACGAATCGGTAAGTTGATTCTATCCGGACTAAGAATCGCGTGGTCTCTTTTGCGTTACCCTGATAGTCCGTTGTGGTGGAAGTCAAGGTATCCGTATGGATAATCTTGCTATCAAACGGGTAGCTATAGACCCCGTATTTTGCCTCCAGCGGCTTCACGGCGTCCAAAACTCCACGCTCGCCGACCGCCTTGTAAGTGTTTTTGCCGTAGCCAACGGAGAGGTCTTTCGGCACGACGTTCAGCTCCGCCGTGATTGCGCTCATCCGCTGGTAAAGATTCATCGATTTTTCCGCCATTTTGACACCTCCTATTTAATGCTCATAGAGAGCGATTCCGCAAGGCTTACGCCTTGGATTTCGCGCCCGTCCTTCAAGAGGCGCTTGACGGCGGTCTTGTCGATTTCCGCCTTGTAGCGGATAGCGTCGGCGAATCCGCCGCTCCACAAGCTCTCAATCGCGGCGTCGGCGTCATCTACGCGAACGCTTTGCGTCTTGCGGAACGTCACGGAAACGCGGGGCGTCTCCAATTTATTCCCCGCAAGCTCACGCTCCAAGAAGTCCCGCAGGGATTCCGCCTTGCGCTCTTTCGCCTTCCGACGTTCCGCAAGCGTCCGCTCTTCTTCACGAATCGCCGCCGCGTCGGAGGAAAGCGATTTCACATAGAGCGAAATCGCCTCCAGCTTTTCATCCCGCGCAATTTGGAGCGCGTCCAAAAGCTCCGGATTCCGGATTTCTCCGGTCTCCTCGTCGAGATTTTCCGACAGGAATTTCTCGATTTCCACGTTGATTTCGTAGAGTTTCATTTCTTGTCCTCCTCTTCCGGTTCCAATCCATACTCCTCCGGTATCACGTCGGCGTCCTGCGCGGCGTCCAACTCGGTAACGCATTTATCGCAACCGATAAAGTCCCCGTATCGCGCCGTGCGGTAAACCTTGCGGCAAAACTCGCCGCATTTCGGACAGCGGATTTTCGGCGGCGCGTAATCTTCCGGCCAGTTCCGCTTATCGTAAAAGCCAATTTCCTCAATGGGCAAATCGGCGCAATGCTCGCACCCCATATAGGTGTTATCGCTTTTGCGGCGGTAGACGTTTCGCGCCATCTTCCCGCAAATGGGGCACATGATTTCGGATTCCATGTCAAACCTCCGTTTCCGTCTCGACGGAGAAACCGAAATGTTCCTCCAGACGGTCAATTATCGCTTCAAACGCGTCCATGTCGAAATCATCATGAACGCGATAGAACGCGCACCGCTTGCAGTAGCGTTCGCCGTCCCAAAGGACGGACGGCTCGCCCGCGAAAATCCCTCCGCCGCACTCGCAACAGTAAGCGCAATAGCGCGGCTCCGGCGGCGGGCTTACGGGAGGCTCGGGGTCGTAAAAACTCATCTTGACATCCCTCCAATTATCAGGTATAATCGGGGGCATAATGCTGTGGAAAAGCCCCCATGCGCTCCGTCCGACGTTCTCCGCGTCGGGCGGTCCTTTTTTTGCGCTAACCCCCGTGACCGATTATCACAGTAATATCACCCTAATCCTTTCCGCGTGGACCCTGTATATAAACACATTCTCCACGCCTCCACTACTGCAGGGGTTGCGGACTTGCGCCGCTCGCCGCCTGTCCGCTCTCCAACGGACTGCGGACCCCCGCGCCGATACTGCCTGAAATCCTTGCTCCCAAGCATGGGCCTGTCCAAAGCCTGCAAGGGGAGGTAAAATTTGGGGACGGCGGGATTTGAACCCGCAATTCGAGAATGTTGCTACTCGCGCCGTGCACCCGTTCCGGCTCCTCGTCCCCATATAAGCCGCCTGATTCCCTCCGCGCCCTTCTATGCGGACTTCCGGCCTTCGGCCATAGGACGCTTCGCGCAAACGCTTTTAGGAATCGGACGGCATGTCGGCGGCGAACCCGACGCGCAACCCGCCCGTAAGACCGTACCACGTGCAGTCTGCGAGCGAAATTGCGCCGAACCTATGCGGCATGGCGGGAATCGAACCCGCAACCTTGACGGGACCATAACGCGTCTCCGGTATCCCGTCCCGCTCTGCCATTGAGCTACATCCGCGTATGCGCCGTGGATTCCCCGCCACGGCGCGGGACGCTAATCCTCAATCTGCACATGGTCCGTCGCCTGACCGCAACGGACGCAGTACATTGTTTTAATGTGCCCTATGCGCGTCCGTCCGCGCCATTTCAGCGCGGGCGTAACGAACCCGCATATTGGACACTGAAAAAGCCGCTTTTGGTAACTCCGGCATGATTTCACGCTCCGTCATGAAACGGCGCGTTTTTCCGGCTTTCTTTCGCCTTCTTAATCACGTCATTGACGACGCCGCGCAACTGACGATAGGTCAACCCCGCGTAATTGCCGAGGTCGAACTCCTCTCGCGTGATTCCGGCGTCATCAAGTTGACGCTGAAAGAACTCGATATTGTCACAATCCAAATCGCTAAAGTATCCCATAATTATCCCTCCTTCAAATCATCCTCCGCCGCAGGACGGCGGAGTTTCCAGCCCGCGAACGCCCGCCGGATTGCGGCGTCCACGCGCTCCAGATACGCGGCTTGCTCTTCCGCCGTCCGGATTGGCGTGTGTACGGTCACGCCGTGTCCTCCGCAATCCACACGGCGCGTTACATAGTCAGCGGTGGTTGTCATCGCTATCGCCTCCACGACGCGATTCTATGACCTTCACTATCATGTAAATCACGACGCCCGTAAGCAGAGCGTTGCAAATGACAAAGCCGAGGATAGCCCGTTGCATTAAGACCATGCGGAATTAGCCCCCCTTCTTGACGCGGGCGGCTTCCCGCGCCGCTTGCTCCCGCCAGAACCGCTCCGACGCTTGCCAGTACGGGTCCGCCTTCTTGCGGCGTCCGAACTGACGCGCCGTCGCCGCAAGCTCGCGGCTCTTGTCGCGCTCATACGCCTCCGGATTCTTCATGACGCGGCCTCCTTCTTTCCGAGGAAATGATTGATAAAGTAGATTTGCCCCTTCCCCGTGACCTTTACGGTTTTTGAGACCGTCACATGCCCGTCGCTGTGCGTGATTGCGGTCTCCTTAATTACAAACAGCCCCATTTCCATAGCGCGTTGCGTGGGCATATTGTAATCGGTCCCCTTGCGGCTGATAAGGTAATGCTCGCCGCGCAGACGTTCAAACAGGCGGTTTTGTCCCATGTTCGGGACGCCGTTTTGTTTCAGGATTTTCGCCAATTCGCCAATCAGTATCGCCTCATTAGATACGCTGACGGCTCCGGCGAAAAGGACGGCGGGCGCGTTGGCTTCCGCTTGCGCTTCCAGTTCGCGGATACGCTCATCCCGCGCCGCGATTGTGCGGTTAGCGACAAGGACCGCTTGCGCCAGCAGTTCCGCGTCGGTCATGTCCTCCGCGCCGTGGATATACCCGCCCGTCTTGCGGATTGCGGGAAGCACTTCCGACGTAATCCACCGCTTGAACTCTTTCGCGGCGGGGAGCTTGGACGAAAGAATCAGGGAGTAGAGACCGCTTTCGTTGATTACGGTAGATGTCTGCGTCCCAGAGGGGGTGGCGATTTGCCACCCCCTTTTATCCTCGCCGTCAACGTGCGCTTTCAGGGCGTTCACCGTGTCTTTGTACCCCAACACGGACGCAACGTCCTTCCCGACAAACCACGGTTCGCCGTTCAGCGTCAAGGCGCGGACGCGCCCGAACGCCGGATTATCGAATACCTTTAAGGTATCCATACGTTTCACCTTCTTTACCTTCATTCCCGCCCTTGCGGGCGGTATGTAACTATTCAGTTTTCGAGGTGCACACGCTGTGAGGGGCGAACCCCGCCGCTTATCGGATACGGCTCCCTGTGCGGGACGCGCCGCTCATGCGCGGGTGGTCCCGATATGGTCCCACAGATTACGCGCTGTGGGTCGCGCCGCTTTCTTCCATCAGTCCCGCTTGCTCTCCAACAACTCCTGCAACTCCTCGCTCGCGTAGAAGAGCGTGTGCCAGACGGCGTAATACGCCTTCAAGTATTCGCGGGGGTTGCACTTGTTGTCACGGATGTCGCTGGTCATGCTCTCCAAGAGGAATTTGAGGTTTTTGACGCCGCAAATCACCTGAAAACTCTTAGTCACGGCTTGCCCCGCGAACTCCGCCACCGCCGCCGTCTTCAACGCCTCCACCGCTTCCCGTTCCCGCTTGCCTTTTGCCATTGTCATTTACCTCCTATCTGCTAACTAATGCTAACAATCAATATGCTAACACTTGTGAGTAGATTTGTCAAGAGGAAAAGCGTACAATGTGCTAACAAATTTTATCAAGGAGTTGTTGGAACATGGCTGTGTTCAAAGTGCAGACGGGATTGCGTCTGGATGAGCCGACGTACAACCGCCTGAAAGTAATTGCCTCTCAGGAAAAGCGGAGTTTGAACAACCTGATTGAACTCATTCTCCAAAAGTATCTCGAAGAGTACGAGGAACAACACGGGCCGATTCTTGAATCCCAAGATTAACGGCGTCAAGCCCGATGTCGATGAGCATGAGGCAGAGCGTATTAATCGAGATTCCGGCGCGGTCCGCTCTCGCCTTTAGCTCGTTGTACAGGGCGGTCGGGATTCTAAGCCCCGTCTGGACCTTATCCCCCATTGTCTTTCCTCCTTAGTCCGTCGCGCTCTTAATTAAAGCAACGTGCGCTTGTCGCGCTCGCTTCCGGCTTTGACAACGTGCCAATCATCGGCGAGCACGTCTTCAAGCGTCGGGAAATCGCCGAATCCGGATTTATCCGGATTGTCACCGCTACGGAGAAGAATCACCATCCCCGTCGCCTTGCGGTAAATTCGCCGCCCCCCCTGTTGATACGCCGCTTTCGCGGCTTCGCATAAAGTCATAGCTTCCTCCTTTCTTAGTCCGCGCTCTGCGGATAGTAGAGCGGTTGCGCAAGGGTCAGCGGCGGAAAAGTCCGGTAGAGTTCGCGGTTCAGCTCCGCCATCGCTTTTGCAAGCGATTCCATATCGTAAAGCTCCGGTCGGGTCATTTCCCCTTCCTCATCGGGCTTTACCATGTCCGCCGCGATTTTGTCCAGCCGCTCCATCTGCGCAAGTATGATTTCCTGCGCCCGCACGGTCGGCGGCTTGGGAAATTCCATTATTGCATTTGCTCCTTTCAGTCGCTCTCTTCGTCGGACGCCTCGATTATCTCGCCGTCCTCAGAGAGTTTGTACCACACATCGGGCTTGTATGTTTCGTCGTCCACGATGAACGCTTTCCAGTGGCGGATGTCGTAAGAATCTTCGCGCTCCTCCGCTAATACAAGAATTGCGCCTATGCCGCCTTTTACCTTGATGTTATTGCCTCGTGCCGACGCGCAACCATTTTCGCCGACAGACGATTTTCCGCGAGAGTTTGCCGCGCCACCGTATCCCGCCGTCGCCGCGCCACGGTCTCCCGCCGTCGCCGCGCCACGGTCTCCCGCCGTCGCCGCGCCACGGTTTCCCGCCGTCGCCGCGCCACCGTTTCCCGCCGTCGCCGCGCCACCGTATCCCGCCGTCGCCGCGCCACGGTTTCCCGCCGTCGCCGCGCCACGGTTTCCCGCCGTCGCCGCGCCACGGTCTCCCGCCGTCGCCGCGCCACCGTATCCCGCCGTCGCCGCGCCACCGTCTCCGCCCGTATGCTCTTCCGTTGTTTGGTTTCTGACCCACTCAATATGAGCCTTTGCCAAACCCCAAATGCCGATTTCCGCGCCAATCTTGATTTCCGTTGACGCTACTTTGGTATCGCTGTCGCCGCTTTGACGGCTAAAAGTTCCCGACTGCTCCACTTCGCAGTATCGGGAATTTGCGGGCGGATAGTACGCCAGCACGTCAAGCGGCGCCTCGCAGGCGTGAAAGCCCTTACTGCAACATTCCGCCTCGTCCGTCTTGTACTCGCCGCCGATTTCGTATTGGAAACCGCGACACTTCAAGTCCTTGTCAAACCCCTTGTACGCTTTGGGCGTCATGGGCTGTCCGCTCTGGTTGTCCATTGCCGTTCCTCCTTATCTCTTGCGCCCCGCGTCGGCGGGGCTTCCGTCTCATCCATATCTTCACGCGGCCCCGCGTCGGCGGGGCGTTCGTCCGCCGCGTTTCGCCCGACGCGGCGTCAGTCCAGAAGTTGCAGGCCCTTCTCAAAGGACGCCATGCCCATCGAGAACATATCCCCCGGCGACGACCAAGCGTCGAATACTTCCTCGTCAAAGACGCAACGGGCGTGTACGCGCAAAAAGGCTTTGACCGTCGTGAGAACCTGCTCCATGTCGGCAATCGACAGGCCTTTTTCCTTTGCGATTTCCAAGAACTGCCGCGCAACCTGATTGGTTTTATCCTGTTGCGCTTTGACCTGTTCGCACATTACCGCAATTCTGCGTTTAGATTCCGCGATTTCCGCGTTGAGTTCTTCCGTGGTTTTGTTTTCATTCATTGCCGTGTTCCTCCTTTTTTTCAACACCGCGCATAACGCGGCTCACGATGTTTTCCAGCTTCCGCCGGACGGTTTCGGGGGCGCAGTCTTGCGCTACAAGCTCCACCCGATAACGGAGCATTGCCATGAACGCGTCGTGGCGGCGCCCATCCATCATCGCTCGTTCAAACCGCTCTTCTAAATCCATTGCCCATTCCTCCTTATCTCCCACGCGGCCCCGTTCCGGCGGGACCGCCGTTTCTTACGCTGTCGGACGCGGCGCGGCGTCATTCGGGCGGTCAAGCTGATTGTCGCGGAGGCACATCTCATAGCCTTTCGCAATGTCAAGCAACCGCTCGCGCCCTCTGTCGCTTAGACCGCTCATCAGCTCGTTCATCCGCTCCGCAAAGCTCTTTTCCTGTTCGGACATGGCTTTTCGCCTCCTTTCTTGTTGCCCCCATCCCGCCGCCGTGCTATACTGGCGGCGAAAGGAGGACAGCATGGACTTTTCCGAAATTTTCCTCACCCGCAAGGAACGGAACGCGCTGAAAAGCGTTGCGAAAGACGGCCCTTTTCTGCTGGAACCTGAAAACGAGCCGATTTTCCGGCGTCTGGAACATTACAAACTGGTTCGCGTTGACGTTATCACGAACCGCGCCGCCGTGCCGGAGGCGAAACGCAAACTTTTCAACTACGCCGTTTCCGCCGAGGATGAGGGGCGGGATTATCTCGCGTACCGCAGACACTGCCTGCAAGAGAGAATCACAGGCGGCGTTGTCGGTTATCTCTTGGGCGTCCTGTCCGCAGTCATGGCGAACGTCATCACAAAATGGTTAATCGGAGGATAACCACCGTCGCCACGCCCAGCAAGAACCCGACAGCCGTGACAATCCAAAAGCCGCTGTCGCGCAAGATAACCGCCCCCTTTCCGCGCCCCGGCTCCGCTGGGGTTCTTTCTTCTCCCCGTTGTCTGCGGGGCTTATTCGTTGCTCTTTGTTAGATTCTGTTAGATAGTATAATCTTACAAAGTCATAATGTCAATATCAAATGTTTATTAAATTCTAACATTGTCAAAATTTTTTGCTATAATGCTCCCAAAGGAAAGGAGGTGAAAGAATGAATCGAAGAATTGAAGAAATTCGCCGTGACGCTGGTCTTTCGCAAGAGACTTTCGGCGAGCGTCTCAATGTTTCCATGAACTATGTATGGATGATTGAGAACGGAAAGCGCGTTCCGTCCGAACGGCTGATAAAGTCCATTTGCCGGGAATTTGGAATCCGGGAGGAATGGCTACGCGACGGGACAGGCCCCATGAAAGAGGAAAAGCCCCGCGACATCGCGCTGGCGGAGGAACTGGACAAGCTGATTACCGCCGGAAGCGACGATTTCCGCAAGGCCTTGGTTGCGTGGCTTGTCCGTATGCCGCCGGAACACTGGCAAGCGTTGGAGACAATCACGCGGGACTTGTTGCGGGATATGCGCAACCTGTCCGAACCCGCCCCCGCGCCGCGCAACGTCCACGATTGGACGCGGGCGGAAATGGACGCCGAATACAAGCGGCAAGCCGACGCCGAGGAAGCCGACCGGAAAAAGGGGACCGACGCAACATCTACTGGCTCCCCGAGAGAATCCGGCGCGGATTGCGCCTAAGATTCTGACGGCGTAAGCGGTCCGCCGCGCCAATCGAATCGCCGGAATATCCGATTGGCGCAAAAAAAACCGCCCGTCCCCGTTCGGGGGCGGACGGTTTCCATTTTTCGGCGGCGCCTCTTGACATATGCGGCGGATTGTGGCATAATGCTTTCCGCAGAGTTCGGGCCTCTGTTCTTCCATATCGTTACTATGCGCGGAGACGCGTTTAGTTTATCGTCCGCAGGGTGGCCCGAACCCCTTGCGGACGTTTGTTTTTTTGGAAAAGGAGGATTGCGTATGGAAAAATTCAAGAAAATCGTTCTATGGGCATTGGCGGTTGCGTTCTTGGCGGCGGGACTGGGTTGGCTCATTTCCGGCTCCGCCGCGTCCGCGCTGTACATCTTAGCGGCGCTGATTACGGTCCCGATTCACGCGTTGCAGGACTTCCTCCGCCGTTGGCGTCTAAAAGGCGCGGCAAAAGTCGTTTTGGTCGTGATTTTGCTTGCGGTCGGGGGCGCGTTGGTCCCCAAAGAGGACGCCGCGCCGGAAACGACAGTGCACGCGGAGGAATCCGCCAACGGCGCCGGAAGCGTTCCGGACGGCGGCGAAGGCGCGGAAACGCCGCCGGAAACCGCCGACGCGGAGAACGCGTCAGAGGGGGAAGGCGCCGACGCGGAAACGCCGTCGGAAGCGGTCGCGGACCCAGAGCCGGAGCCTGTCGGCGAACCGGAGCCGGAGGCCGCGCCCGTCGAGGAAACGCCGCTTGTCGGGAAAGATATTGCGGACGCCCGCATCATCTTTGCGGGGAGCGTCCGCAACGATACGACCGGACGCTGGCGGCTTGCGCGAACGTCCGAACCCGTCCAAATGCAAGAATACGCCGTCTCCTATTACAACGAATACTTTGAGCGTGACGATGAAGTGCATTTCGTCATCAACTATACGAACAACACCACGTCCGTCATCAGCTACTATACGGGAATACTGGAAGTGGACGTGTACAGCCATGTCGACGGGGAAGAGCACGACGCGAAAATCCTTCCCGCCGGAGAACGCCTCGCGCAGTATTGGGTTTATAAGGATACGGGCGAAATCGAAAAGCTCTGAAAACAAAAAAGCCCCCCGAATCATCGGGGGGCGTCGGGAAAGGAGACCTATGTTTCACTTTGAGACCAAAAAAGACTGTCAAATCCGCGAACTGCGGGAATTAACCGACCGTCTTCAAAAAGACTATCTGGAGCAACTCGACGAGAACGCCGAGCTTTCGCGCAAACTGAAAGCTACGGCGAACGAACTGGAAGCGGAAAAGTCCAAAAGCCGCCGCTCCGCGTTCGCGGAGGAAGTCGGCCTCTTGCCGTGCGAATCGCCCGCTTGCGCCCAGTGCAAACGCGCCGTCTGGATTTCCGGCGCGGACGGACGCCATATCGCCGGATGCTCCAAAGGCTTGAAGTGCGCGGACTTCGAGCGGACGCAAGACGCGCCCGCGCCCGCGCCCGTCACGCCGCCGATTGTGGTCATTCCGCCGCCGCCCAATCATGGGAATTACTGGCTCCCTTCGTTCTAACAGCCCGCATAATCGCGCCCCCGACCTTGCGTCAGGGGCGCGATAAAAAATGCGCGGCGCGTTCGGGGGCAACGACCCGACGCGCCGCATAGCCGGAAGGAGAAAAAGGAGATAAGAAGGGAACAGTATGCCCGAACAACGTTTGGCATTGTCAGAATACCACGTTTCGCGGGATTTGTCAATGCCAAATTTCGCGCTCACTGGAAGAGTTTGCAACCCTCCGATTTGAACTGCTCTATCTTCTCTCGCAAATCCTCCTCCGTGCACCCGCAGTAATCCGCGAAACACGGCAAGCAATAGAAAACGTGGGTATCCTCCCGCGTCAGCTTGCGGTTGATTCCGATAGTGTCCTTTGACGTGATTTCCGCGTCGCACCACGCGCACTTTATGACCCGCTTCCGCATAACGCGAGCAACCTCCTTTTGCACGGCTCCTCACGGTCTTGCAAATAGTCGCGGTAGGCGAACGTCGCCGCGAGGGATTCTTTATCCGCTTCCGCCCATATCGCCCTGTCAACGTCATGTTGTTTGCGCCGTTCGGCTTCATAATGTTGCTGTTGGTACATTTCAAGCCGCGCTTGCTCTTCCGGCGTCATCATGCAATGCGGGGCGTCAAGCATGGTCTCGCGCTTCCATAGCCAACACGCCGCGCTGGGTATCCATCCTCTGTACGGTATCCGCTTATCTCTTGCGATATGCGCCGCAAGGACGCGGGGCAATTCGTCCCGCCGCGCCGTCACTTCCGCCGCGAGACGCTCCATCTGTGCGCGGTCATGCCAAACAAGGTCGGGACCCGTCAGGCGAAAAAGCAAATCGTCCGTCATGGACATCGGCAACCGAAACAGGCTTTCCATTGCGGCGCGGCTATATACAATGACGTACCGCTCATGCGTCCGCTCCGCTGAAAGCCCGTACAGGTCCGTCAGCGCGGCGCGAACAACCGCGTGACAGGAATACTCTTTGTAAAGACAACTTTTGTCAAATGCGGTACGGTCTACATAGGCGGTTCCTTTGGGCGGGAGTATCCGTTTGCAAAAGTAGCCGAACGCCTCTTGTAGCGGACTGTCCGTCAAACTGTCGAAATACAGCAAATCCGGAATATCAACCAGCGCGGCGCACAGAATCGCGGCGCTGTAGCCGTTGTAAGCCAACCCCCACGGCGGACCCTTGACGTAATCCGCCAACTCGGAGAACGTCACGTATCCTTTCGCGGCGAGCGCGTCCGCGACGAAATCCCGTATCTCCCGTATCGGCGCGAAATCGGCGGCAAATGCGCGGTCAAAGCCTAACCGCCAATTCCCCGCGCCCTCTGTCATCAGCTTTACAGCGGGGTCTATCGACGCGGGCGACAGCGCCGCGTAATCGGTCACGCCCCGCGCCTCCGCGCCGTATGGGTAAATTTTCGCTATCAACTTGTCCGTATCCGCGTGACGGAACGGGCGCGGCTTTTGCCCGCGACGGTGGAGCGTCCACCGCCGGAAGTACGACGGCGCCTTTTTCGCAAGCGCGTGATACCGCGCTATCGCGTCCAACGTTTCCTTGTGCTCCGTCACGTTTTTGGTATTGATTGTCCGCCAGCAATCCGGAATCGCCGCCTCGGAAAAGCCGAAATCCCCGAACCCCATCTGCCCGTCAATATCAGGCTCCGCCGCGTCTAACTGCTCCTTCCACCAGAGTTCAATGTCTCGGATGTGCAACCATTCCGCCGTGACGTTTTGCCGCTCATCGTCCCAGTTTCCCGATTTTATCAGCCGCTTCCGCATTTCGTCGAAATCGCGCCAGAAATCCATATCTTTCGCCGGAAACGCGGAAGTCAGAACGCAAACGCGGTCGGAGCAATCCGCGTCCGCCAGGAGCTTTTGAATCTTCTCCGGCGCGACCTCTCCGACAATGTAAACCATGCAAATTTGATTCCGTTTATCGAAGTGCGCCGCGTAGTTGATAATGCGCCGAATGTTCCGCGCATACGCGTGAAAGAGAATCAGCCGTTGTTTTTGTTGTTTCGTGTACTCCAGCGCGGGAAACAGTTCAAAAACTTCCGTTTCTTTGTACTGCACCTCCGCTTTGCGACGTTTCGCCATATGTACCGCCTCCTATCTCCCGTGTCCTTAAAAGCGCACATTGTATGCCGCGCAAATACGCGCTTTTAAGGGTTCATCGTAAAAAAATTTCGAGGTCGAAATCTTGCGGTCCAGACCCGCTGTCTTTTGCGTACCAAACCACGTCAACGACGGATTTCAGCAGGATGTTCCGCCCCGCGCCGTCAGCGTCCCAGTACATATCCAGTACGTTCCGGATTTCCGCCGCCTGACGGCGACCGTCGGCGCGGGACAACCTCTCAATTTCCGCTTGCGCCTCCGTCCGTTGGCGTTCCAGCGCGGAGAGCGTCGCGTTGACCGCCTCCATCCGCTCATGATACTCCGTGACGCTGTAAACTTCCGCCTCTAAATACTCGTAAATCTTATTCTTTTTTCGGATTCCAGCGTCAATCGCTTTTCCGATTTCGGCAAGCCGCGCCTCCGCTGACGCTTTCGCCGCCTCTGACGGCGCGTCCGGCTCCATTTCCAGCGCGGAGAGGGTTTCCCGCAACGCCGCTATCACGCGGGATTCCACCAAATCATAATGCGTGGACTTGACGCAACCGCGTTTTAGGCAGTGCAGACGATACACGCTATCAGAGCGGATACATTGCATAAGTCCGCCGCATTTGCGGCAACGAATAAGGCCCGTCAGGGGGTTTTTGATTTTTCCGTCGAAATAAGGGCGCCGCCAGCGGTTTTTTAAGATTTCCTGACACCTATTAAAGGTATCGGCGTCCACGATTGGCGCGTGTAGCCCATCGGAAATAACCCATTCCGATTCTGGGCGGATTTTGACTTCAAGTTTTCCGTCCCGCTTTGTCCATTGTTCCCGATTGTAGACGATTTTCCCCGTATAAACGGGATTTTTAATCATCTTCAAGACGGTCCCTCTGAAAAACATTGCGGCGCGGCGCGGACGCGCTCCCGCCTCCGTCAGGCGTTGCGCGATAAGGTCACAACCGACGCCTGACGCGTACAAATCGAACGCCATCCGGACAAACGCCGCTTCCGGCTCGTAAATTTCCATGACGGACCGTTTGCCGTCGACATAACGTTTCCGGTACCCGTAAGGCGGGTAAGACAAATGTTTCCCTTCTTTCGCGGCGCGTATCATCCCGCGCCGCGTCCGCTCTTTCCCTATATTAAGCTCGTAATTGGCGATTAGCCCCTTTATCGCCGTCAGAAACGCGCTGTTACTGTCGGACAAATCGTAGGTTTCGTTCGGGGTAACAATAAGGGCGCCGGAACTTTTGAACGTCCGCAGAATAGACCCTCGCTCGAAATCATCCCCACGCGTTAAGCGGTCGAACGAAACGCACAGGACCGCTTGAAACCGCTTGGCTTCCACAGCTTCTAATAGCTTCACCATCTCGGGACGATTATAAATATGTTCGCCGGATTTGATTTCCCGATAGCGGCCTACTATTCGGATTCCGTTCCGCTCCGCGAACTCATCCAAAGTCGCCTCTTGGCGGCGGAGAATTTCCTCCGGCGGAACGCCGTCCACAGGACGGGACTTCCGCAGGTACATTGCCGCCGTCATGCCGTTCAAATCCATGCTCCATCCCTCCCAATAAAAAGCGGCGCCCATCGGGACCGGTCTCCCGACGGGCGCATATAATCACAAGCGCGAAAAAGGTGCGCTTTGTGCCTGAATTGTTGCAGAGGGACCGGCTCCACGCCGCATAGTATACCGCATTCCGGCGGCGGCGTCAAGGGGATTTTCGCATTTCGCGCCGGACCGCCGTTTCATCCAGCGCAGGGCGAATGCGAAACACGTAGGTCGCGCCGCAAAAGACGGCGATTGCGATTCCGATAAAGATAATCATCTTAGTTAGCCCCTTTCAATTTCTCCTTCTCCCACTGTTCGCGGGAAATCAAAATCTGACGCGGGCGCGAATCTTCAAACGGTCCGACGTAGCCGCATGATTCCATTTGGCCGACTAATCCTGCGGCGCGGGAGTAGCCTAATTTCAAGCGCCGTTGCAACATGGAGACCGACGCTTGTCCGGTTTCAAGAACAATGTCCACGGCGGTGGGCAATAACTCATCCGGCGATTCTTCCGCCGCTTCCGGTTCGGCGGGCTTTGGCGATTCGGACGCTTTTTCCGTCAGGGCGGATACGACGCGCCCGATTTCCTCCGGCGACACGTAACAGCCCTGTACGCGACGCTTTTCTCCGCCGCTCGGCTTATACAGCATATCGCCGCTCCCCGCCAATGTTTCCGCGCCGACCTCATCCAGAATGATACGCGATTCCAGTGCCGACGAAACCGACAGCGCAATCCGGCTCGGGACATTCGCCTTGATTTTGCCCGTTACGATGTCCGCTCGCGGCGTTTGCGTCGCAATCACGAGATGGATTCCGGCGGCGCGTCCCATTTGCGCAATGCGGATAACGGATTCTTCGATTTCCTTGCCGGACGCTATCATCAAATCCGACAACTCGTCAATCACGATTACGAGACGCGGGTAGGGATGTTTGGATTTCCGGTTATACTCCGTCAAGTCCTTCACGCCGTAATTCTCGAACGATTTATAGCGCGTCATCATCTCCGTGACGGCGCCTTCCAACGCGGAGACCGCTTGCGCGGCGTCCGTTACAACAGGGCGCGTCAAATGCGGGATTCCGGCGTAAGGCGTCAACTCCACGCGCTTCGGGTCAATCAGGAGCAATCGCAATTCTTCCGGCGACGCCTTGTAAAGAAGGCTGACTATCAGGGCGTTCATGCAGACGGATTTCCCGCTTCCGGTGGTACCGGCAATCAGGACGTGCGGGAGGGCGTCAAGGTCCGCCGTGACGGCGGCGCCGTCAATCCCGACGCCCAGCGCGAACGCGGTCGCGGGGCCGCGCTGAAATTCCGGCGTTTCGAGAACGTCCCGCAAGGCGACGGCGGACCGCTTCCGGCTCGGGACCTCAATCCCGACAACGCCTCGCTTCCCCGCGACGGTCGCAATGCGGACGCTTTCCGCGCCCATTTGAAGCGCAATGTCAGACGCCGCGCTTTGGAGTTTTTTGAGTTTCACGCCGTCGCCAAGCCGGAACTCGTATCTTGTGACGGACGGTCCCGCGACGGGCGTTCCGGACTGAATGACATCAACTTTGTACGTTCGGAGAGTCTCCGCCAGACGCTTGGCCGTCCGCCGGAGCGATGCGGGGTCCGGCGTTTCAGGCTTGCCCGCTTGCAAGAGGTCCAACGGGAGGCGCAACTTTTCGCGGGATTTCGGCGCGGGGTCCGGCGTTTCGGCGTCCGCAACTTTTTCGGAGGGTTCGGAATTGTCCGACAAACGTTTTTCCGGCGTTTTTCTTACTACTGGTACCATTTTCAGGTCCGCGCCGCGCTTTAGGCGGAGA
Organism: Candidatus Scatosoma sp.; assembly: GCA_045537295.1. Lineage (GTDB taxonomy): Bacteria > Bacillota > Clostridia > Christensenellales > Borkfalkiaceae > Scatosoma. Next base: position 11,811 of record JAZSPG010000042.1, on the reverse strand, counting down.
AAGATACCGCCGACAAACGTTGCGATTCGCTCCCGCACGGACGGCGGCGGGACTTCCTCCGGCGCGTACTTTTCCAGCCAATTCGCCGCGTCGCGGAAAAGCGAAATCATTTCGCCGTGCGCGGCGTCCAAGTCGCGTTGCGTCGCGTCGGAGAGGAACTTGTCAACGTCGGAATCTTCGTCGGCGTCGCGGAAACCGTTGTCGGCGTCGGCGTCCGTTGCGATTCCTATTCCAAACTGCCAACGGACGCCCGACCGCCGTTGCGTCAAAGCGCGGTCCAACGCGCTGATACGCCGCCGGACCGCCTCTAAACTCGCTATCAGTTCCAACGCTTCCCGACGCGGACCGGAATCAAGCTCGATTTCAGGGGGCGACGCGCCGCGCTCCGATAGCCACTCGCGGAAGCGCGAAACGGCGTTCCACAGAATCACGCCGACAGGAAGCGCGGCGGCAATCAGGAGCGGCGCGGGGTGGAACGCAATCATGGCGGCTCCGTGCGTCACGTCAATCGCCCCCTTCCGCCTGTTCCGCGATTGCGGCGTCCGAATTGCCGTCGGCGGTCCGCGTCGGCGTCATGGTCGCCTCAAATACCAAAGACGCAATGATTAGGACGATAAGCCAAACGCGGACCTTGCTTGCGTCGCCGTCCCTGTGGAAAATGTAGCCGAACACACAGCGCAGGGACGGGACAATCAACGCCAACAGTACGATAACGCGAATAACGGCGTGGAAGACTACAACCGCAATCACAAAGGGGTTTCCGGCGTCGCGTCCGACGTTGGCAAGGTCCATGAGCAACGCCGCCGATTCCGCAACCCACGCCAAGATTACGCCAAACAGACTAAGCATATCCTCTCGCCTCCTGATTCATTCGGATTAGCGCGGCGTTGCGTTCCCTCAACAGGGCGTTTTCTTCCAGCAACAGGCGGATTTGCTCGTTTTTCAGGCGATTGTACTCTTTGCGGTCGCGGCGGAACGTCGTTTGGGCGCGGGCGTCGCTCCAACGTTTGCGGAACGCCGCGCAAGCGGGGCAATACTTCACGCGGTTGTAGCGGTGGGGTTCCGTTTCGGGTCCGGCGATTGATTCCCCGCAGTCGGCGCAATACTTGACGGGTTGGCGCCGTACCGCTACAAGGGCGCTCATCAGTCCAACCCCCATTCGCGCAAAATCCGCAAGGCTTCGTCCCAATCCGACGCCGCTTCCGCGCTCTCGTCGTAATCGTAGCCTTCCGCCGTCGCTTGCAACAGCGCCCCGTTCCGGTCGTAGAGCGTGACGGACTTTCCGTCGTGAGAAAACTTCACGCTACTAATTGCGCCCGTGTGCCGGAAGCACATCCGCAAGGCGTCCCATTTCGCCGCCAGCGTACTTTGCAAGTCGTAACCGGACGCGTCCGCGAAATACTGCGCGTCCCACGGGTCCGCGCCGAAAATCAGCGGAAATCCCCGAATCAGCGCCGACAGCAAAAGCCCGATTATCACGGCTTCGACAATCGTTCCGAGCAAGCCGCGCCGACGCTTTTTGCGCTTCTTTCCGCGCCCGTCATCCGGCGGCGGACCTCCCATCATAGGCGGCATAGGCCGTCCCCCCTTTCTTAATCGGGAACGGCGAAAAAATATGCGCCGTCCCATGCGTCAACATAGAACGGCGCCGGACCTATCAAGTAAGCCCGCCAATAACCCCCCTGCAAGGAGATTATAGGAAAATTATGCCGTGTAGTTGACGCTACACTGGTTGTCCCGCGTGACCTTTGCAGAGGTCCCGCGTTCACGCCGACAGGATACCACAATCTGACAGCGCCTGTCAAGAGGCTTTCGGGCGATTTTCACAAAAAAGCGCCGCCCCCAGAACGGGGACGGCTTCCGGTCACGGCGTCAGGACAACGCTTGCGGCTCATCCTCCTGCGTAGTGCGGTGGGCGGACGCCCACGCGCTCCACGCCGCAACCGAGACCGTCGGATTGTACGGCGAGACCGCCAGTACCTTGACGGGCACATCCACGCGACCGCCCTTGCGCGGGACCGACAGCGTAACGCCGGAGGCAATCGCGGCGTTAATCGCGGCCTCGTATCCTGCGGCGTCGGCGGACGTATCAACCAGCGTCGGCGCGTTGACCCGCGCATAGACGGTCCGTCCGGCGCCGTCTCCCGCGTCCGCCTGCGCGTACAAGCCGAGGCTCCGCAGATTCGCGCCGCGCCAGACCCACCAGCCATAGGCGACATCCGTCGGAAGCTCGATTTGCACAAGTTTCCCGAGGCGCCCCGCGCCGCCGTCCAGCGCCCATCCGTCAGGGAGAGGGACGCTCCCGCTCTCCGCGAAATCAACGGCGGCGAGCGCCTTGTAATCCGCCCGCGCATACGGCTCATGCGGGAGCGGGAAGCGGTCGAAATGGAGCGTGTTCCCGTCGGCGTCGAGATAGCGGTGGACGCCGTAGGTATTGACTAAGATAGTGGCCGTTCGCATAGGTTCCTCCTTCTGTTCGCGGGCGATTTCCGCCCGAATCGCGGCCTTAATCAGGCCTTGCGCATTGCCCGACGCGTCAAGATACTCCAATATATCCGCGTCATACTTGCGGTTAAGACGGATTGTCTTAACCACGGTGTTTGCGGAGTTATACCGCTCTTGCGGCGTCGGGGGGGGGCGTTTAATCAACATTGCAATTCTCCTTTCCTCAGGGGCGGCGGACGCCGCCCCTGTTGACCTTGCTCTGATTAGTAACCCATGGCCTTGCGCATCATCGCGCAATGCGCATCGTATTTCGCGGCGGCGGCAAGTTCGCGGTCAAGTTTCGCGTCGCGGGCGCGACGCTCTTCGCCGCAAATCGCCTCTACAACGTGCGCGGGGAGTTCTGCGCCGAGGCGGGTGTTGCCCTTGTGGGCAATGTCAACGCGGTTGTGGATATAATCATACTCGTGCATGGCCTGCGGTTTGCCATTGACGGACATCGCGGTGCACTCGCGGCGCCACTTGTCGCAATCGACCTCAACCGGCCACCCGTCCGCGCTAATGGTCTCGCGGGTAATGTGCTCAACCACAAACGTAACCTCGATTTTCGCGCCCTTTTGCGTGGTCCACGCAAAAGACATTTCCTTTCTCATGTTGGCCTCCTTCGCTTTTTTCCACGCGGCGCGGAGGGCGTCGCCCATGCCGCACTTGTTCGCCTTGCGGATTTCCCACGCGGCCTTCATAATCTCGGCTTTGTTATACTTCATGTTCGTTTCCTCCTTGCCGTTCTCCCTTGCGGGGGTTTCGTTCCTCAACTGTTGATGTAAGTATAACATATGTAGTACATATTGTCAAGCCCTTTTTGCGGAATTTTTGAAAATTTTTTTGAGAACTTTTAAGGCGTGAAAAAACGCCGAAGCGTTAAAAGCCTCGGCGTTTCGCAATTTTTGACTTAAAGCGGTTCGTCAGGGACCGCCTCCCAGCTTTTGGAGTATCCGCGTCCGGCGAAAAGAGCGGCAATCCCCGTTATCTGCTTCAACCGCAAGACCTCCTCCAACTCCATCCCCAATTTTGACGCTATTTCCGCGTCGCCGACGCCTTCCCCGCGCAAAGCGCGGACTAAATCGCCCATTAGCTCCGTTTGGTGGACGCCGCGAGCGCGGTTAAACTGTATTGTCGCCTCCATCCGTTCCGCCATCGTATGGCGCAAAACAACAACCGGAATTTCATCCGCTTCCAGATAATCCCGAAAAATCAGGTATCTGTGAAACCCGTCTATGACCTCGTACTTATCGGCGTCCGCGTCGTAAATCGTCACGACGGGGAAGCAAAAGCCGTTTTGGAGGATACTTGTCAGCAATAGCTCCATATTGGCGCGGCTGACGTGGTTAGGGTTGTACGCATTGGCCTTGACCTTTGCGACAGGGACAAGGCGCGGCTCCATGCAAGGGAGCGAAACCACGCCTTTTTTAGTCTTGATTTCCATTAAGTAGCCCCCTCCACTTTTTCAAGGTTCGTTCTTTTGTGTTCTCGCGTTTTACCGGAACGTAATTCTCGTAATCGCCGAGCATTAGCTGTCGGCACTGTTGCCTTGCAACAAATTCGTCATTCGGCTGTTTGCCAAATCTATCCAAAAAAATCGCCTTTTGCGCTTCATCTGGATATGTTTCAAGCAAAAAATCTCTGTAAGATTTCCAGCTCTGAAACCCTTTCGGCAAAGATTGCGCCTTTAGCATTTTTTTGTCCTTACCATACAAATAGCCGACTTGCACCCCGCTAACACGATTCAGCAATCGGTCAAATGTCTCCGGTTCAAATTCTGGAAGTTCAGTCAGAGACTTAAACCCTTTCCCGTGCAGGAAAGAATCAACGCGAAAATCCGTGACATTCAATCCCTTTTGATACATATAATCATATATCTTATTGTATTTTATCCCTTCACGAGCGATAAAACACCAAATATCCTCATATCTCCAATCGTAGAGCGGGTAGAAATTGAAGCTGTTCCCAGATTTTGTTGACCACAAAACACTTTTATAGCCTGCATTATGCGTAACGGCGCGAAACCTGTCAAGGCTTTCGTCCGCCCGAATGCCAAGCAAAAACGCCGTATCCGCATAAAAAATATGGGCGTCCGTTAATACGTCAGCATCGTTATACCCATATTCCGCTATTCTGCCCCTGAAATGCGTCTTTTTTATGGACCACGGCGGAGCCTGTATACTGTCCAATTCCTTCGGCCTCATCCAGTCCGCCTCGGAATCGGGATTCCAGCAAAGAAACTGCCCGCCTTTTTGATAACTGACAGCGTTTTGCAGACAAAACGGAAACTGGAACCACAGCTTTTCCGTATTTTCTGGATATAGGCTCATCAAGTATCGTACTTCTTCCGCTGTAGCTTCGTATACGGCTTCGTAATCAAGATAAAACAAACCGATTTTCCGTCCGCGCTTATGCGCCTCCTGCAAAGCCAGCCAACATAAGACGGTGGAATCCTTGCCGCCGGATATGGATACAATCACGCGCTCGAACTCATCAAAAATCCATGCGATACGCTTACGCGCCGCAACATCTACCGTATCAGGGAGATATACTTTTCGCATTTCCGCCTCCTGCGTCCAAAAGGTCAGATTCCGCCCGCTTTGACAGCCAATCGGAAAGATTACGAGCATTTATTGCCGCCTTGAAATCGTCCGCCATGTTGCCCTTGCGGGAAAGACAATCAAGGATACGCTCGTCAATACTGCAATTCGCGGCAATATCCCACAGCATAACAGTATCCGCCTGTCCTATCCTGTGTAGCCTATCTTCCGATTGCGCCCGCGTCCCCCAGTCCCAATCGTTGTTGTAATAGATAGCGTTCCTGCAAAATTGCAGGTTTAATCCGTATCCAGCACAAGTTTTATTTGCGACTAAAAAGCGGGTATCAGTCGCAAACGCCGCTAAGTTATCCTGCCGCGTCCTCTGATTAACGCTCCCATCAAAGCGGACGGCGGACAGCCCGTGACGCTCTAAAACTGTCAAAACATCCCTGATTTCGTCCGAAAAGCGGCACCAGATAACCGCCTTCCCGTCCGTCTCCGCGATAACTTCCATAAGGGCGCGTATGCGCGGGTTGTCTTCCGGGTCTGTAAAAAACGGCGTCCGTCTCATCGGCTCCAACGGTCCCGACAAAATGCGCTGTCCGCTGGAAACCTGTTGCAAGGCGATTAGAACCTTGTAAATAAATGCGCTACTCCCGACCTCATCCGCCAAAATTTCTAAATCGAGAAAACGCTCCGCGACTTCTCGATAATGCTCCTCTTGCGTTTCCGCAAGGTCAAATCGTACTATCTGTTCACATTTTTCGGGAAGCGTTAAGCATTCGCTTTTCTTGATTTGAAACGTATACGGCGCGATTTTATCTGACAGATAATCCGTATTCAAGACGCGGCGGATTTTCCCGCGAAACTTCTCATCATATTCTAAGTGATTCGCGGCGAAACTATAATAACTTCTATAACCCAAAATCCGCCAATCCAGAATGTAAAATTGCTGGAAAAGGTCGGCTTCCGTCCGTGAAACGGGCGTCCCGTTCAAAATTAACCGATACGGGCATTTTCCAGCAAGCGCGGTAATTCTCCGTGAGCGGATTGCGTTAGGATTTTTTACAAGACTGCTCTCATCAACGATAAGCATGATTTTGCGAGCGTCCGCCATCTCCAGCAACTCCGCCGCCGCCTTGACGCTCCCTGAAAGCGTTTCAATGCCGCAAATCGTAATTACGCCGTTGTCCATGTCGGCGTGTTTGCGGATGTCGAGCGCGAGATTCCGCTTGACGGAGCACGGGCACAGCCAGATTGCGCCGTCAATCTTTCCGGCGTCGAGGCGGAGCTTGACTAACTCTAATGTCGTGCGCGTTTTGCCCGTGCCCTGCTCCATAAATAGCGCGCCGACTTTCAGGCGGCGGAGCTTATCGACCGCCGCTGACTGGTGAGGCAATAGCGCCGTTTTGAGTTCCATAACGCCTCCTTGGGGCGACTTGCGCCGCCCCTGTCCGTCAATCGTCCATCAATTCGGGGAGCGGGTCCGCGCCGGACGCAAGGATGTCGGCGGGATTGCGCTCGTTATACGCGGCGTCCTTCGGCGCGGCGGGGGCGACCGTCACGACCGACGCCCGTTCCGCGTCGGCCAAAGCCCGCGCCGCCGCCGTAAGGCGGTAATCGTACATTTCCGCGAAATCCAGCAGTTCCGCCCACCGTTGCGCCGGAACCGCGACGTTCGGCTTGACGTACTGCGCCCCCTTGATTGCGCGGGCCTTGTCGTACATATCCTCCCCGCGCACGAGCCGCACGCGGAACCAGCCGTCATGCGGTCCGCCGCCGGAATAGACGCCAATCCAGCGCAGATGTTCCGGCTGATAATCGGCGTTAATGGCCGCCGTGCGGATTTCGGGGTCGGCGATACGGACGGCGAATCCGGCGTTAAGGAGCTTATTTCCGAGTTCGGCGGCGCGTTCCGCCGCCGCGCCTGTCGTCTCATCAATGCCCTTACAATGGGCGCGGCGCTCGGAATCCCACGAGTACCCTAACCCCCTGACAAGAGCGTTAAAATCAGCGTCCCTGTCGTATCGGGCCGCAATCGCCGTCGCCGTGACCGTGATTTCCACGGCGCCGCCGTGCGCGGGATGTTCCGGCGCGACCGTCAACTCTTCCGCCGCCGCCTGACGGAGCGCGGCCTCGTCGGGCGATTCCGGCGCGGGCGCGTTGGCTTCCGCCTCCGCCCACGCTCTTACAAGCGCGTCAAGGTCGCGGGGCGTCATGTCGCGGTTGTCAATCCACCATGACGCCCTGTCATGGGTCCGGATTAACCACGCCATAAATCGCGCAAACGCGGCTTGATGTTCCGGATTATCGTCCGGTTTGGCGGTTTTGCCGACGAAATCCAGAATCTTGACGCGGAGCGTAACCGCCCACGCGACCTGCTTTTCCGTGCCCGTCAGGGGCGGGAGGGCGCGTCGCTCCGATTCCTGCGCGGCGTCGGCGTTGGCGGCGTCGCGCTCGCGCTGAATCCGCGCCTCGCGGCAATCGTCGCACTCATCAAAATATCCTTCCGCCCACGCCGCCTTACTGTCAGCGCTCTTGCGGTTAGGCGCGAACATTACCTTATCAAATGTCGCGCCGCACGTCTTGCACGTGCAAGTCGCTATCGCTCTTGCCATTGCGATTGCCTCCTTAGGGGGCGGCGGAATCCTTGCGCGGGTCCCGCCGCCCAGATTGATTATAATGCCGCGCCGGAAAATTGTCAATCTTCCGGCGGAACGACGCGCTTTGCGGCGTAAGCGGCGGGAATCCTGTCCCCGCCGCCGTGCGTCGGTCAGGCCTTGCGTTCCAGACGCTCTATCAAATCCCGCAACAGTTCCTTTGACGGAATCAGTACGCCGTTGGCGCATTGCGGACAGCGATACCACGTCCCGCAAAATTCCTGCTCATACGTCCCCGGCTTTTGCAAAATCATCTGTTCTCCGTGCGTCGGGCACACGGGCAGACATTTCAGCGCGGTACAGTGCCCGGCGTTCAGGGCTTCCAACTGCGCAAGGTCGCGGCGGTACTCTTGCAAAGTAGCCATATCACGCCTCCGCAGGCGGGACAACCCGCTTGGCGGCGTACACCGCGTTATCCGTCAGTTGCCGTTGCCACGCGCCGACGCTCCGCGCCCAGCGGAAACCGGCGATTTTCAGCGCGTCCCGCGTCGTTTCAAGCGGAATCTCATCAAAGAACAGTTGCAGACGATTTTCCGTGACGTTGGCGACGGCGTGACCGCCATCAAAGGTCCAGCCCTCCGGCGCGGGAGACGCGGCGCGGCGCTCCAAATCCGCGATACGGTCACGGACGCGCCGAATGTTCCCGTTGTTGTTCGCCAGTTCATACGGTGGGAACGGCGTCCCGACGTACCAGCCCATATTCCAGAGCTTTTCAATTCCGGCGCGGTCCGCGTCGGACAGGTCCGGACAGCCGTCAAGCGTCTTATGCTTGCGGTAGAAGGCGTTGACCGCCTTCATCATGCGCTGTCGGGCTTCCATGTTTTCCAGCTTCCGACGCAACTTCTCAATCGCGGCGGGGTCATCGGAGGAAATCGCCGTGTTGCTTTCGGCGGCGTCGGCGCGGCGGTCGTAATAGTCTGCCTTGCGGTCATGCTCTATGCCGCGCTCCGTCGCGGCGATAGATTTCTTGCGCAGGGTCGGGAGCGCGGGCCGTCCCTCAATGTTCGGTTGCCCGAAAGGGATGTCCTTCACGAGATTATGCGCTCTCTCGTGTTCGCGGTTGGCGGCGTCGGCTTCCCGCTCCGCCCGTTCGCGCAAGCGGTCAATCCGCGCTTCCCGCCGCTCTTCATAATCGGCGCGTCCGGTCCATCCGGCGTTGTTGGCGTTCTCGTTCATGATGTTTCTCCTTTCCCCCGTTTCGCCGATAGGTCAGCTCTTACTTAGTAGGAAAGACGGCACTTACGCGGATTGGCGCGGTATCCGAAAATCACTTTCCATACATCATAGCGAGACAAGAAGCACTTAACAGTACCACCGTGAACACGCCGATAGTATTTAACAGGTACAAGCATATACACTCGCTTTCCCCCCGCATCGCCGTTAGGTCAGCGCGTCCGTTACGGCTTATGCGTCAGAACGGCAATTCCTCTTCGTAGCGATTTCGCGTGAGGTATCCGGTCAAATCCCGCATGACTTGCGCGGGGTAATTCATGCGTGCGTTCATTTCGTTCTCCCGCTCCTCGTTAGCGCGGGTCACGGCGTCCGTCCAATAAATCAATTCTTGCATGGGACAGCGCTTGCGCGGCGTAGTGACCGTTTCTTTGAGATAGCGCGTAAGTCGAGCCTGTCTCTGAATGAAGGTTTCCTCCGTTCCGGGAATTGCGTTAGGCTTGTTGTAGCGACGGATGTTGTAGCGCTTTGCGTTGTATTCGGCTTCCTTGCGTTCGCGTCGTGCGGCGCGGGAGACCGGATGACGCTTTTTGCTTGCGGTCAGGATGTCATAGGCGCAAGCAAGGCATTCCGGCTCCCCGTAGCGCGTCATGATTTCAACGGAGCGCTCGTATTTGCGGACCGTCACGCCCATTTGCGCGGCGCGGTAAATGAGATTCTCCGCCGTGTTTCCGTTGGCGACAACCGCGCCGCCGTGATTGTAGCGGATAATGTCGGCCGTTAGCCGGAAAGCCTCTTTCCAGTCGATAGCGTGTCCGCACTTGTACTCGATAACGCTTTTCACTTTGATTTCCTCCTTGCTTTTTCGGCGGGGAGGCGTTATACTGTATCCGCCTCCCCTTTGCGGGTGGGTATCGGGCTTCATATCCGGTGGCTTTGGTCGGCGTTCCGGGTATGGGGCCTTTCGTTATCCGGCAAGCGTGAACGCCCCGCCGCAAAAACGCCCCGTATCGCGCCGCAGATTCCGTACATACCGCTTGTTTTTCGCGCCGGCCAACAGTTTCCGGTAATCCTCGGCGCGGATTGCCAGCGTATCCGCATTTACGCGGGTCCACGCAATCCCGTTTTCCTCGCAGACGCGGTAGGCGTCTATCGTGTCGTGCAGTTCGACGGTTTCCGTCTCCGCGCCGTCCGGCGCGGGTTCATCAATCATCTTGCGGGCCGTGATTTCCTGCGCCGTCATCGCAACGTCCTTGTTGTCGTCCGCCGTATCGGTCGCGTTGGCGGCTTCGTCCGCCGTTTCCGGCTCGCTGACGGCTTCCGTCGGGACCGTGACAAACGGCATTCCGCGCCGACGGTTTTCCGTGATTTCCCATTCCGCCGCTTCACGCACGGCGCAAACTTCCCCGCGTCCGCTGTATTCGCGGTTATAGTAGGCTTCGGCCGCTTCCGCGCTTTCGGCAATGGCCATGTTCGCCTGCGCGATTCCGTCAACCACAAAGCTGACGGCGTAAACTTTCGCGGTAGCCTGTTCCGTTGCGTCGGCTTCCGTCGCGGTCTCGCTGACGGTCTCGGACGCCGTTTCGGTTTCGGCGGGGGCGGTCTCCGGCGCGGTCGCACGGTTCATTTCGTCAATGTCGACGTGCGCTTCTTCAGGCTTCGACTTGGTTTGCGGCTCCTCTTCGTACTCCTTCCAGAAACAGTACAGGGCTTCCTCATGCGCTTCCAGACGCCGCGCCTTGATGTGGAACAGGTGGTGGACTTTATCCCACATGCCCTTCGCCGTCTGAACGGCTTCCTTCTGGTTGTCGGCGTCAACGTCAACGACGTACTTGTATTCCGTGCAATTCGCCTTGACGATAGCCGTCACCTGATAGATGTACTTTTTCATTTTCATTTCCTCCTAATTGTTCTCCGCCTCGCGGCGTCCGCGTTGTTTCCTTCGTTCTGTGGATAATATAGCACGTCGAAAACTATTTATCAAATAGACATTTCGAGCATAAAAATTGCGGCAATAGTTTATTTCAAAAGGAATTTCCGTTGTATCTATTTAATAAATATTGAAAATAGCGTTTTTTGAGAAATTTTCATGTTTTTCAAAAAATATGCACAAAAAACCGCCGTGATTTTTGTCCGTTTTGTCTATTTAATAAAGTCTGCGAAAGCGTTATACTTTTAATAGGCGGGGAGGTGATACCATGGCAAAATACACGGAAGCGCAACGAAAATCGGCGCAAAAATGGGAAATCGAGAATTATGACCGCATGTCAATCGGAATGCTCCGTGGAAGCGACGTTGACAGAACGAGCATTCATGCCGCCGCGAAAGCGGCGGGAATGTCCGCCAACGCTTATATTCTGCAAGCCGTCCGCGAGAAGATGTCCCGCGACGGCGCGAAAAAAAGCGGAGACCCCGACTAATTGAGGTCCCCGCGTCGCCCAGACGCCCGCCAGCGTCCGGACGATAAGCAGTCACGCCGCTCCTATATTAAGGGATGTTCCGCAAATCGGTCAACGCCCGATTGTACAGCGGCGCGTATACCGCAGACAGCGTATCCATCAGGTCCGCCATCACGCGCCATGCGGACGCGGAATCTTTCCCCGCGATTGCGCGGTAAAACTCGCTATCGCCGAGGTCCGGCACGGCGTCCGGCCCCGCAAAGGACCGCGCCAGCATGGGCGGCGCGGCGGATTCCTCCGGCGCGGACGGATAGAGGTAATCCCGCACGGTATAGAGCGCGGCAAGGTCGCGGACCGCCGTCCGGCTTAGGGCGCCGTCCTCATACTCGCTGATTTGGCGGTCAAGCTCTCGCTTGGTAATTGGCGATTTCGTCAAGGGGTCCGCCCCCTCACGATTTCTCCAACTCGCTCTTGAAGCGACGAATCATGGCGCGGGTCGGTTCGTCAGACGCCATGTTCATCATTTCGTTTACGTGCTCCATGAGTTCCGTCCGCGCT
>JAZSPG010000058.1:0-26683 GCA_045537295.1 Candidatus Scatosoma sp. | reverse complement strand
CCCGAAACACAGTAAGAAACCATATCGTGTTTCGGGCTACCACTAATACAACAGGGAACAACGGGGATAAAAAGCAAAACACACTTCCATATACCTTACAAGTCAAGGTCGTGGAAGTGTGCTTAGTTGGAGCAGGTGACGAGAGTCGAACTCGCCGGGAACAGCTTGGGAAGCTGCCGCCATACCGCTAGGCGACACCTGCTTATTTTGCCGTTTTTCCCAAACGGCTTTCTTATTATAATCGTTTTTGGCGAAAATGTCAATTATTTTTCTCGCTCTTTTGCTAATTTAGCAATTTTTTCCGCTCTGCCTTTTACATTCCTCGCAAATACCAAAAAATTCCAGCGTATACCCCTCAATCGTAAACCCGTCACACGCCGTCGCTTTCATTTCCGCCGTTTCGCCCTCCGCCGTCACGTCCGCTAACTTCCCGCAATGCACGCACCTGCCGTGACAATGCTTGAAAGTATTATAATCATACCGCACTTCACTCCCCGCCGTCCGCAGTTCCAACGCTCGCCCGCTCGTCGCAAATCCGCCCAAAACCCGAAACACCGTCGCTCGCGAAAGCGTCGGGTGCATCTCGCGGATATACCCGTATACCTCCGTCGCCGTCGGATGATTTAGCGCCTTTAACGCCTCGTATATGATTTGCTTTTGTTTGGTCTGCCTTTCTTGCACGCCTTTTACCTCTTAATAAGATTCATTCTTGATTATAGTATAACATACTTTTTCCCATACGTCAAGGGGTTTTTGCAAAAAAAGCAAAAAAAAGCCGAAAACGCGCCCGCGGAAAATTTTTCCGCGGGCTTACCGTTCGAATTAACCGATATTTTTTAAGTTGACGATAGCGAGTTCGTTACCCGTATTCGCGTCGGTATAGACGAAATAATTCTCGTCCATATACGAACAAAGGAACTCATATGCTACGCGTTCGCCACGCGCCGTTTGAATTACCGCCACGCGCGAGCCTTGCACCTCTACCCCTTTGCGAAGCGCATTTTGCGCGCTTTCCAGCGTTACGCTAATACTCGGCTGTTCGCGTTTTTTGTGGTTTTTGATAAATTTAGAGCTATCCAAACCCGTTACTAAACCACGCGTACGACACACTTTAATATGCACGGAATCGGGATAGTACACGACGCCGTCCGTTTGATAGGCGTAAGTGAAGTCGATATCCGTTCCGTTTTCGCGCAAGCGCACTACCGTCATATCCTCGTAACCAAGCTTTTGCAAAAACTGTTCGGCAATCATTCTTGCGTTGTCCGTATCCAAAGTGCTTTCTTCGCAGGCTTGGAAATAATCAAAGCGGATAAGCGCGCCGTTGTTAGAATCGATTTCTGCAAAAAGCTCCGTACCGTTTTCGTCGTAGCCCTGCACGTTAAACGCCTTATAATCACGCGTCACCGTTTCGCCTACGCATTGAAATTCTTGGATTTTATAATCCGAAAAATACCGACCGCAACTCGCCTCGGCGTCCTTGGCGTCCAACTTAGACGGACTGCCCTCGTCCTCGTTTCGCTTCATACCTGCCCCCTCCATTTTAGGTGGCATACCCCCCGTCATTGCGCGGTTTTCCTCTAAGGTCAAGTTTTCTAAACCCTCTAAAACCTCTTGCATTTTGCCCTTGCCCTTTTTCACGAACTCCATCATATCGCACTCTTGCATATTCGCGATATATTCGTTTACCTGCATTCTTGCGCTATGGTTGATTTCGTACAGCTTTTGCAAAATTTCGTAATCCTTTTCGGACAGCTTTTCGCCGTTTCTAAGCTTTGCCAGCATACGCTCGCTTTCCATTGCCACGCGGTTGATAAAACGCGTTACGTTCGCGTTCGCCTCGGGGCTAATCGGCATTTTTTCAAGGTCTAATTCCGCCAAACGCGCCTGCACGAGCAAGTCCGTCAAAATTCGGTCCTGTTGCGCGGGCGTGGTGGAAAGCCGAACCCTGTCTAAATCGTTGTCCACGTTTTCCATAATCCCCGCGATTTCGTAGGTCGTCGCGCGATACCCCGCCATCGTCGAATCGTTCATTTTTTTCATCTCTATCGCACCCAGCGTTACCGCCGTCGTCAGCGCAAGCGTTACCGCGCCTAACGATATGACCGCAGCAAGCCAACCGCCGTAGCCTTTTTCGCGGTGTTCGCGGTGTTCGCGCTTTTCCTTTTTCTGCGTTTTGCGCTTGGATTTTGCTTGCGAACGGTTCGCCTTGGCGTGTGCGCGTTCGCGTTGCATAGCCTCCATTTCCGCTTTTCTCTTTTCCGCGCGCGCCTTTCTTTCGGCGAGCCGTTTTTCTTGACGCGCCTTTCTTTCCGCTCTTCTCTTTTCCGCAACCGCCTTACGCTCAGCTTTGCGCTTTTCCGCCTCGGCTTTACGCTCGGCAAGCGTCATCTTCGCGCGTTTCGCGCGTTCCTCTGCTCTTTTGGCACGAAGGTTGGCGCGTTCTTCCGCTTTTTTCGCTTTTTCCTCTTTCTTTTTCAAAGCGACCTGCACGCGTTTTTCGGCGTTCGCGTTCTCTTTTTCCGTCTTTTTCTTAATATCCACCTTTTTCGTTTGCGTATTTTTAGCGGGCTTTTTCACCGTCTTTTTCACCGTTTCCGCGCGCGTTGCACCACCGTTTTCCTGTACGGTTTGTTCTATCGTTTCCACCTTTTCCGCTCCTGACGAAACGTTGGTGGCAATTTCCGTTTGCTTTTTCTCTTTCATCATTCTCTCCTTTTACCGAACCATATAACCTTTCGCTTAAATCGCGAACACGTGCTTACCGATAACCGTTATCGTTTGCCTATCGAATATCCAAGCGCTCGTCGCAACGGCGGGATTGTAATAATAAATCGCTCCGCCGGTTGGGTCCCAACCGTTGATAGCGTCCCGCGCCGCGCGCATTGCCGTTTCGTTGGGCGTAAGATTGATTTGCCCGTCCGACACCGCGGTAAACGCGTGCTTTTGATAGACTACGCCCGAAATGGTGTTCGGGAACTGCGAACTGCGCACGCGGTTTAATACCACCGCGCCGATAGCGACTTGCCCCGTGTACGGCTCGCCTCTGCCCTCCGCGTAAATGGTACGCGCCAGCAAATATACTTCCGAACTCGAAAAACCATTTTGTCCACCGCCATTCGACGCTTGGTTTAACGCGTTGTACGCGTCCGTCATACCAAGTGCTTTATAAGTGGCTTTGCCCACCACGCCGTCCGCGGTCAGACCGTTCTTTTTCTGAAATGCGATTACCGCCTTTTTCGTACCCGCGCCGAACACGCCGTCTACGCTACCGTTATAATAACCCCAAAGCTTTAATCGGCGTTGCACTTCCTTAACTTCGCTACCGCGCGAACCCGTTTTGAGTACGGCGACGGGCAACAAAACGCTTTCCAACGCCGTTTGCGCTTTCTCGCTTTGCGCGTGCGCTTTTGCGATTACCGAACCCGGCACGCCTAACGCGAGTACCGCGCCGATTACGCATATCCCTTTTTTGATTGACTTTTTCATACTCTTTCCTCCTGTATGTAAAAGCAAACTACCGTTCAACGCGTACTTACCCCCTTGCTTTTAAGAAAATCAGGCGTTTTTCCAGCGCCGTATTATCTCTAAAATTTTACTTTTATACACGATATTCTTGCCCGCTGGTGCGGTAAAGCAAAGAGGCGGGTAGATTACGCACCACCAGTTATCCCCAAGCCCTGCGCCGAGTTCCACGATAAGCGCGGTATACTCACCTGCGGAAAGCGTATAACCCTCGTAAACGCGGGTCGGGAAATATTCGCGTTTTACGCTCGCCCTTGCGCTATACGCATAACCGTTTGCCCGCAAAGCGTCGTCGGCAACTCTTTTTATTCCGTCTAAATTCTCTTTAACGCCCGCCACCGCCTCACTTTGCGTAGCGTAACCAGCTACGAGGGGCGTGAGGTATTCCACGATTTTATCGCGTACCGCGTATTTTACCGCCTGTGCCTCGTCCGCGTTGGAATCTGCGCGGATATGCATTCGTAAATACTGCGCGTTTTGTGCGGTTTGCGCGGTTTGCAAGTCCGCCGTAGCGTTGGTATTTGCGTTCATAGTGAAAACGCCCGAAAAACCGAGTGCCGTTAAACTTATTATGATTGACAATAAAAAAATTATGCAAACTCTTTTCATAAAAAAATAACCTCCGTGTTGTATCACGAAAGTTATTGACAAAATTTTATGAATTTATACGCGGTTATTGTATATCTTCCCACTTATGACGGTGCAATTCGCCCTCTTCTAATAAATTTGGGTAATCGTTTTGGCGCAACGCCTCGTACAGCGCCACCGCTACCGAGTTGCTCAAATTCAACGACCGCGCCTCGCTAAACATCGGGATTCGCAAACAGCTTTCCTCGTGTTGCATTAAAAGTTCCTCAGGTAAACCCTTGGTTTCCTTACCGAACACCAAAAAGTCGCCGTCTTGGAAGGTTACGTCGCTGTGTCTGTGTCTGCCTTTGGTGGTAAAAAAGAAAAACCGTGCGTCTTGGTATTTGGCTTTTAGCTCGTCAAAGCTGTCGTAATAACAAATTTCTACCAAATGCCAGTAATCCAGCCCCGCACGCTTTAAGTATTTATCGGTGACCTCAAACCCGAGCGGGCGAATCATATGCAATCTCGTTCCCGTCGCGGCGCAGGTGCGTGCAATATTGCCTGCGTTTTGCGGTATTTCGGGTTCGACTAAAACGATATTAAACATTTGCGTTGCTCCTTCTTCCATAATATATACATTGTAGCGTAAAACGCGGAATTTAGCAAGCGATTTGCGGTATATTTTGGAATACGGTATTTTAGTATAAGCTTTTTAATCGCGCACATACTGCATAACGTAAGGCAACGCCTTAAAAGGAATGGAGAAAATTATGCAATTTGAAAACACGGAAACCTTCAAAAACTTAGCCCGCAGTTTTGCGGGGGAATGTCAGGCAGGTATGCGTTATCAGATGATAGCCAAACTTGCGATGCAGGAAAAATTAAAAACGCTTTCGGACGCGGTGCGAACGATTGCCAAGAACGAAACGTTACACGCTACGCAATTTTTCAATAAGATAATTGAAAAAACGGGTAGCAGGGATAACGTCGAGTTCGACGCGGGGTATCCCTTTCACGCAGGAACGCTTGTAGAGGGCTTGAAATTTTCCGCTACCGACGAGAAAAACGAGGCGGAGGATATTTACCCGACTTTTGCGGAAATTGCGCAAAAAGAGGGGTTTGAGGATATCGCCGCGCTTTATAAAATGGTTGCGGAAGTAGAACACCAACACAAGCTTATCTTTCAATATCTTTGCGATAGCGTGAAAAACGGAACTTTGTATAAAAGCGAACGCCCGTTACTTTGGATTTGTAGCGAATGCGGTTATATGCACGTTGCGGAAGAGGCGTGGAAAACCTGTCCGCTTTGCAAGGCGGGTCAAGGCTACGTGGAATTACACTTACCCTTTGAGGGAACGCGTAAATAACCAAGCTTTTTAAGGCGGTTGGCTTATAAAATAAGGAGTGAATAGTATGAAGAACAAACAACAAAACAAACAAAACAATCAAAACAAGGCAAAAAACTGTGGCAGTAAAAACTGCGGAAACAAGAACTGTGGCAACAAATACGGCGAAAATAACGATTTCAGCCACGGCGGAAACAATGACTAAACCATCTTACCGCGTACCTGTCCCTACCCAACGCGCCTTAGACGTGTTTAACGCGCCGTCGGATACGGATATAAACGGTAGCTATACGGGCAGACCGAAAAACAAAAAGGAAAAACCCGTACAGGACGCGGACGATTTGTAAAAATCAAAGAAAAACCCCTTAAACAGCGCGAGGCTGTTTAGGGGGTTTTGCGTTTTGAATTTTGCGTTTTTATTTTTTACGCCGTCAAGACCACGCCTTAGAAATCGTCGTCGTCATCATCGTCGTCATCGTCGTCGTCATCCTCGTCGTAATAATCGTCCGCGGAAACGTACTCGAAATCGTCCACTTCCGCCTCTTCTTCCTCTTCCTCTTCCTCTTCTAATTCGTCCTCAAATTCGGAATCGGGAATACCCAAATCCAAGTCCTCGTCGTCATCGTCCAAATAACTTCTCCACGACGCGTCCTCTTTATCCTCGTCATCGTCCAAAATTTCTTCTTCGTACTGGCTTTTCTTTTTACATTCTTCGCACATCTTTTCGCCGAACGCCATCAAGTTTTCACCGCAAACGGGGCAAAGCTCCGTTTCTTCAATCGCCTCTTCCGCCTCGAAGTCGTCCGAGAAAGTCTTTTCACCGCTCAGCTCTTTTAAGCAAACCTCGCAGTATTCCTGTTCGTCTGCGTCAATAAAATTTAACTCACATCTGGGGCATATTACGTATCTTGCCATAGTTATCCTTTTCCCTCGTTTTTCGGTTTACACCGATTTCTATATATGATTTTGCTATATTATATTAAGAATTATGAATTTTGTAAACCGTTTTTACGCGCTTTTTTCATTTTTTTTATATTTTTTCAAAAATTAAAGGTCGCTTCCTTATGGAAACGACCTTTTACGCCGTTATTCGTCCTTTACTTCGTCCGTTTCTTCGACTTTTACTTCTTCCGCTTGGGTAGGCTCAGCCTCGGTTTCCGTTACTTCCTCAACTGTTTCCTCAACTGTTTCCGCCGTCGTTTCTTCTACTTCCTCGTCCGCGTAAACGTCGATAGACAAATCGTCCGTGGTGTCAATCTTCTTGCGTTTATACGCGTTGACCGTAGCCTCCGCCTCTCTTTCTTTTGCCTTTTTGTTGCTATGCAAAACGATAAGCACAACGGCTACGCCACCGCCGATAAGCGCTACGCTACCGCATACGATAAGCCAAACCGCCCAAGTCGGCAAACCGCTTTCGTCGTCCGCCGTTTCCGTTTCGGGGATAATTAAAGAATTTGCCCAGTCGTTTTCAATCGCATCTTTATCCGCGTCCGTCATCTTACCGATAAGCGTAATATACTTAACCTCGGAAACACCGTAAAATTCGCCGTTTTCCTTGAACTTTTCTACGAACTTCTCAAATTCCTTTTTATCCTTTTCGTCGTATTCGTCTACCACTTCGTCGTAAAGCGTTCTTTCGCCCGTGCGGAAATAGTAACGCATTGCGTTGTAAAGCTCGGACCTATCCGAATATTCGTCTATATACTCTTCCACCGCCTCGTATTTTTCCACGCGCGCCGTAATCTCCGCGGAAGTACCGAGTTTGGTCATATAAATATAGTTGTACGCGCTCGAACCCGAACCAAAGGTCTGCGCATTCGAATACAATAAAATATCGCCGAACATTTCAGGCTTATACCAGCTCGTACCCGAGGTATTTACGCAAGGAAGCGTTACGGGCTGATACTTCGCGTACGCCTCGTCGTTAGAAAGCCAACGGTTGTAATCGTCCTCGCTACCCGTCCAGTTTACTCTGGATAAATCGTTGCCCGAACCCGAGAAGAAATACAAATCTTCGCTCACTGCTTTCCAAGGCGTAAGCGTTTGCGATTCCCCGTCAAGCGTCGCAATCTTTACGGTGTAGGTCTTGCTACCTACAACGTATTCTTTATACATAGATTTATCCTTTGCATACATATAATAATGTTGCAAGGAATCCTGCTTTTGCTCTCTTACGAACACCGCCGACGCCGTATTCGTCGTGTTCAGCGCAACCGTTTCAAAGCTCTTACCCTCGTTCGCTTTTACCGTGTTCCAGTTTGCGTCGATTTTGCTATCCGCAAGATAATAAAGCTTGGTGTCCGTACCAGGCGAACCCGTTTTCATAATGGACGCGCGCGTGAAATACAGCCCGCCGTTTTTGTAGGCGTTAAGCGTATAGGTGTAGCCGTCCTGTTCGAGTCTGTCCGCTTCGTTCGTGTTCCAGTTAAAACGAATATCGCCGATTTCTTCTAAATCGGTGTTCTTACCGATACCGTCTAATACGAGCGTACCGAGGTTAACGTACGGATAGGTGGTGTAATCGCCTAAATTATACGGTTCGTCCTCTTTATTGTCCTTCGCCTCCTTGTTTTTGCTTTCAAGGAAAGATTTATCGAATTTATAGGTACGCACCGCCGTTTCGCCGTTGTATACGGTGTAGCTTGCGTTGCCCTTATCCGTTTTCGCCGTTGCCGACGCGTTTACCTTATAGATTTGGTTGTACGTTTCGCTGTTCAAAGGGGTGTCCGTATCCGCGAGGTAGTTTACCGCCATCGTATAGTAAACGGTTGCGCTTTCCGCGTTCTCGCTGTCGTAATAGAAATCGCTTGCACCCTCTACGAGCGTCGTGGTTTTGCCCGTCGCTACGTTGTACGATTTGAGCGTTAAAACGCCGTCCTCGGTAACCTCGTACAAACAGTATACCACGCCGTTTTCTTCTACGAAACGGAACGTCGTCGCGTTGTCGGAAAGGCGCGCGAAATGCCCTTCGTCGGGCGCTTTGCTACCGTCAAGCGGAGCGCGCTTGAAATCGATATAGGTATACTCGATTTCGCCGTCCATATTCTTGTCCGTCGTGGGCGTTGCGTAGTACACGTAGTTGCCGTAGATATAAATACCGGCGTCGTAGTTTTGCGAAACGAACAAAGAGGGAACGACGGTTTTGATATTTTGGGTATTCCCCGACGCCAAATCGTCTTTGTGGATACGCATTAACGCACCCTTTACCACTTCGCCGTATTCGTTATTCGCCGAATACGTTTCTTGACCGTTGATAAAGTAAATATAATCGCCTTTTTTCACGGCAAACCCGCCGTTGCTTTCTACCGTAGCGGTAGCGTCATAGCCCGCGCCCAGCTCGTCGCCTTTGTAGGCGTCGTCTTTACAGCCAGCAAACGCCGTAAAAACGCAAGCGAAACCAAGCGTTAAAGAAAGTACTTTTTTAATCTTATTCCTCATTGTATAAGGACTCCTTAAACCTTTAAGTTGCTTATAAGTGTTCGGCAAGAGTTTGCCGACAATACTAACACATACTCTATTATATATCAAATTGTCAATTAAATCAATTCTTTTCTCGCTTTTTTGCGCGAAAATTTTTGAAAATTTACCGAAATTTCTTTTTGGAGGTCTTTTTTAGAGTGGAACCCTTCGGCATACTGCAATTTTTACAATCCCTTTTACCAAAACCCGACCCGCAAAACACGCAAAATCCGCAAACCCAGCCGTTAAGCGAACAAACCGCACAACAACCGTCCGTCCCCGAGCAAGCCCCCGCTATTAAAAACACGGACGCGCAGGAGGCGTATTTGCGGTTTTTACAGGCGCACGAGCATAGGGCAAATCGGACGAAACGCTAACCTTTGCACTACGCGGGATTTGGGCGGTTTTTGGGTTTATTACCACGCTTTACCGCGCAAACTGAAAAACGCATTTTCAGCCCGTTTTTATAAAGCAAAAACCGAACGGAAAATATTCCGTTCGGTAATTTGTTTTGTTGTGTGGATAACTCCAAAGATTATCTCTTCGAGAACTGAGGAGCGCGACGAGCTTTCTTCAAGCCGTACTTCTTTCTTTCCTTTGCACGAGGGTCGCGGGTTAAGAAACCTGCCGCCTTCAATACGGGACGGCTGTTTTCTTCCGCTTCTAAGAGTGCGCGTGCTACGCCAAGACGGATTGCGCCCGCTTGACCGGTGTAACCACCGCCGACAACGTTTACGATAACGTCGTATTTCGTTTCAGCCTCTACGGCTACGAGCGGTTGTTTTACGATATATTGCATCGTACCTTGGGGGAAGTAATCCTCAAAAGCGCGGTCGTTAATAACAATCGTGCCGTTACCGCCGGGGATAAGACGAACGCGTGCAATCGCCTTCTTTCTTCTGCCCGTTCCCCAGAATTGAATTTTCTTTTTCACGTTTGCTTTTGCCATTTTTCAATCCTCTCTTTTAGTCCAATTTGAGTTCTTCGGGCTTTTGAGCCGAATGGTTGTGTTCAGCGCCTTTGTAAACACGGAGCTTTTTCAACATTACTCTGCCAAGACTGTTTTTGGGAAGCATACCCTTTACTGCCTCGTATACGGCAAGGTCGCTTTTTTCCGCCATCAATTTCTTGTAGGGAATTTCTTTTAAGCCACCGATATAACCGCTGTGGTATCTGTAATATTTATCTTCTAATTTTTTACCCGTCAAAACGACTTTGTCCGTATTGATGATGATTACGAAGTCGCCCGTATCCACGTTGGGAGTGTAGGTAGGTTTGTGCTTACCGCGAAGAACGGATGCGACGCGGGTTGCAAGACGGCCGAGCGTTACGCCACTCGCGTCTACAACATACCACTTTCTCTCAACCGTTTCGGCGTGCGCCATATAGGTTTTCATAATATGTTACTCCTTTGTTTCGTATATATTTTCGTTCGTTACGAAGTTCTTTTCGTTAAGAAACGCTTTTCAATTACCGTTCAACTAACGGGGAAAAACGGTTGATTTCCAGCGCTTTCCGCAACTTGCCTATTTATTGTAGTATGAAACGAAATTTAAGTCAAGCTGTTTTGCGCCGACTTTTTCAATTTTTTTTAATTTTTTCAAAAAATTTTTTCTCGTCCTTTATTTTCCCGCTTTTTCACGGTAAAACCCGCCGAATTTACGCGTTCGGCGGGTTCTTTCCTTATTTATATATACCGTAATATACCGTAATTTTTCGCTTTTTCTTATTTGTTGAAATCTTCGGGTTGCAATTTGCCTTTTTCAAGCATTAAGAATTTGTCGTTGTAGTCGTCTATCGTTCCGCAAGCACAATCAATCATATACGCGATTAAGCCCGTTCCGATAAGACTGTCGCGATAACTTGCTACCATACGGAAAAGTATGCTACCGTCTTCCATATTGTAATCGAAACAACCGTCAACGAGGCGGTAGTTTACGTAACAGGTCGCGAGCGCACCTTCTATTCTTCTTTCCTTCATTTCGAAAGGAAACCAAGAGAACAGGCGGAACAAACCGCGCGTTGCGTCTACTTGCATACGGAAACGCATAGACAAATCGTCGCCCGATACGTTAAATCTAACGGTAAGCTTATCCTCTTCCTTTTCATAGTGCCAGTTTCTTTCGTCCAACGCTTTACACAATACGCCGTACATTTCCACGGCTTTTTTCATATCTTTTTCGTTTGCCATTGTTTTCACCCTCCTTAATTATCGATAACTTTTTTCAATTCTTCCAAACTCATATTGCCCTTGGCAATCATAAGCAGTTTGTCGTTGTACTCGTCCACCGTTCCACAGGATACGAGAAGCATATACTCGTACACCGCCTTAGAAATTAAGCTATCGCGGTAGCTACACGTCAAACGGAAGAAAAGTCCGCCCGTCGCGGGGTTAAAATCGAAACTGCCCGCCACCATCGGATAGTTAATCATACTCACCGCTTTCGCCATCGTTTCCCGCATATCTTCGGGAACGGAAAAATTCAGCGAGGACAGGAACATAACGAGGTCGCGCTCCGCGTCCACGCTAAAACGAACGTCGATAGGCAAATCGTCACCCGTCGCCGAACAGTTTATTTTCAGCTTTTCCGTGTCCTTTTGATACCTCCATTTCTTGTCGTCCAACATCTCGCACACGGTATTAAATACCGCCTGTGCGTTTCTAAGCTTTTGCGCATCTGCCATAGTAAAAATCCTCCTTAAAATATTTTTTTAATTTTCAAAGAAACCTAAACGGTTTTTCTTTTTCTCATTGAACTTGAACTCTTTATCCGCCACCGAACGCTCGAAATCGTCCTTGGTCAGCGTAATTTCTTTCAACTTTTCAAGCTGGCAACGCATTGCCGACTTCGCCCAAACGCGTTCGTACAAATTCCGCACGAACCGCGCGTTGCTAAATTCTTTCGATTGCAAAACGCTGTCGGGTACGCTCTCAAAATACGCCTTCGCGCTTTCCAGCATTTCCTTGTCCGTCTTAAACCGACTTTGCGCCATTGATTCGAATATTTTATACAGCTCCTCACGCGTGAAGTTGGGAAATTCCAAAGTGTACGGCATACGGCTTGCAAGCCCCGCGTTACCTTTCATCAAGGTATCCATCTCGTCCGTGTACCCAGCCATAATCACCACCAAATCGCTACGGTGATTTTCCATTTCCGCAATCAAAGTATCCAGCGCCTCGCGTCCGTAGTCGCGGTCGTTCCCGTCCCCGCGGAAAAGCGAATACGCCTCGTCGATAAACAGTACCGAACCGTACGCGTCACGGCACATACTCGAAGTTTTGGGTGCGGTTTCGCCGATAAATCTACCGCAGAAATCCCTGCCCGCGTACTCGAAAAATCCGCCGACGCGCAACACGCCTTCCTCTTTCAAAATCTTACCTAAAATACGCGCCACCGTCGTTTTGCCCGTACCGGGATTGCCCACGAACCGCATATGGATACACGGCGTTTTCACGCTGTCGTCCTTGCGCGCCAACACGATTTGCGAAACGATTTGGCGGATTTGGTCTTTGAGTTTTTGGTTGCCCACCAAACCGTCCAGCATTTGATAGCCCGTCAAATGCCCCTCGTTCGCGTTCGCGCAAAGCGCTTTCATATCCGCCTCGGAAATCACGCTATTCGCTTTTTCTTCGCGCGCGTTCTTTAAGTGTACCTTATACAACAATTCGCGCACGACCTTTTTGACGGTGTTCAAACCGTAAAATCTACCGTCGCTCTTTTCCTCGGAAATGCGTTCTTGGAAAT
This sequence comes from Candidatus Scatosoma sp., assembly GCA_045537295.1. Classification (GTDB taxonomy): domain Bacteria; phylum Bacillota; class Clostridia; order Christensenellales; family Borkfalkiaceae; genus Scatosoma. The sequence goes on along the minus strand of JAZSPG010000058.1, from coordinate 14,037 downwards.
ACTTCCACGCGTCCTTTTCGACGGTAAAATTATAAATTTCCAGTTCTTTTTCCGCCCAAGTTTGTAACTCGTCCGCGCTCATCGGCGCAAACGACACCGTTCTAACGAACATTATATCCGAAAGCGAACAGCGGATTTGTTCCAACACCTCTTTATCCACGAACGGAATACGGAACACGATAATAAAGTTGTTCATATGCCGTTCTATCTGCATAAGAAACTCTTTGAATTTCTTGGTGTTGGTGTCGTTAATCCATTCGCTGATATCGATACAAAGCACCTGCAAAGTGCCTTTGAAATTGCTGTCTAATTTCTGTAAAACGTCGCTGAACGGCTCGGTGCTTTCCCCTTTGGGCGGAGCAAGCTTTATCTCCGTCACCGCGCGATTACCCTGTTCTACGGGCTTAATACGGAGCGCGCCGACGAGCTCGGCTAAATCCTGTAAACAGGTGGTGAGCCCATACCCGTCGTTTATCGAAAACAAATACGATTGATAGGTGAAGATATTAAAGGTCTTGCTACGGATAATGGACGGCGCGATTTGCACCATTTCCTCCGCGAGTTTTTTGAACTCATCCGCACCGATAAGCGCGTTGATTTTATCCAGCTTTTCCTGCGCCGTACCGCAAATATCCTCTTCGCGCATTTGCGTACTTTGCGTACCCTTGCGCGCGAATACGGCATCCAAACCCGAACCCTCCGTTTGCGCTTGCCCTGCGGGCGTTTCGGTTTCTTCAACTGCGGGTTCTTCGGTATAGTCGGTAACGGAAACCGTACATTCGGCGAAATCCTTATCGCCGTACGCTTTCTTAAATTCCGCGATAAAATGCGCCTTTACCTGTTCCGCGCTGACGTCCTCTTTTTCGGTGACGATAAACGATACCACGGTAAAGGACGATTCCTTTACGGTTACGCAATACCCGTACTTATCCAGCACCGCGCGCATTAAATACGCGACGGGCAGGGTGTCGTCCGCACGGTGACGGAAAATCCAAGCGCTGTTAAAATCGACCGCTATCAACTTTTTCATATCCTTTCTCCCTTAGTGATTATTTTTCTTTTCTTATTTTCGCGCCGATACTCCGCGCGTCCTTGTCCCATTCCTCGTCCGACAAAACTTCGAGATGACGCAACCGTTCGTGCGCCCGCGCAATATCGTCCATCGCGCGTTTTTTACCCGTTTCCTCTAAGACGGGATACCCGCTCAAATCCTCGTACACGTACCCTTCCGCACGCATAAACACCGTCCAGCGTCTATGCTCGTACTCGGTAAGCAACGCGCCGTCGTAACCGTTTTTATCGGGCAAAATACCCAGCTCTTCGCGCAATACCTCGTGCATTGCTTGCGCCATAGAGGCTTTGCGGTAATACTCGTAACGCTCGTATTTTTCCGCCTGCGCCTGTTTTTCCGCCTTTAACGCCTCGATACAGGCAAGGCGTTCCTCGTCCGTTTTCGCCTCGTTAATTTTCCGCTCGCCCGAGGCTATCGTCCAGTGCAAATGACAAGCCTGACCCAGCTTTTCCAAGCGTTCCTGTTCAATCGTTTGCAGGGTGTAACGGGAATGCATATCCCCGATAAACCGAATACCGTAATCCCGCCCGTCTTGAATACTTTTCAAATCCTTACCGAACGAAAAACTTCTGCTCTTTACGTCGCTGTATACGACGGCGAGAATAGGCGGTATATTATACCCCTTTTCCAAACGGCTACGCTCGAACTGCGTACGCATTTTCAGCGCGGTAGCCATATTCAGACCGTCGTCGCCGAGGGTAACGAACGCCGTCGTCACGTCCTTAATTTTTGCTAACTCGTCGGTAAATTGCGCGCTCGCAACGTCCGTTTGGGTATGAAAAGTAATGCTGTAAAAGGGTTCTTCCGCGTTTTCGTCGCTCTCGTATTTTATCAAATCGGGCGCAATCGCACGGATACGCTCAGGCGCGTCGGGGTCTTTGTCGAACGCGTGGATACGCACGGTGTAGCCCACCGTTTGTCCGCACCAGCAAAGCGTTTTCAAAAGCTCCGTTCCGTAACCGCCAAGACCGACGATAACCACGTTGATTTGCTTGTTGCCCTCGCGCCCCACCGCGTCGGTAAATACCGAATGTGTTTGCAAAGTGCTTAACACGAGGTTGGTATTCTCGTTCACGCGCCGAACTTTCATTGCGCCAAAGTCCGCGGAATTGAACAAAATTTCCCCGCCCGTGTCGGTGGAAAAAGTGAACACGAAAAATTGCGTGTTATAGTTGTTGTATTTAGGGTTTTTACGGCAGGTTTCTATCATTTCCAAGGACTGTTTGATATTCTCGTCCTCGTTTTCGCGGATAAAATACAGCTTGCGCGTACAATCCAAGCCCCCGCGCTGTAAGGGTATGCTCGTAATATCCCGTTTCATACAAATCGCACCTAAGCGTTTCGCGCGGGATACGAGTTCGAAATTCCCTTCCTCGTCCTTTTCGAATACGTCCGCGAACACCACCGCGCGACGACGGCGTTTTTTGGCGGGTTCGTTCGGTTTTTCAAGCAAAATATCTTCCGCGAGCGCGATAGAACGCTCGTTGAGTTCGGACATAATATAAATATCCGCGCGGTATTTCAGGCGGTATTTAAGCTTAGCGAACGCGTCCTTGAAAAAGGACAAAACGAACCCTGCGGTCAATACGGGCGCAAGCACGTATAAAACAGACGCGTACACTGAATACGCCACGCCGAGCGCTTTATCTACCGTTTGGGTGTTACTTACCACCGCGCCGATGGTATCGAAATCGCTGTCGAGGATAAAGATACGCATCGTGTCCAGCGCGGAGAGTAAAACGGATTTGACCTCGCGGGCAAAAACGACTTCCGTCTTGAAATATTCCGTATAATACGCGGGGAAAAGCATTACGCAACCCGCCAAGAAGAACCCGATTAAAAACAGGCGGAAAGGCGAAAGCGGGAAGTCTTTTCCCTCGTTCGCGTCCGTTTTTTGCCGTTGTTTTTTATGTAAATAAACGCTACCCACCACCGCGCCGAGCAAAAGCGTCGCGGAAAGCAGTAGCGTTACCAAACAAAACGTCGTCATCATCTAAATATTCCCTTAGGTTATTATTCTATATTATACTATATAAACCGCAGGTTTGTCAAGTGGTTAAAAGCTTTTTTTGTTTTGCAAAAACTACCGCGTCTAAAACGCAAAAAATTTACAAATTTCCCGCTTATTCGATTGCTTTTTATCGAAAAATAGGCTATAATATTTCCGTACGAAAAAAAGAAAAATTTTTTGGAGGAACTTTATTATGCCTTTGGTAACCACTACCGAAATGTTCAAAAGAGCGTATGCGGAAAAATACGCAATCGGCGCGTTCAACGTAAACAATATGGAAATGATTCAAGCCATCGTTGAAGCGGCAAACGAAGAAAAGTCCCCTGTTATTTTACAGGTTTCCGCAGGCGCAAGAAAATATGCGAACCCCGTATATTTGAAACACCTCGTTCAAGCGGCAGTAGAAACGAACGATATTCCCGTTGCTATGCACCTTGACCACGGCGCAGATTTCGAAATTTGTAAAGCGTCCATCGACGGTGGCTTTACTTCCGTTATGATTGACGCGTCCTCGCATCCTTGGGAAGAGAATATCGCCATCACCAAAAAAGTCGTTGAGTACGCACACGACCACGGCGTTGTCGTGGAAGCGGAGCTTGGAAAGCTTGCAGGTATCGAGGACGACGTAAACGTGTCCGCGGCAGACGCGCAATTCACCTCGCCCGACGAAGTGGAAGAATTTACGCAAAGAACGGGTATCGACTCGCTTGCAATCGCTATCGGGACAAGCCACGGCGCGTACAAATTCAAGCCTGGTCAAGACCCTAAACTCCGTTTGGATATTTTGGAAGAAATCGGCAAGAGATTGCCCGGTTTCCCTATCGTTCTTCACGGTGCGTCGTCCGTTCCGCAGGATAAAGTTGCAATCGTCAACAAATTCGGCGGTCATATGCCCGACGCAATCGGTATCCCCGAAAGCGAACTTAGAAAAGCGGCGCAAATGGCGGTTTGCAAAATCAATATCGACTCCGACCTGCGCGTAGCGTTTACGGCGGCTATCCGTCAGCACTTCTGTGAGCAACCCTCGCACTTCGACCCTCGTCAATATCTTGGCGACGCGCGTGCAATGATGAAAGAAATGGTAAAACATAAAATCGTCAACGTGCTCGGTTCGGCTGGCAAAGCATTTTAATTAACAGAATAAAAAAAACGGGCAACCCGCGCACACGGGTCGCCCGTTTTCTATTATGCATTGCGCTTACGCGCGTGAATTTTCGATTACGCTCAACCAATTAGCCTACGCCCGTGAATTCAAACGCAAAGCGCTTCATTATCACAATTCATTCCCGCTCAATCCCCTTGGAAACGCTCGATAATATCCAAAAATTCTTCAAAGCGGTATAAATCCTCAGGCGAATAATAATCCACGTAAATCCTGCCCTTTTTCTCGTTACCGATTAACGAAACTTTGGTACGGTACACCCCGCGCATACGCTCGACGAACGCCTTTAACTGCGCGCCCCGCGCCTGCGCTTTCGCCTCGTTTTCTTTTTGCAAAATTTCAGGGGGCGTTAAATACGCCTTCACCGTCCGTTCCATTTCCCGCACGGTATACCCCCGTTTTATCGCCTCTTCGGCAAACGCGAACTGCTTGTCCTTGGGTACGCGCACGAGCGCGCGGGCGTGTCCGGCGGACAGTTTACCGCTTTCTATCAAGCCCACCACCCCCGCGTCTAAGGTCAAAAGCCGTAACGTGTTGGCAACGGCGGGACGGGAAACACCGATAAGCGAAGCGATATCGTCCTGTGTGAGCGAAAATTCGCTCGATAAGCGTTTCATCAAATACGCCTCGTCCATCGCGCTTAGTTTTTCTATTTTCAAGCGTTCGACGAGCGAGAAAATTTCCGCGTTTTTATCGGTGAAACGGTACACCCGTGCCGTCACTTCTCTAAACCCCGAAAACTTCACCGCGTAAAAATCCGCGTCTAAGGCAAGCAAACGAAACCGCCCGTCCGCCTTTTCGTTGACGGCAAACTCTGGCGCACCGTTTAACATAAAATACGCCGACCGTATTTTTAAGGTCTTTTTATCCCAGCTATCGAGCGAACTGTCCGCGTCGATTAACGATACGGGAATGGTCTTTTTCTCAAACGAAACCTCTAAATTTTTGCGTTTTTTACTGCGTTCCATACCTTTCCTTTGATAAAAACGGGATTGCCTTATAAGCTATCCCGTTTTTTGCGTGGTTATTCTTCGCTTTGGTTATTTTCGTCTTTTGCCTCGCTTTCAGCGGGCTTTTCTTCTTCTACGATATGCTCTTTACTCGGCGTAGTAACGCTTGCAAACGGGTTGTTTTGATGCTCGCCCTCGCGCTCGTCCATAAACGCAATCACCTCTTTATAGCTTACGCCTTTCATCAGCATTGACACTTCTTCGGTGTAAATCGTTTCTTTTTCCACCAAAACCCTCGACATATTATCCAAAATAGAACGGTTTTCTTTGAGTAACTTGGTAGCACGCGTATGCGCCTCGGTGATAAGCCGACGGATTTCCCCGTCAATCGTTGCCGCCGTTTCCTGCGAATACCCGCCACGGCTTTGGTTACCGTATTCCATACCCATAAACACGGGTTGGTCGCTGTCGTACGCCACAAGACCGAGTTTATCGCTCATACCCCATTGCGTAACCATTCTGCGCGCAATATCGGACACGTGCTGTAAATCCGCGCTTGCGCCCGTCGTTACGTCTTGAATAACGAGTTCTTCGGCTACGCGCCCGCCGAGCGACATACAAATATTATCGATAAGTTTATTGTACGAAACGTCGTTATCGTCCGTTTCGGGACGGGTCATCGTATACCCCGCCGCTCTACCGCGGGGAATAATCGAAACTTCGTGTACGGGGTCGCAATGCTTGCAAAGACAAGCGAGTACCGCGTGCCCCGCCTCGTGATACGCCGTACAGCGTTTATCCGATTCGGTAACCACCCTACTCTTCTTTTGCGGTCCCATCAACACCTTGTTGATACCGTCGTATAATTCGAGATTGCCTATCATACGCTTACCCGCGCGCGCCGCCAAAATCGCCGCCTCGTTCAAGAGGTTGGCAAGTTCCGCACCCGAAAATCCTGCGGTAATCCGCGCCACCGTTTTGAAGTTGACGTCGGGCGCCATCGGCTTGTTTCTCGCGTGCACTTTGAGGATTTGTTCACGGCCCTTTACGTCGGGCAAATTCACGTTAATTTGTCTGTCAAATCTACCCGGGCGCAATAATGCGGGGTCTAAAATATCCGCGCGGTTGGTCGCCGCCATTACGATAATACCCTCGTTGCTTTCAAACCCGTCCATTTGTACGAGGATTTGGTTGAGCGTTTGTTCTCTTTCGTCGTGACCGCCACCAAGTCCCGCACCGCGCCGTCTACCCACGGCGTCGATTTCGTCGATAAAGATAATGCAAGGCTGGTTTTTCTTCGCCATATCGAACAGGTCGCGCACGCGCTTTGCGCCCACGCCTACGTACATTTCTACGAAATCCGAACCTGAAACGGAAAAGAACGGTACGCCCGCCTCGCCCGCTACGGCTTTGGCGAATAAGGTTTTACCCGTACCCGGAGGGCCTACCAAAAGCACGCCCGAGGGAATACGCGCGCCGAGCGAAGAAAACTTTTTCGGGCTTTTCAAAAACTCTACGACTTCCGCAAGTTCTTCCTTTTCTTCTTCCGCGCCCGCTACGTCCGAAAAACGCACCTTCAAGTTGTTTTGTACGTTGGCTTTTTGCTTGTTCATACTCATCGTAGCGCCACCCGCACCCGACGCGCTACGCATAATCAGCCAGAACATCAACGCTACCAAAAGGACGCCAAAGATAGGAATTAAGCTCGACCAAACGCTACCAGCGTTAGGGTCGGCGAACACGACGTCAAAACCCAACTTAGAAAAATCCACGCCGTACTCGGTTTCGGGTACGCCAAGCGTTTTCAAAAACGCGGAAAAGGACGCGAAGTCGTACACGCTTGCGCCTGCCTCGACGTTAATTTTCGAACCGTCTTTAAGCAACACCTGCCAAACGTAGCCGTCCACGTAGATAGTTTGCACGTCTTCCGTTTGAATAATGGATAAAAGTTCGGTGAACGAAACGGTGGTAGACGCGTTGATGATATTGCTAATCAGCATACCCACCAAAGCGATACCCACGACGGCAACGACTATCCAAATTATCGTTTTAGATTTCTTGTTCAAAATTTTTCTCCTTTCACAAAGTTTTCGCGTGAATTTGCCTTGAAAACCTTATGCAATACCTATTTATACCCTGCTTTTAGGAAAAATAAACGGATTATCCGATTATTACCTTTCTATTTTAGCATATACGCACACCTTTTTCAAGCGTTTCTATCGCTATTTTCAAACATTTAACAAACTCTCACATATTTTACACAATTTCTCAGCGCGGTTTTGTCGAATACACGCAAAATTTTCACCCACCGCACGGAAAAAGCTCACCTTGCGGTGAGCTTTTTTGTCGTTTCGTCGTTGCGAGGCGCACAAAGCGCGCCGTGGCAATCGCTAATTAAAACGCATAGCCTGCTAAGCTGTAATACGCCATATTCGTCTGTCTTACGTCCAAACGCCCAAAGCAAGCGCATACGGGTACGTTGGAAATGATATGGAGCGCGTATTGCCCGAAAGGAATTTGATACTGTTCCTTGCCGATAGGATAGTCTAAACGCAAGCAAGTCGTTCTTTCCGCAGGCAAATCGATAGTGATTTTATCGTAAGGCGGTTTGTCCTCGAAAATAACCTTAATGGTGATTTTCGCGTCTTTTTTGGAAACGTTGGTAATCATCAACGCTTCGTGACCCAAAAAGTCGGGGTTGTCGCCGTGAGGGGGCAAATCGCCATCGCAAAATACCCAGTTCTTTTTTCCGTTTTTCATAATTTTTTCTCCTTATTTAATTATTCGTAAAAATTCGCAGATGCGAGCAAGACAAGGCAAACGCGGTTTTTTCGCAGGGAGTTTACTACGCGTAAACGACCAAGAAAAAACGCAAGTTTAACGCCGTATTGCGACGCATATACGGATTTTTAATTTATTTTACGTAGTTGAAAAGCTCTTCTTCAAACCAAGGGCATAAAGGTTCTGCACCGTTTTCGGTAATCACGTAGCAGGTTTCCACTCTAAGACCGTGAAGGGTAGGATGTCCAAAGAAAGATACGTCTACGTTGATAATCATATTCTTTTCAAGGGGCACGTCGCCGTTCGGACCAAAGAAAGGCGCTTCCGCTTCCATAAGTCCCATAGTGTGCGCGAACGGACAAACGAGGTATCTCAAATACCCGCCCTCTTCGTAAAGCTTTCTGCCAACCGCGTCGATATCTCTGCCCGTGTTGCCGATTTTAAGCATACTCTTGGTGAGTTTCATCACCTCAATCATATCGATAAGGCACTTTCTTTGTTCGAGGGTGTATTCACCGCTTACAGGAACGGTATGACCGAACGTACCCGCGTAACCGTTGATACGGGGCGCAATCCCGAGCATTACCATTTCGCCGTTTTCCATCACTTTATTCGTTGCCGTAGGCACGACCGCGTTGGAACGGATACCGCTACCGACAATCGTTCTGTATGCAAAGCTGTCCGCACCGTTTTCACGGCAAACCGCCTCGCCCGCCGCCGCAACTTCGTATTCCTTGTTGCCAGCCTTTACCTTTTCCGCCATCGCCTTATACGCCTTGCAAGCAAGCTGGGTAGCTTGGCGCGCCTGTTCCACTTCCCAGTCGCTCTTTACGTAACGGAATTTAAGATAATCTTCCGTCAAGTCCACGATTTCACAGCCCTCGAACCCTTTTACCAAGTCCTCGTGCACCGCATAAGGCATATCCGTCGTGCCGACAAGACCCACCTTTTTCACGGGGAATTTCGCCGTAAGTTCCGCGAACAAATCGGAAAAGCTGATGATGGTAGCCAAAGGATATTCTTCGTCGGGCACCATAAATACGGGGAAGCAACGAACGTCGGTGATTGCCGAGTCTTGCTTTGCGAACGGTTCGCTTTCAGGACCGCCGAGGAGCATCGTCGTTCCGTCGCGACCTACGAGCACCGCGCCCTTTTCAAACTGACCGCACCAGCCCGTCAAATACCAGCCGTTTGCCACGTTGAGTTCGTCGAAGTAGATAATTGCGATATCGGTGTTCGTATCGTTGAGCAATTTCACCACTTTCGCCACTCTGTTTTGAGTTTCTTGTTTGTTGTAATAAGCCATAATATATCTCCTTATTATTTATTTTTTATTTAAGCCTTAAATTCGAAGTCGTCCAAGGGATACATAGGACGGATTATTTTCGTTAAGCCGAGCCTTGCAAGCTCTACACAGCTCGCGCCGTCGGAAAGGGCGAACAATTCTCTATCGGCAAACGGTTTTAATTCGGTAAACAAATACCCAAGCTTGACGACGACGATTTCGTAAGAGAGCAAATCGACGTTCGCCTTGTCAAAATTCCCCTTTTCGATAAACGCACTTCTGTATTCGGTGAATACCGCATCTACATTACCGAACGAAACGGTCAAACTTCTACCGATAATCTCTTTCGTCCAACCCAAAATTTCGCCGTGGGATTTAACAACGCCAGTTTTGTCAAACGCCTGCAAATACACCTCTTCGCCGTCCTTTTTATTCCAAAAGTTATTGACGGTATCAAAATCGGTAATACCCGCAACGCAGGTCTTTTTCGTAGGGTTTTTCTCTAAAAACAACCGCAAAATACCCGTCGTATCCCCTTCCGCGCCAGCCGTCGTATTGTCCCCGCTGTCCGTGATGAAGATACGCTTTTCTTTGCCCTCGATTGCGCGTTTTACACATTCTTCGGGCAGTTCCGCCTCGCATAAAAACTTATACGAATTACGCGTCGCCCAAAGCTTGTTGGCTAAATCTTTGGCCACCTCTTCTGCCTTTGCTTCGCTCGTCGCGCAAACCACCGTCGAAGCCGAAGTGTTGGGCGCGTCTATCCAACAATGCCCTAAAAACAGGTTCGCGGTGAAAATTTCCTCCGTCTTTTCCAGCGCAACCGTTTCTTCGATTAAACTTTTGAGCGGTTCATACGCCGTTTGCAAGGTATCGTTTTTCAAAAGGAACGGTACTCTTTGCATATATGCGTAAGGTTTGATATTATTTTTCAAGCAATACACCAAAGCGTTCGCGCTACGCATTTGCGTTTCGGCTTGGTCGGTATGCGGAACGGTCTTAAACCCGCTGATAATATTCGCGTACGAACAAAGCTCGTCCGTGATATTCGCGTGCGCGTCCAAAGAAAGCGCAATCAGGCAATCTTTCGACACAATTTTACGGATTTGTTTTAATAAGTACAGTTCCCCGCTCCCGATTTCTTCTACTTCCATACTACCGTGGAAAAAGATAAACACGCCCGCGCAATCGGGGTTTTGTTTGACCGTGTCTAAAATTTGGTTTGCGTAAAAATCGTAGGTGTCTTTTTCCACCGTCGCCGAGGGTAACGCCACCGCGTAGATAGCGGGTACGACCTCAAAACCGCTTTTTTCAAACACCTCTTTTACGACTAATTTTTTGAAAATATCCGCACCTGAAAAATACTCAAAATCGTGTTTTTGCGGGTGAAGCTTTGCCTTGCTGTTGGATTCGCATTGAAAGGACGCTACGATAATTTTCATTGCTTGGTTTTTCTCCTTTTTAAGCTTTACCCTTTAAGTATACCACGATTTTTTTATTATACAATGTATAAAAGCACTAAAAAATAGTAAAAAATAAAACAGTTTTTACACCGTTTTATTTTTCGCTTTGCTTATTCCGTTATGTTTTCTTCTTTTTCTTTCGTTGGCGCAACCTCCGTTTCCGCGCAAATCGCCGTTTCCTTTATTTCCGCCGTAGGCATAGCCTGCGGGGGTTGGGCAATCAAAACGGGTTTTTTGAAATGCCCGTGCTTTGCGCCTAAGGCGTAATAGACGATAATTTGCACGAAACTCGATAAAAACCAAGTAATCGGGTAAATCATATAAATTCTTTCATAGGTTTGCTCGGGCAGGTTGGGGTAGATAAAGGACAGATACCCCACGCGCACGATACAGGTGAAAAACAAATTCGTCAGCATCGGGAAGAGGGTTTTGCCCATACCTTTGAGCGCTCCGCCGTACGCTTTCGAGCCGATGGTGGTAAACATCCAAACCTCCATCACCAGCACCCGTCGCATTGCCCAGCCGATAACGGCCTCGTCCGAATTGAATACCATACAAAGATACCGCCCGAACGCCAACAGCACCGCCGTTGAAAACGCGTACCAAACCGCGCACGCCACGACCCCCGCACCGATAATTCTATGTACGCGGTACTGCTTTTTCGCGCCGAGATTTTGACCGACGAAGGTAACGACGCCGTGCATAATCGCGCTGGCGAAGGTTTCGATAATTTCCTCTAAATTCCCCGCAATCGATTTCCCTGCAATCGCGTTTTTGCCGAACGCGTTCACGTTGGATTGAATGAGCAAGTTGGAAACGGAAAACAGCGAGGTATTGATTGCCATCGGCAAACCGATACGCAAAATTTTCTTGCTTTCTTTTTTATATATCCGCAATTTTTTGAAAGAAAGCTTTACCCCCGCTTTCCCGCGGATAAGGTCTATCAGCACCCAACCCGCCGCCAAATACATAGACAAAATCGTACCCAGCGCCACGCCGACCACGTGCCATTTGAAAAACACGACCGTCACGATATTGATAACGACGTTCAAAACGCCCGCTACGGACAAATAATACAGCGGTCGTTTGGATTCGCCCACCGCGCGCAATATCGCCGAACCGAAGTTATACACGAGCGTTGCGGGCTTACCTAAAAAGCAGACTGTCAAATACAGCCCCGCATAATCGATAATATCCTCGGGCGTGTTCATTGCTTTGAGTAAAGGTTTTGAAAGGGTTAACCCCAAAACCGTAACGATAACCCCCGCAATCAGCGCAAGCGTTATACCCGTATGCAAAACGCGTTCCTTTCGCGCCTCGTCCTTTGCGCCGTGCGCGTTCGCCATCGCGACGTTCACCCCGACGCTAAACCCGACGAAGAAATTGACGAGTAAACTCGAAATCGTACCCGTCGCGCCTATCGAGGCTTGGTATACCGACCCGCCGAACTGCCCGATAACCGCTACGTCCGCCGCGTGAAACAGCTTTTGCATAAAGGACGCCAGCGCCAAAGGAACGGCGAATAGGATAAGTTTTTTTAGGATTTTACCCTCAGTGAAATCCCGTTTTTTTATTGCCGTTTTTTTCATAATCTTATAAATCTTAAAATATACCGCTTTTATTATTTTAACAAACTTTCAAAGCGATTGCAATAACAAATCGTTTTTTTCTGTTTGCGTTTTATGATATTTTTTCCATATTATATATTATAATATTTTTCCATAAAAACTTCAAGCAAAATCCACTGTCAAAACTTGTCCTCTTTTCCTATCAAAACTTGCACGAAAAAAAGACCCCGTGCCGTTATTTTGCACAGGGTCTTTGGTTATGTACTATTAGTTTTTCGTTTGGTTGGGATACCCGTAAGGCATTTGCGGATAAGGACAAGATACGGGAGGCATCATAGGATATCCAAACGGCGCGCCTTGGGGCATTTGAGGCATTTGCATAGGTTGCATAGGTTGCATCGGTTGCATAGGCATCGTAGGCATTACGGGATAACCGCCGTTTTGCATAGGCATAGCGGGTTGCATCATCGCGTCTTCTTTATAGAAGATATGTTTCATCTTCCACTTTTCCATTTTAATGCCCAACCAGAACGCGTAAATACCCAAGGTAATCACGCTGAGAATAAACCATTTGATATAATTGCCGAACAACTGAATACCTTTACCGTCAAATTCGAGCTGTTTGCCGTTCACGCGGGTATGTCTTACGTACCAGCGAATTTTCATACAAACCGCCCAAGCCGTACCCAGCGTAAGCGTAAACACGATAAGTAAAAATTGTAAAATCGAAATACCGATAAGCCCAAATAACCCGCCGTTAAATTCCGAAGTACCGGGGTTGCCGGTTTTGGGGTTTGCTTTTACTTTCTTAGCCATAAAATTTTCACTCCTTAAAATAATTATAGTATAAGTATACACTAATTTTTTTCGTTTGTCAACGCTTGCCGACGGAGAAAAAATTATTATTTCAAATTCTTGGAAATAATTTTCGCGCAAAACGCTCAAAATTATTGACGAAAGAAAAAAAGTGTGGTAGAATAGTATACGGACGAAAACGGATTGTCGGTTTTTTCCGTTCGTCTAAAAAACGAAACAAAAAAATTTTTAATATACTCGGAGGAACTTTATTATGGCAAACGTAAAAGTTGCAATCAACGGCTTTGGCCGTATCGGTAGACTTGCTTTCAGACAAATGTTCGGTGCTGAGGGCTACGAAGTCGTTGCTATCAACGACCTTACCAGCCCCTCGATGCTCGCGCATCTTCTCAAGTACGACTCTGCACAAGGCAGATACGCGCTTGCAGACACCGTTTCGGCTGACGACGAAGCAGGTACTATCACGGTAAACGGTCAAACCATCAAAATTTACGCGGAAAAAGACGCGAACAACTGCCCTTGGGGTCAGCTCAACGTAGACGTTGTACTTGAATGTACCGGTTTCTACACCTCTAAGGCAAAGAGCCAAGCGCACATCAACGCAGGCGCGAAGAAAGTCGTTATTTCCGCTCCCGCTGGTAACGACCTTCCCACTATCGTTTACAGCGTAAACGAAAAGACGCTTACCAAGAACGACACCATCATCTCGGCTGCGTCCTGTACGACCAACTGCCTTGCGCCTATGGCGAACACCCTCAACAAGCTTTGCAAGATTAAGAAGGGTTATATGACGACCATTCACGCTTACACGGGCGACCAAATGGTTCTTGACGGACCTCACAGAAAAGGCGACTTCCGTCGTGCACGTGCAGCTGCTGCAAACATCGTTCCCAACTCCACGGGCGCAGCAAAAGCTATCGGTCTTGTTA
>JAZSPG010000075.1:0-2382 GCA_045537295.1 Candidatus Scatosoma sp. | reverse complement strand
GTTGAAGATGGACTTCCTCGCGCTCACCACTTTAACGGATATTCAAAACACCCTCGAATATATCAAAGAGGGGTTGGGGATAGATATAGACTTTAACAAAATCGGGGTGGACGTCCCCGAGGCGTATCAGCTTATCTCGTCGGGGGATACCGACGCGGTGTTCCAGCTCGAACAAGGCGGTATGAAAAAGTTTATGAAAGACTTACAGCCTACCTGTTTGGAAGACTTAATCGCAGGTATTTCGCTGTACCGCCCCGGTCCTATGGACTTTATCCCCAAATATATCGAAAACAAGCATTACCCTGAGCGTATCGTCTACGACACGCCGTTCTTAGAGCCTATTTTGAAAAATTCCTACGGTGTTATTATCTATCAAGAACAGGTAATGCAGATATTCCAACAGCTTGCAGGGTATTCGCTCGGACAAGCCGACCTCGTTCGTCGCGCGATGGCGAAAAAGAAGAAAAAAGAGCTGATGGAACAAAAGGACAAGTTCATTTACGGTTCGCCCGAGGATAATATCACGGGTTGTGCGTCGCTCGGTATACCCGCGGAGGTTGCAGGGAAAATTTTCGCGGATATGGAAAGTTTCGCGTCTTACGCGTTCAACAAATCGCACGCCGCGGCGTACGCGGTGGTTGCCTACCGCACGGCGTACTTGAAGGCGTTTTATCCCAAAGAATTTTTGGCGGGTATTTTGAACGATAGAATTGATAAAATCGACGAAATATCCAAGTATATCCTGTATATGAAAGAAAAAAATATCGAGGTTTTGCCCCCCGATATCAACAAATCCAAGGAAATTTTCTGGGTGGAGGGCAACGGACTTAGAATCGGACTTGGCGCGCTTAGAGGCGTTGGGCAGGAGGCGATTTCGGCGGTTATTAAAGAACGTAACGAAAACGGCGAGTTTAAGGATTTTGCCGACTTTATCGCGCGCTGTGCGAAGTTTGTGAATAAGCGTATTATCGAAAGCTTGATTTACGCGGGCGCGTTCGATAGTTTCGGTTATGCCCGCGCGCAGTTTGCAAGCGTGTACGAAGAGGCGCTTTCTCGCGTCAACGCGATGGATAAGCAAAAAGCGGGCGCGCAAATTTCGCTTTTTGGCAGTATTTTAGAGGAACAAACGATAGAAATTACCTATCCGAATATACCCGAATACGAAACGATGGAAAAGCTGTCCAAGGAAAAATCGGTACTCGGCGTATACGTAAGCGGTCACCCGTTTGAAAAATTCCTGCCGTATTTTAAGGATACTTCCTTTAACTGTTCGGCACTCAACGCGTATACGGAGGACGAAGAAACGGGCGTGAAAACGTATAACGAGTTGTCCGACGGAATGGCGGTGACGATGGGCGGTATGATTTCCGCGTATAAAAAATTAAAGACCAAATCCGGACAGTTTATGGCGTTCGTGACGGTAGAGGATTTGTACGGCTCGGTGGAATGTGTGTGTTTCCCCAAGGTCTATGAAAAAATAAGACCGTTCTTAGAAAGCGATAAAGTCGTGTCGTTATCGGGTAAATTAAGTATCGACGGCGAGAAATTACCCGCGATTATCGTGGATAAAATGACGGAATTTACCTTGGACGAACAACCTACCGTCCAAGCAACCGCAACGGCAACCGCGCCCGCAACCGCTACGCCCCATTCCGCACCGCGCTTGGAAAAATCGGACGCGGAGAAAAAACTTTGGCTCAACGTCACGGGCTTAGAGGACGCGGATATAGAAGAATTGATGGAAACGCTCGTCTTTTACGAAGGCGAAACGCCCGTCGTGTTCGTGAAAAACGGTAAAAAAATGCTCTGTTCGCAAAAGGTAACGCCGAATAAAGCTTTAATGGCGGAGCTTAGCGGGTTTTTAAGCGAAAGCTGTATCAAACTTACCTAAGCTTTTTTGGAAAAAGTTAAAAAAAGCAACGCAAAACGGTTGTTTTTTACTGAAAATTTGATATAATAGTATTGTATGCAAAAAATCGGGGTAAACCGACGGCGCATTGTAGATATAAGGAAATTCGTGAGAGAAAAACTAACGAGAGGTAAAAATTTATGAAGCGTATAGGCTTATTAACGAGCGGTGGCGACGCCCCCGGTATGAACGCGGCGATTCGTGCAGTCGTCCGTTCGGGTATATATTTCGGAATGGAGGTATTCGGCATTGAACGCGGTTATGCGGGGTTAATCGAAGACACCGTCGTTCCTATGGAAATGCGTAGCGTATCGAATATCGTGCAGTTCGGCGGTACAAAACTCCGTACGGCAAGATGCTTGGAAATGCTGACGAAAGAAGGGAAAGAACAAGCGGTGAAAACGCTTGAAAAACACGGGATTGAAGGCTTGGTTGTTATCGGCGGTGACGGTTCGTTCCGTGGCGCAAGAGCG
>JAZSPG010000039.1:0-52165 GCA_045537295.1 Candidatus Scatosoma sp. | reverse complement strand
GCCAAGGAGTTGGTGCCCATTGTTGTCTTCCTAAGACCGCTTGGCCTCCGACTTCATCGGGTACATCGCATTGCAAGGACTACCCGAGTCTGCCTCTTGAGGAGCTGTTGGCAACTGCAGATGTGATCTCCATCCACGCTCCTCTTAATGAAAGGACTGACGAAGTCGGATCGGAGCCATGTCGGTCTGTGGGCCAAGGAGTTGGTGCCCATTGTTGTCTTCCTAAGACCGCTTGGCCTCCGACTTAAGAAGATATGAACAACGAATTTTTTTCATTTGAACTCATCAAGACCGATCCCGAAACGGGAGCGAGAGCAGGGATTTTGCACACGCCGCACGGGGATATCGAAACGCCCGTGTATATGCCCGTCGGTACGCAAGCCACCGTCAAGGGCGTTTTTCCCCGCGATTTAGAAGAGGCGGGTTCGCAAATTATTTTGTCCAACACCTACCATTTATATATGCGCCCGGGCGACGAAATCGTCAAAAAAGCGGGCGGATTGCATAAATTTATGAACTGGAACAAACCTATCTTAACGGACAGCGGTGGATTTCAGGTATTTTCGCTTGGAAAATTAAACAAAATTACCGACGCGGGCGTGGAATTTTCTTCCGCAGTAGACGGTAGCAAACATTTCTTCACGCCCGAAAAGGCAATGCAGGTGGAACAAAATCTCGGCGCGGATATCATTATGGCGTTCGACGAGTGTAGCGAGTACGGCTATACCCACGCCCAAGCCAAATCCGCTATGCTTAGAACTTCCGCTTGGCTCGAACGCTGTTATAAATTCCACGATAAACCCGAACAAGCACTTTTCCCTATCGTGCAGGGCAATATGTATAAAGACTTACGCGCGGAAAGCTTGGCACGCACCCTGCCGTTCGTTAAGCACGGTATCGCTATCGGCGGTCTTTCGGTGGGCGAACCCAAACCGCTTATGTACGAGCTGTTGGACGATTTACAACCCAAGCTCCCTACGGACGTACCCCGCTATTTAATGGGCGTCGGCTCGCCCGATTGCTTAATCGAGGGTACGCTCCGCGGTATCGATATGTTCGACTGCGTTTTGGCAACGCGCATTGCGCGTAACGGTACGGCGCTCACTTCACGGGGCAGAGTGGTGGTGAGAAACGGCAAATATAAAGAGGATTTTACCCCCTTAGATAGCGAATGTAACTGCTATTGCTGTAAACACTACACCAAAGCGTATTTGCGCCACCTGATTAATACCGGCGAAATGTACGGCGCAATGCTTCTAAGCTTGCATAATATCACCTTTTTACACAACCTTATGCGCGGGCTTAGGCAATCTATCTTGGGCGGGTACGTCAAGGATTTCGCAAAAGATTTCTATCAAAAATACGGCGGAGAAGGCAAATGGTAAGAAAAAGCGGATTTTTTCCGCTTTTTTTCTTAAAAATACTTGACAAACCGTTTGAAAAGTGATATCATTTTAATATCAAAACAATAGCGAGAGGTAAAAATAGAGCTATGTTAAGAATTATCAATTTAAGTAAAAGCTACGGGGAAAAGAAGGCGGTGGATAACGTGAGTCTGCACATTCAGCCAGGGGAAATTTACGGTTTTATCGGGCATAACGGTGCGGGGAAAACGACGACCTTAAAAGCGTGTTGCGGTATTTTAGGTTTTGACGAGGGGGAAATTTACGTAGACGGCGTATCGCTGAAAGGAAACCCGATAGAATGTAAGCAAAAGATTGCGTACATTCCCGACAATCCAGATTTATACCCGTTTATGACGGGATTGCAGTATTTGCATTTCGTCGGGGATATTTATAAAGTCGAGCCTAAAAAGCGGGAAACGCTGATTAAAAAATACGCCGAGGCGTTTTCGCTTACCAGCGATTTGACCTTGTTGATTAGTGCGTACTCGCACGGTATGAAACAAAAACTTGCGTTGATTTCCGCGTTCTTGCACGAACCCAAACTGATTATTATGGACGAACCGTTCGTTGGGCTTGACCCCAAAGCGTCGTATACGGTAAAGGAAATGATGCGCGAGCTTTGTAAAAAGGGTACGGCAATCTTCTTTTCGACGCACGTTTTAGAAGTAGCGGAAAAGCTTTGCGATAAAATCGCCATCATCAAAGACGGTAAGCTCATCAAAGAGGGAACGGTGGAAAAGGTGAAAGGGGACGAAAGTTTGGAAGAAGTATTTTTGGAACTTATTGAGGAAGGCGTATGATAAAGGCGTTACTTAAAAAACAGTTTTTGGAAACGGCGTCCTTCTTCTTTTTCAGTTCGAAGGACAACAAAAAACGCAGTCCGTTAGCGATTTTCGGGTTTTGCGCATTGATGGTTTACGCCGTGGGTGCGTCGGCGGTGATATTTTACCAGCTCGCCAAATCGCTTTGCGCGCCCTTGGTGGCGGGCGGACTTGCGTGGGTGTATTTCGCCTTTTCGGGTTTGACGGCGTTTGGTATCGGTGCAATCGGTAGCGTATTTTTCGTCAAAGCCAAACTTTTCGAGGCGAAGGACAACGATTTGCTTTTGTCTATGCCTATACCCGCTTGGGCGGTGATTTTTACGCGTATGCTTTCGCTGTACGCCTTCGCGTTCGCGTTCACCGCGTTGGCTTGGTTTCCCGCGGTCGTAGAGTATTCTATCGTAGCGGGCGTGCAACCGCTCGCCCTCGTATTTTCGTTGGTCGTTGCGCTGGTGTTGCCCTTGGGCGAACTCGCGGTGTGCTGTTTGCTCGGTTGGCTTATCGCGCTCGTAACCGCAAAAGCCAGAGCGAAAAATATCTTGACCTTGGCGTTTTTTGCCGTGTTTATGGTGGCGTATTTTATTATCGTCGGGAAGATTAACGAGTATTTAACCTTTATTATCACAAACGGCGAAGCGGTGGGCAATACCTTGAAAAAGATATACCCGTTTTATCTTTTGGGTAAATCGGCGACGGGCGAGGGGATTGCAACGCTTATATTCAGTCTTATTTTCACCGCGCTTTTCGCGCTCGTATATTTGCTGTTGTCCAAGACCTTTTTAACGGTGGCTATTTTCAAGAGCGGTGAAAGGGGCGCGAAAGGGGAAATTAAGTCGGTAAAAGGCAGAACGCCGTTTACCGCGCTGTTTATCCGCGAATGCAAGCGGTTGTTTAGCAATCCGATGATTTATTTGAACTGCGCGTTGGGTAGTGTATTTTTGCTCGTTTTGCCCGTGTTGGCGCTGTTTAATTTGGACTTTTTAGATACGCTGACGGGGTTTGTCGGCGGGGATTTGTCTTTGTTGCTTTGCGTAATCGTGTGCGGGGTGTCGGCAATGAACTGTATCACAGCCTCATCCGTATCGTTGGAAGGGGAATCGCTTTGGATAGTGCGGTCTATGCCCGTATGCGCGTCTACGGTGTTGACGGCGAAACTTGCGTTACATTTTTTGGTGACGGCAATTCCCGCCGTGCTTTGCGCGAGCGTATTAGGGATAGTGCTTAGCGTAAATATCGGTTGGATTGTTTTGGAGATAGTAAGTGCGTTGATTTTTACCGCGCTTTGCGCCGAGTTGGGTTTGGTTTTTAACTTAAAATTACCTAACCTGCATTGGACGAGCGAAATTTCGGCGGTAAAACAAGGTATGTCGCCTTTGCTTTCTATGCTTGCGAATATAGGCGTAACGGCGTTTTCCGTCATTTTATATATCGCGCTCGGAAAGTATATGCCACCAATAGCGTATTTGCTTTGCGTTTTGGGCGTGTTTAGCGTAGCTTGCGCAGGCTTGGGGATTTGGCTGAAAAAACGCGGAACGCTCGTTTTTGAAAGCTTATAATATAGGAGTTTCATTATGCAAAACAGTATTCAAATAGAAAATTTATATAAAAGCTACGGCGAAGTCAAAGCGGTACAGGGTATTTCTTTCCGCGTGAAAAAAGGCGAGCTGTTCGCGTTCTTGGGTTTGAACGGTGCGGGCAAGAGTACCACCATCTCGATTATGTGCGGACAACTGAAAAAGGACGGGGGCAGGGTTTTGTTGAACGGCAAAAACCTCGACGAAAACGCCGAGGAAATCAAGCGCGCAATCGGCGTGGTTTTCCAAAATTCCGTACTCGATAAACCGCTGAGCGTGTACGATAACTTGAAAACGCGTTCGGCGTTGTACGGTATCGTCGGCGAAGCGTTTGAGGCGAGGCTGAAAGAGCTTTGTCAGATGTTTGAGTTGGAGGATATTTTACGCCGACCCGTAGGCAAGCTTTCGGGCGGGCAACGACGGCGCGTGGATATGGCGCGCGCGCTCTTGCACGATCCTGAAATTTTGATTTTAGACGAACCGACGACTGGGCTCGACCCGCAGACGCGGAAAACGGTTTGGCAGGTGATTGAGCATTTGAGAAAACAAAAGGGTATGACGGTGTTTTTAACCACGCATTATATGGAAGAGGCGGGGGACGCCGATTATATCGTCATTTTGGACGACGGAAAAATCGTCGCCGAGGGTACGCCGTTACAGCTGAAAAACGAGTATACGGGCGATTTTATTACGCTGTATAATACGGACGAGGAACAGGTCAAAGCCCTTAAAAAGCCTTACGAGAAAATAGCCGAAGGCTATCGCGTTACGGTGGAAAATACGGGCGAGGCGACAAAGCTTATTTTGCAATACCCTGAAATTTTCAAGGATTATGAAATTGTCAAGGGGAAAATGGACGACGTATTTTTAGCCGTGACGGGCAAAACGCTGAAAGGAGAGGAAGTATGAAAACGTTAAACGCATTAATCCATAGAAACGTAAAATTATTTTTCAAGGATAAAGGCACTTTTTTCACGGCGCTCATTACCCCGATAATTTTGTTGGTGCTGTACGCGACCTTTTTATATAACGTGTACGAGGACAGTTTTTTACAGGCATTGCCCGAAAACTTGGTGTTCGACGAAAAGGTGATTAAAGGCTTGGTGGGCGGTTTGCTGTTATCCTCGCTACTTGCGGTAAGCGCGGTCACCGTACCCTTTTGCGCGCATCTTTGCGCCGTGTCGGACAAGGTAACGGGCGCACGGGGGGATTTTGATATTTCGCCCACAAAACCAAAAACGATTGCGTTTGCGTACTATTTTTCGACGGTGTTCAACGGGCTTATCATTAGCTTAGTCGCTACCGCTTTGGGAATGGTATACTTGGCGTTTACCGGCTGGTATCTGTCCTTTTTGGACGCGTTGCTGTTCGTCGTGGATACCTGTCTTTTGGTGCTATTCGGCTCGGCGCTTGCCTCGCTCGTTTGCTATCCGCTTACCACGCAGGGTCAGCTTTCGGCGGTAGGTACTATCGTTAGTTCTGGGTACGGGTTTATTTGCGGAGCGTATATGCCGATTTCGCAGTTTGGCGCGGTGATTAGAAATACCGTCGCGTTTTTACCGGGGACTTACGGTACTTCCCTGCTTAGAAACCACGCGTTAGCGGGGGCGTATCGGGAAATGGTGGAACAGGGTTTTCCCGCCGAGGCGATACAGGGGATTCGCGATACGGCGGACTGCAATTTGTATTTTTTCGGCAGTCAAGTGCAGGTATGGCAGAGCTATTTGGTGCTTATCGGCGCGATAGTATTGCTTACGGGCGGGTATATTTTGCTGAATATACTTTCGGACAAAAAACGCCGTAAATCGTAACGCGAAAGTTTGCGCAGGGAAATGAAAAGTGCGTGAAAAATAAAAAAAAGTAAAATTTGGCAATAAATCGCTTGCAAAAAAATCGAAAAACGGCTATCATAGTAATAGTAAAATACTTCGGTGCAGGTTTTGCGCGCGAAAGAGTTAGGAGAAAAGAATATGCTTTTTAATTTATTGACGGATACGGCTGAAAGTGCGGGTAGCCCTTGGGGTATGTATATTATGCTCGGCGCAATCGCGGTGCTTTTCGTGGTGATGATGGTGTACAGCCGTCGTTCGCAGGCGAAAAGACAGCAGGAAACGATGGATATGCTCAACGCCATCAAGCCTGGTAACAAGGTGAAAACTATCGGCGGTATTTGCGGTGTCGTAGTGGAAATTTGCAAGGAAGACAACACTTTCGTGTTGGAAACGGGTACGGAGGCGAGCGGTAAATCGTATATCAAATTCGATATGCAAGCGGTATACCAAACGGACGCGAAACCCGAAAAGGCTGAACCCGTAGCGCAAGCGCAAGCGGAAGAAACGGTTGTCGAAACGCCCGTGGAAGAGGTTAAGGCGGAAGAAACCGTAGAAGAAAGCAAAGAAAACGAATAATTTTAAGGTATGAAAACATAACGCCTTCGCATAGGATAAAGCGGAGGTGTTATTTTTATGCAAAACGAAACGGCAACAGGCAACGGTTTTTTCCAAATCCTCAAAGGCGCGGGGTTTGCGCTGGGGTTTTCCTTTTTGGCGGTGGTAATTTTAGCGAATATTTTACGCTTTACCCCGCTACCTGATAAAGTGGTGTGTCCCGTTAACCAAACGGTGAAAGTGGTAGCGATACTGCTTGGTTCGTTCCTTTTCGTGCGGGGCGAAAAGGGTTTTTTGAAAGGCGGAGCTATCGCGCTCGTTTTTACCGCGCTGTCCTATCTTACTTTTTCGGCAATCGGCGGGGATTTTTCGCTGTCCTGGTGGATTATTATCGAACTGTTTTTAGCGGTATTTGCGGGCGTTATCGGCGGAGCAATCGCGGTGAATTTTCGCCGTGGGGTATAAATCGCTTACGGATAGTGGGCGGAAATGAAAAAAATACTTTGCAATAAAATACGGCAAAGATTATAAAACCGCTTGCAATTTTAGACAAAGTGTATTATAATAATAGCAACAAAATCCAAAAATCAGGAGAAATTGCTATGATTAAAACGATTGCAAAACCCGCTGAAAAGAAAGTAACCGCTTGCGGTGAATGCAGAAGTACCTGCCAGTCCGCTTGCAAGACGAGCTGTACGGTTGGGAACCAGTCCTGCGAAAGAATTACGCGCGAAGAAAAAATCGAACGCAAATAAAAATCAAGTCGGCTTGGTAACGCGTTTATCAAGTTATTTTAGCAGGGAACGAAAAAAGCGAAACGGCGTATTGTATAAGTACGCCGTTTTTAGCCGAGTTTTACAAAATTATCAGGACGAGGAAAAACCAAAGTGATTCACGTATTCAGTTATCGGGATAAAAACTATATTTACGACGTCGGGAGCGGTTCGTTGCACGAATGCGATAGCGCAACCGCCGATTTTCTCAAAGCCAAAGAGCAGGGCGAGGAAATTGACATTACCTATATCACCGACGAACAAATTCAAGAAATTTTATCCGACGTAGAAAACTTAAAATCGCAAGGCTTGCTGTTTAAGGACGAAGTAAAGGCGTACCCCGTGAAATCAAACGAGGTAAAGGCGCTTTGTATCCATATTTGCCACGATTGCAATATGCGTTGCAGGTATTGTTTTGCCGACGAGGGCGCGTACCACGCAAAACGCGAAAGTATGAGCTTGGAAACGGCGAAAAAAGCCGTCGATTTCTTAATTGAACATAGCGGAAAAAGAAAGGTTTTGGAAATGGATTTCTTCGGCGGTGAACCGCTTATGAACCTCGAAACCTTAAAACAAACGGTGTATTACGCCAAGGAACAGGGTGCAAAGGCAGGCAAAAAATTCCTCTTTACCACGACCACCAACGCGCTGTTGTTAAACGACGAAACGATAGAATTTTTCAATGCGGAAATGGAAAACGTCGTTCTCTCGCTCGACGGGCGCAAGGAAGTACACGACGCCATTCGTAAATCGGTGAACGGCAAGGGTACGTTCGATTTAATTATCGATAAAATTAAAAAATTCATCACCTTGCGCGGTGAAAAAAGCTATTACGTTCGCGGTACTTTTACAGCGAAAAACCTCGATTTTTCCAAGGACGTTTTATTTATCGCCGACCAAGGCGTAGACTCTATTTCTATGGAACCCGTCGTGACGGACATTCCCGATTTGCAAATCACCAAAGCGCATTTGCCCGCAATCGAAAAGGAATACGAAAACTTGTGCGAGGCGTATTTAGAGCGTCATAAAAAGGGTGAGGGCTTTAACTTCTTCCATTTCAATATCGACTTGGAAGGCGGACCTTGCCTTTCCAAACGCGTGTCGGCGTGCGGTGCGGGTAACGAATATTTTTCCGTAATCCCCAACGGCGATTTGTATCCCTGCCATCAGTTCGCGGGGGACAGCTCGTTTAGAATGGGTAGCGTATATGAGGGCATTACCCGCCCCGATATTCGCGAAAAATTCAAAAATTCCTGCCTGTTCACGCGCAAAAAATGCGAAAACTGTTTCGCGAAATTTATTTGCTCGGGCGGTTGTAGCGCAAACAACTATCATTTCAACGGCAATATCGACGAACCGTACGAAACCACCTGCGCAATGATGAAAAAACGGGTGGAGTGTGCTATGCACATTCTCGCTACTAAAAAACTCGTATAGCACGCCGTCTTATCCACAAACTCGAAACTTGCCCTTGCTCGCGTACGCATTAGTACGCTCCCGTCGGGCAAAACCGCGAGGTTTGTGGCAATACGACGCACTCTCCGCGTTTTTAGGCGTGCGGTATTCGGCGTTGCGCTGTGGCAACCCTCAGTTATTTACGCATAAGTAAATTCCTTCGGGTTATCCTCGCGCGCCTTGAACTGTTCGCTTCTCTGCGTTTTTAGGCGTGCGGTATTCGGCAAGTAAAAACGCGTTGAAACTAAGCAATCATTTCCTTTTTTGGCAAAACGAGGCGACGAGGATGCCGTAACCGCATAAAAAAGAGTAAAAATTAACGAAAATTCGTCAAAAAATTATTTATACCCGCCGTGAAAACTTGACGGGCGGATATAAATAAGGTATAATAAAAAAGTATCATTGTAAAATCGGAGCAAAATCCGATAAATTCAGGAGGAACTATGGGCAAAAAGAAATCGGTGGTATTGATGGTTCTGCTTACCGTCGTAATCGTAGTTTTGTGCGCGCTCGTGGCGTTCCCTGCGTTTTCCGTTCCCGGAACGGTGGACAAGTGGAATCCCGTCGTGTTGCAATACGATTTAGGTGCGGACCTCGGAGGCGGATATTACGCTTACCACTATCCCGAGGGAGTTATTTCGGAAACGGAATACGAAGAAAACGTGTCTGCTTTGAAAGACGCAATGGATTCGGCACAGGCGAGCGAGGACACGGACGCGTATAACAAAGCGAAAGCGGAATACGACGAGTACGTGGAATCGTATTCGCAATTTTTAGGTTTATACCTTTCGACCGACCCCGAACTTGCTATCGTGGACGAAGAAGGGAAACCTACGCAGGAATATTACGAAGAATTCCAAAAGACCGCGAACGAGATTAGAGCGCGTTACGCAAAGAAAGGGTATTCAGACTACCGCGTGTCTATCGTGGACGCGTTTGCGCTTCGCGTAGAACTTCCCAAATCCGAAGTCAACGCGGGTTCGATTATGGCGACTCTTTCCTTGACGGGCGATATGACCATTGAAAAGGGCGGGGAAGTTGTGGACGAGCTGAAAGTAGAGGGCGCGAAAGCCTCCGACTTGATTAAGAGCGTTTCTATCGGTACGCGTTATAAGACGGCGTATTTGAAGATTAAATTCACCGACGCTGGCAGAGCGCTTATCTCTCGCGTAAAGGGCGAACTTTCCGAATCCTCTTCGGCAAGCTCGGGCGAGGCTACGACGCTGGATATTAAAATCGGCGACGAAACGGTAGCGCAAATTTATAAAGACAGCGTGTTGGACAACAACCGCGAGGCGCGTATCTTGGCGGTAGACGCGCAAAACAAAGCGTACGTTGAAACCTTTGAAATTTTGTTTGAGTCCGTTTTGGAAAACGGCGGATTTGATATCGACTTCCAGTCGGTTGCAACCAGCGATATTCGTACTTTCAAACCCGTATACGGTGAAAAAGTATTGACGCTTTTGTATATCGCGCTTGCTGTGGTTATCGTTGCACTTTTGGTGTTGCCGATTGTGTTTATGGGTAGATACGGTGTGACGGGCTTATATTCAACGCTTTCCTATTTTATCGTAACGACCATTTGCTTTGCGTTCATTACCAAAGGCGTGTTTGAAATTACGCTGGGTTCGATGCTTATTTTCTTGCTCGGCTTGGTACTGATAAACGCGTTGCACGCGTTCGTATACAGCGCGGTGAAGAAAGAATTTTCGCTGGGTAAAACGGTGGAAAGCTCGGTGAAGGGCGGATACAAGAAAACGCTTTGGACGATTGTCGATATTTACGCGGTGTTGGTGCTGGGCGCACTTGCGTTCCTCGTAGGGTCGGCGGGTATGCATACCCTTGCGTTGCAAGCGCTTATCTGCTTGATTACGGGCGCATTTTGCAGTCTGCTTTGGGCGCGCGCGATTAACTTTATCTTCCTGTCCGCAAGCAAGAATAAATTCAAGTATTTCCGTTTTGTAAGGGAGGATGACGACGATGATGAATAATATTTTGAAAAAGACGACGAATAAAAAATTCCTTATCGTAACCTCCTGCGTGACGGCGCTTTTGACGGTGTTGGCAATCGTGCTCACCCTTGTATTCGCGTTCCGTTACGCGCCTACCGTGGACGATAGAAAAACGCTTACCGTAACGGTGGACGACTATTTCTTTAACACGAATTTGGACGAAGTAAAAGACGTTTGCGAGAACGCGTTTGAAGAAAAATATGCGTATTGCTACGAGGGCGTAATGAGCGGTGAAAGCGAACTTGTGTACGTTTTCGATAAAGACGCGCCTGTTGCGACCATTGAAAAGGCGGTGCGCGAGGCGGTGCTTTCGCAAATGAAAGCGGGCGGTAGCTTAGAGGACGCGACGCAAATTTCCGTAACCTCGAACTTGGAAAGCTCCGAACCCGAAATTCCGTTCTCTTACGGATACCGCGCGGTTGCAGGTGTTGCATTGTTCGCGGTGTTGGCGTTCTTATACGTGGCGCTTCGTTTTAGACTGAATATGGGTATCGCGACGGCGGTGAGTATTTTGGTTAGTGCAATTCTTTCCACCTCGCTCGTGCTTGTGACGAGAATTGCGATTACGGGTTCTACCTTCTATGCAATAGCCGTGTCCGTACTCGTGACGGCGGTGTTTACCCTGCTTACCCTTTCCAAGCTCCGCACGAAACTCAAAGAAGAAACCGCGGAAAACGAAAGCGCGGAAGAAGTGATTGTTTCGTCCGTAGCGACCAAGGAAATCGTGATTATTTCCGCAACGCTCGGCGTAGCGCTCGTAGTTATCGGTGCAATCGCGACGGCGGTTACGCGTTGGTTTGCGCTCACCTCGCTCGTTTGCTTGGTGGCGTCCGCGTTCGTCGGTTTGTTCTATTTGCCCGCGCTGTACCTGCCGATGCTGAATAAGGCGCGTGCGAAAACGGCGGGGCAATCCAAGAGCGGTTACGTCGGCGCAAAGAAAGGTTTTTTGAAAAAAGACAAAGCGCAAGATACGGCGACGCAAGATACGACTTCGCAAGAAACGGCTGAATAATTTTAGAAGAATACGACGAACGGGCGGTAGGGGGTAATCTTCTGCACGCCCGCTCGTTTTACTTAACGCAAACCGTTTTCGCTTTTAAGTTTTTTGCGTACGCGCGAAAGTTTATTAAGTGAAAAAAACTGTAAGGAGTTATTATGAAAAAACTCGTTCCCGAATACTCGTTTTCGGCGGAACAATTAAATACCGTTTCCGCCCTTGCTGGTAAGACGGGTCTGACGGAACAAATCACGCGGATATTATACGCGCGCGGGATAGATACGGCGGAAAAAATCCGTAAATTTATGTCGCCCTCGCGCAAGAATTTCCTTTCGCCTTTTTTAATGAAAGGTATGCAAGAGGCGGTGGCGCTTATCAAAGAGGCGCGCGACGAGGGTAAGACGGTGGCGGTGTTCGGCGACTACGACGCCGACGGCGTTTGCGCCAGCGCGATTATGTACCACGCCTTAAAGGATTTCGGGATTAACGCACATATCTACGTACCCGAACGCGCAGACGGCTACGGTTTGTCCGTAGAGGCGGTAGACAGGATTTTCGACGATTGCAACCCCGAGCTTTTTATCACCGTGGACTGCGGTATTTCCTGCGCAAAAGAAACACAGTACATTTATGAGCTTGGCTCGGACGTTATCGTTACCGACCACCACGAATTGCCTGAAATTTTGCCCGATTGCGTGATTATCAACCCCAAATTAGAGGACGATTATCCTTACGACAATCTTTGCGGGGCGGGCGTAGCGTTTAAGCTGGCTTGCGCGTTGCTTGGCGAAAAGGCGTACGCGTATTTGGATTTTGCGACGCTTGCCACGGTTGCGGACAGCGTTCCGTTGATGGGCGAAAACCGCGATATCGTCACGGAAGGGTTAAAGCTTTTCAATTATAATTTACGACCTTGTTTTGCAGGTTTAATCGGTAAAACGTACGACGGGATTACGGCGCAAACGCTTGCCTTTACCGTTGCTCCGCGCGTAAACGCCGCGGGCAGAATGGGCGACGCGTACGCGGCGTTTCGGTTGTTCATTTCCCAAAGCGAAACGGAAATTTACGATTTGTCCGTCAAGCTTTGCTTATATAACACGCAACGGCAAAAATGCTGTGATGAGCTGTACCTTTCCGCGAAGAAAAAACTCAACGAAAAGGGCGCGTTCGGCAACGTGATAATGCTCTCGGACGAGGAATGGAACGCAGGGTTTATCGGTATCGTCGCCGCGCGTATCGCGGAGGAATACAATCGCCCCACCCTTCTTTTCGTGCATAACGGCGACACATTGAAGGGCAGTGCGCGCAGTATCGATAGTATCAATATTTTCACCGCGCTGAAAAACTGTTCGGAATATATAGAGGAATTCGGCGGTCACGCACAGGCGGCGGGCGTGAACGTTAAAGTGGAGAATTTCGACGCGTTAGAACGCGCACTGAACGAGGAAATCGGCGCGAAATACACCGCTGAGGACTTCGAACAGAAAATATATATCAGCGAGGAAATTTCCTCGTCGTTCCCTGAAAAATTCGCACGGGAATTGGTGGCGATGGAGCCTTACGGCGTGGGACACCGCCGTCCGCTGTTTTGCATTTCCGCGGGCGCGTGCTTGGCTAGACCGATTAAGGAATTTTCCCCGCATTTATCGGTAAAAAGCGAGTATATCGATCTGACCTATTTTTCGGGCGCGAAGAATTTGAAAATAATCCAAAGCGACGTGGAAAAGAAGATGATTTTTGAAATTTCCATTTCGCATTTTAAGGGCAGAGAATATATAAAAGGACTAATCCGCGACCTGCTTTACGACGGAAAAACGGGCGCGTCCGTCGCTCAGAGCATTTTTGCGAATATGATGGCGCGAGGCGGTACAAACGAGGTACAATGCGAAAAGCGGTTGCTTTCCACGGCGGAAACGCAGGCGTTAATCGATAAAAAGCGCGCGGAATGTAACTACGGTCTTTGTCTAATCGCCTCGGATAGACGGACGCTTAAATTCTATCAAAATTTAGAGGGCTTGGGTTGCGATTTGTTTACGCCGTCGTCGAGGAATATCGCCAACGCGTTGATAGTTTCGCCTGCGCCCGACGCCGATTTATCGGGGTATAGGGAATTTATTTTCTTGGACGAGCCTGCCGATTACAATATCGCGTGTTTGCAGGGCAAAACCGTGTATATCAATTCGGAAATTTGCGGGTATAAAATTTTGCGCAGGGCGCATACGCAACGTGAGCATCTGTTGGATATTTTTTCCGCGCTTAGAAGGGAAGTCAACACACTTTGCGGAAATACCGTCGAGGAAGTGGCGAAGTCCTGTAACGCGCTGGGGTTTGACGAATGTGATTTCATTTTCGCCTTGACGGTGTTTTTACAGCTGGGGTTGGTGGCGTTTGAAAACGGGCGTTTGACGGTGTATCGGGGCGTAAAAGCCGAGCTGGGCGATTCGCCGATATACCGAACGGTTAGCAAGCTGAAAGAACGAGCATAAGATAAGAGGAACTCTATGGAAACGACCTTGAAGAAAATTAGAGAAAGTTACGACGAGCAGGACGCGGAAAAACTGCGTAAAGCCTACGAGTACGCCAAAGTTGCGCATATCAACCAAAAGCGCGCTTCGGGTGAACCGTATTTTATTCATCCCTGCGCGGTAGCTGAAATTTTAATCGATTTGGGTTTGGACGGGGCGACGATAGCCGCCGCGCTCTTACACGACGTTATCGAGGACACGAGCGCGACGGAAGAGGACGTGCGCGCGGAATTTGGCGAAGAGGTGCTTGCCTTAGTTAGCGGGGTTACCAAGCTCGAAAAAATCGTTTTCAAATCCCAAGAGGACGCGGACGCGGAGAATTTCCGTAAAATTTTCGTCGCAATGGCGAAG
Organism: Candidatus Scatosoma sp.; assembly: GCA_045537295.1. Taxonomy (GTDB): domain Bacteria; phylum Bacillota; class Clostridia; order Christensenellales; family Borkfalkiaceae; genus Scatosoma. The sequence goes on along the minus strand of JAZSPG010000039.1, from coordinate 37,864 downwards.
GATATCCGCGTGATTATCATTAAACTTGCCGACAGACTGCACAATATGCGTTCGCTGAACTTTTTATCCTACGAACGCCAGCAAAGAATGGCAAACGAAACCTTGGAAATTTACGCGCCACTCGCCGGTCGGTTGGGTATCTCGCAAATTAAATGCGAATTAGAGGATTTGTGTTTGAAATACCTCGACCCCGAAGGGTACGAATACCTCGTGTATAATATCCGCGAACGCTTATCCGAGCGTAAGGACTTCGTTGCGAAAATCGTCGAGGAAATCAAGGAACTGATGAAAAACGACGGGGTGGAAGGCGAAGTGTTCGGTCGACCCAAGCATTTCTATTCTATCTATAAAAAGATGAAAAATAAGGGTAAAACGTTAGACCAAATCTACGATTTGACAGCGGTGCGCGTGATTGTCAAGGACGTGAGAGAATGTTACACCGTGTTAGGCGAAATCCACGAAAAATGGAAACCTATCCCTGGTCGGATAAAAGACTATATCGCAACCCCCAAACCCAACAAATACCAGTCCTTGCATACGACGGTAATGACGAGCTACGGGCAACCCTTCGAAATTCAAATTCGTACGGAAGAGATGCACCATATCGCAGAATTCGGTATCGCGGCGCACTGGAAATATAAAGAGGGTAAAACGGCGGAAACGGACAACAATTTCGAGAGCCGTTTGTCTTGGATGCGCGAGGTGATGGAATGGCAGGGCGATTTGAAAGATTCCAAGGAATTTGTAGACGCCTTAAAAACGGAACTTTACAGCCACGAATTGTTGGTGTTTACCCCGCGCGGAAAGGTCATTTCCCTGCCCCCGCAGGCAACGCCTGTCGATTTTGCGTACGCCATTCACTCGGAAGTGGGCAATCATTGTACGGGCGCGCGCGTCAATTCTAAAATCGTACCGCTTACCACGACCTTAGAAGTGGGCGACGTCGTGGAAATTATCACTTCGCCTAATTCCAAAGGTCCGTCACGCGACTGGTTGAAATTCGTTAAATCGTCGAGCGCGAAAGCGAAAATTCGGCAGTTCTATAAAAACGAATTAAAGGAAGAAAATATCCGTCTTGGTCAAACCAAATTAGAGGACGAGGCGAAAAAACGCGGGTTTAGCCTGTCTACACTTCTTACCGAGGACAGTTTTAAGCGTATTTCCGAACGGTTCTCGTTCGGTGCGCAGGACGAAATGTTCGCGGCGGTGGGTTACGGTTCGATTTCCGTAAACCAAATTTTGTTCAAGCTGATTGACTATTATAGAAAAGAAACCCCGCAAGCCTTAGAGTTGCATTCGGGCGGAACGGGCAAGCATCTGGGCGGGGTGCTTGTCAACGGTCAGGCGGGTATGCTCGTCAAGTTCGCGGGCTGTTGTTCGCCTGTGCCTGGGGACAATATCGTGGGGTATACCTCGCGGGGCAGGGGGGTAGTTATCCACCGCGCCGATTGCCCGAATATCAAAAACGTGGAACAGGAACGCTTGCTTTCTGCCTCGTGGCAAATCGAGGCGGGTGCAAAACAAAAATACAACGCCAACGTTTCCATTCGCGCAACCGACCAAGGCGCCGCGCTGTCCGTGCTTTCGTCCGTGGTGTCTGAATTAAAGTTGGCGATTACCGCTATTAACGGGCGCATTGACAAGAATCACGACGCGGTGTTGGAGGCGTCTATATCGCTCACCGACATTTCCGACGTGGATTCGCTTATCAAGAAAATGCAAGCGGATAAACGCATTTACGAAGTGCACCGTATCACTTCTTTATCTTAATTATGTTGAAAATTATTCGAGTATCTGCGCGCGGTTTTGGCGCGAACACCTTTATTTTGACCAAAGACGATAAAAACGCCGTCGTTATCGACCCTGCTCAGCCCCGTATTCAATCCGAGCTGATAAAGCTGAATTTAACGGCGCGGTTCGTGCTGTTGACGCATTGTCATTTCGACCACGTGGGCGGGGTTGCGCCGTTGCAACAGTCGGGCGCAAAGGTGCTTTGTTTGGATAAGGAAAAATCGCTTATCGGCACGGACGCGGATTTGTTTACGCGCTTTCACGCGCAATATGAACGGTATACCGTGGATAAAACGCTGACGGACGGCGAGGAATTAGAGCTTTGTTCTATTCCGATTACCGTACTCGCAACGGCGGGACATACGGCGGGGAGTGCGTGTTATTTGGTGCAAGACGAAAACGGAAAGCATTTGTTTACGGGCGACACGCTGTTTCACGGCAGTATCGGGCGCACGGATTTTCCTACGGGGGATTTGGGCGCGTTGCGAAAGAGCTTAAAACGCCTGTCCGCGTTAGAGGATATGCCTATTTACGCGGGACACGGCGACGAGTCTACGATTGCGTTCGAGCGGAAGAATAATCCGTTTTTAGTAGATTTATAACTTTTAGGCGACGGAAAACGAGGATAAGTATGTTGACGACAAATTGCGCTTTTCTTGAAAACGAACTGTTAGACGTGGCGAGGCTGTTTCAGCGTCGCCCCGAAGTTATTTTACACGCGTTTCGTTTTGAAGCGGGCGTTTTTTATAACGATTTTGAGGTGGACGGCGAGAAGTTTTGCTTTGAAGATAGGGGGCAGGTATTAGACGAACTTATTTTTAAGCGGTTAGAACGCCGTTTCGCCAAGCTCCGTCTTTACGAGATTTTAAGTGAAAAATACGGCGAGGAAATGCCGTGGGGTGCGCTCACGGGGATTCGTCCTACTAAGCTTGCGTACACCGAATTAGAGAGCGGAAATAATTTCGTCGAGCTGTTTAAGCGTATGCGGGTGAGAGAGGATAATATCGCGCTCGTTGAAAAAATAATCCAAACGCAAGCGGGGATATACGAAAAAAAGGATAACAACACCGATTTTTTCGTGTCCCTGCCCTTTTGTCCGAGTAAATGCGCGTACTGTTCGTTTATCACCGCGCCGATTGAAAAAACGCGTTGTTTTTTGCCCGCGTATTTAGACTGCTTGGAAAAGGAAATCGAGGACGCGCTTTATAGCGTGAAAAATTTACGAAGCGTGTATATCGGCGGGGGTACGCCGTTTGCCTTAGATACGCCTGATTTACAGCGGGTACTCAGCGCGACGGAACGCGTGTTCGACAAGGCGGAAAAACGGGTGGAATACACCGTCGAGGCAGGACGCCCCGACGTGTTCAGCGAGGAAAAATTGCGACTTTTGAAGGACTACGGGGTTACGAGAATTTGCATTAACCCCCAAACCTTTTCAGACGAAACGCTAAAAATAATCGGGCGTAAACATACGGTAGAGGATTTTTATAAAGCCTTTGCAATGAGCGAAAAATACGGTTTTTTAGTGAATATCGACTTGATAGCGGGCTTAGAGGGCGAAAGCGTGCAAACCTTTTCCAAAGGCGTAGAGAAAGCAGTGGAAACGGGTGCGGACAATATCACGGTGCATTGTCTTTCGTTGAAATCGGGCGCGAAACTCAAAGAGGAAATTTCTTATATCGAAAATACCGCGGTTTCGGATATGGTGGGTATATCCCGTAAAATTTTGTCCGAAAACGGTTATGCACCGTATTATACCTATCGGCAAAAATACCAAGCGGGCAACAACGAAAACGTGGGTTGGACGAAAGCGGGCAAGGCGTGCGTTTACAATATCGACGTGATGGAAGAAACGGCGGACAACCTCGCCGTCGGCGCGAACGCTATTTCCAAACGCGTTTTTACTCAAAAAGGTTTGATAAACCGCTTGGGCGCGCCCAAGGATTTGCGTACTTATATAGAGAATATAGACGCGTTGATTGCCAAAAAACGCAAATTTTTTGAATAATACCCTAAAAAACGCAAAAAAGCGGTGAAAATTGTTTTACATTCGTAAAAGAATGTGGTAAAATAGTAGCAACGGTTTCAAAGAGTTTCGATTCTCCACGATACCCTTTGAGATACGAGATACCATTCCATAGGAGGATAAAAAGAAATGGAAAAGAAAGAAATTATTGTAAAGTATGCAACCCACGAAGGCGACACCGGTTCGCCCGAAGTACAAATCGCTTTGCTTACGCAAAGGATTAACCACCTCAACGAACATCTTAAAACGCACAAGCAGGACAACCATTCCCGTCGCGGACTTTTGAAGATGGTAGGTAAGCGTAGAGGTTTGCTCGACTATCTTAAAGATAAGGATATCGAAAGATACAGAGCGATTATCGAGGCGTTAGGGCTTCGTAAATAACGGTAGACGCGAAAGAGCGGGGTTTTAACTCGCTCTTTTTCGTGTATATACGGGGGAAGTAGCGCGGACAAGCCTCGGCAGTTTGTTCGTGACTTCATTCGTAATCCCGCGGGCGCAAAGGGTTGCGTTTGCGGACAAGAACAAACAAAGAAGAGAAAAGGAGAAAATTTATTATGCCGGATTTAAGCAATTACAAACAATTCAAAATGGACTATGCAGGCAAAGAACTTATCGTGGAAATCGGTAAGTACGCCGAACAAGCAAACGGCGCTTGCCTTGTACGCTGTGGCGACACGGCGGTAAACGTAACCGTATGTATGTCGGAAACGGCGAGAGAGGGTATGGATTTCTTCCCGCTTTCCGTGGACTATGAAGAAAAAATGTTCGCCGTAGGTAAAATCCCCGGCGGTTTCAAAAAGCGCGAGGGCAGAGCGTCCGATAAGGCGATTTTGGTCAGCCGTTTAATCGACAGACCTATCCGTCCTTTGTTCCCGAAGGGAATTTTCAACGACGTAGTCGTCGTAGCAACGGCGCTGTCCGTTGACCCCGATATCGCTCCCGAGCCTTTGGCTATGATTGGTTCGTCCGTAGCGCTTTCTATTTCGGACATTCCTTGGGCTGGACCTACGGGTTCGGTTATCGTTGGTTGCATTGACGGTAAATATATCATCAACCCTACGGTAGAAGAAAAGGAAAAGAGTACTATCCACCTTTCGCTTGCGGGTACGAAAGACGCTATCCTTATGATTGAGGCGGGCGCGAAGGAAGTAACGGACGCGGAAATGGTCGGGGCGATTATGTACGGTCACGAGGAAATTAAAAAGGTTTGCGCGTGGATTGAAGAAATCGCAAAGGTTGCGGGCAAACCCAAAAAGGAAATGGAATTCTACCATATCCCCGAAGAACTCGACGCGGAAGTGAGAGCGTACGGTTACGAAAAACTTGAAAAGGCGCTGGATACTTTCGATAGACAGGAAAGACAAGCAAGACAAAACGAAGCGGAAAAAGAAATTATCGAGCATTTCGCGGAAATTTATCCCGACCAAATGCGTGAGGTTAAGGATTCCATTTACTATATCGTAAAAGGTATCGTCCGCGCGAAGATTTTCGACAAAGGTATTCGTCCTGACGGCAGAGGCTTGAAGGAAGTTCGTCCTATCTGGTGCGAACACGGCTTGTTGCCCAGAGTACACGGTTCGGCTGTGTTCACGAGAGGGCAAACGCAAGCGCTTACCACCTGTACGCTGGGTATGCTCGGCGAAGCACAAAGAATGGAAGGGCTTGACGAGGAAGAAGAAAAGAGATATATGCATCAATACAACTTCCCCGGCTACTGCACGGGCGAAGCGAAGGCGCTTAGAAGCCCGGGCCGTCGTGAAATCGGTCACGGTGCGTTGGCAGAACGCGCGCTCGTACCCGTAATTCCCGAACCCGACGAATTCCCGTACGCAATCCGCGTGGTGTCCGACATTATGTCCTCCAACGGTTCGTCGTCGATGGCGTCGGTATGCGGTTCGACCATGGCGCTTATGGACGCGGGTGTACCCATTAAAGCGCCCGTAGCGGGCTGTGCGATGGGCTTGATTAAAGACCCCGAAACAGGCAAGTACGTCATTATGACGGACATTCAAGGCTTAGAGGATTTCCTCGGCGATATGGACTTCAAGGTAGCGGGTACGGAAAAGGGTATCACGGCTATCCAAATGGATATCAAGATTAAGGGTATTTCCGAACAAATTATGCTTGACGCAATCGCGCAGGCGCAAGAGGGCAGAAGATTTATTTTAAGCAAGATGCTCGAATGTATCCCTGCCGTAAACGACAAGCTTTCCGATTACGCACCGAAGATTATCACCTTCAAAATCAACCCCGAAAAGATTGGCGACGTCGTTGGTAAACAAGGCAAGGTTATCAACAAAATTATCGAACAAACGGGTACGAAGATTGATATCGAGGACGACGGAACGGTATGTATCGCTTGCTACGGCGACGTGGCGAACGCAAACCGCGCGAAAGCAATCGTGGAATCGATTGCACACGACCCCGAAGTTGGCGATATGTTCGTAGGCGTGGTTGTAAGAATCTTGTCCAAGGTCGGCGCGTTCGTAGAATTTGCGCCTGGTAAGGACGGTATGATTCACATTTCCAAGCTGTCCGAACAACGCGTAAATCAAGTAGAGGACGTACTCAATATCGGCGATAAGGTGAAAGTAGAAATCATCAAAATCGGCGAAAAGGGTATCGATTTGAGATTGCTTGAAAAAATGGACTAATTAAAGAAAAGATGAAAAATAAAACCGCTACGCATTCGACTGCGTAGCGGTTTTTCTATGGTTTCACGAAAAAATATTGCAAATTGTCCGCTTATTCTAAGATTTATCATACAGCCTTTGACAAATTTCTACTTTTATAGTATAATATAGCCGAGAGGTAACAAAAAATGTGCAAATACTCAATAATTGTTCCTGCGTATAACGAAGAAAAGACCTTGCAATTATTTTATGACGCGTTAACGCCCGTAATGCAAAGCACGGGCGAAAGTTACGAGCTTATCTTTATCAATGACGGTAGTACGGACGAAACGAAAACCATTTTGGATAAGCTCACGCAAACGGACAAGCGGGTGAAAGCTTGTCATTTTTCGCGCAATTTCGGGCAACAGTCCGCGCTGTTTTGCGGTTTGCAAAAATCAAGCGGAAACGCGGTGATTGCAATGGACGCCGATTTACAAGACCCGCCCGAAGTCGCTTTGCAAATGATAGAAAAATGGAAAGAGGGCTACCAAATCGTGCACGGCAAACGCAAAAAACGCGAGGGGGAAACGGCGTTTAAGCGGGGTACGGCAAGCCTTTTTTATAAACTTACCCGCAAACTTACGGGGTTGGACGTTCCGCAAAACACGGGCGATTTTAAGCTGTACGATAGGCAGGTCGTAAACGCGTTATTGTCCTTGACCGAACGGGACAGATTGTTGCGTGTGCAAACGGCTTGGATAGGCTTTAAGCAAACGTTCGTCGAGTTCGATAGACCTGAGCGTATTGCAGGCGAAACGCATTATACGGTGAAGAAAATGGTCAAACTCGCCAAAGCGGGTATATTCCCCAACACCGAATTTACGCTTTCGTTTCCGCTGAAATTAGGGTTTATTTTAGGGCTTTTGAGTGTAGCGTGCTTTATCGCGTTTATCATATTAAGCGGTTGCGGGGTGTATTTCGGCGGACTGACGGCGTGGCTGTTCCCGTCGCTTGCGCTCGGCGTTTCGCTTGTTACCATTTGCCAAGGCGTTTCGAATATTCATTTGAATATGGTGTATAAAGAGGTGCAAAACCGTCCGCAATACATTATCGCGGAAGAGAAAAATTTTGAGGAATACGAATGTTAAAAAGATTTTTGGCTTATTATAAACCGTATAAGCTTATGTTCGCGCTGGATATGCTAGCGTCGCTCGTGGTTGCGCTCGTCGGGATTGTCTATCCGATTATCACGCGCGCAATGCTCAACAGTTTTATACCGCAAAAGGAATACGCAAAAATTATTATTTCGGGTTGCGTCGTTTTAGGACTGTACGTACTGCGTTTGGCGCTCAATTATTTCATTCAGTACGAAGGGCATATGATAGGCGTGAAAATGCAGGCGCAAATGCGTAGCGATATGTTCGCGCATTTACAAACCTTGCCGTATACCTTTTACGATAACAACGAAACGGGCAAAATTATGACGAGAATGACGAGCGACCTCAACGACGTGAGCGAGCTTGCACATCACGGTCCTGAAAATATAATCATATCGAGTATATCTATTCTTGTTTCGTTTATTTACTTAATGACAATCCACGTCTATTTGACGCTGATAATTTTTGTTTGCGTGCCTTTTTTGTTGGTAATTTCCACCTGCGTCCGCAAAAAAATGCGTAACGCCTTCACCGAAAGCCGTAAAGCCGTAGGACAAATCAACGCGTCGCTGGAAAGCAGTATTTCGGGTATACGCGTTACCAAGGCGTTCACGAACACGCAAACGGAAACCTGTAAATTTGAAAAAGGGAACGAGGCGTTCGTGGGCGCGCGCCAAAAAGCCTATCACGCAATGGGCGTATTCCATTCGTTGACCACCTTTATCACCGAAGTGTTCAACGTCGTGGTGCTGATTGCAGGCGGGTTGTTTTTGTACGCGGGTAAGATTGCGTTCGGGGATTACACGGCGTTTATCGTGTCCATCAATATCTTCCTCGCGCCTGTGAGAACGCTCATTTCCTTTATGGAACAGTACCAAAACGGTACGACGGGTTTTAGTAGATTTTTAGAGATAATGGACACGGAAAGCGAACGGGACGCGGAAAACGCCCGTCCCTTGCAAAGCGTGGAGGGGAATATTTGTTTTGAAAACGTTACCTTTGCCTACGACGGAAAGAACCCCGTGTTGAAAAATCTTTCGCTGGATATTAAAAAGGGCGATATCTTCGCGCTCGTCGGTCCGAGCGGTGGCGGAAAAACGACCATTTGCCATTTAATTCCCCGTTTTTATCAACAGCAAGAGGGGGTAATAAAAATCGACGGGCAGGATATCCGTGAAGTGACGGCACAGTCCCTTCGTCAAAATATCGGTATCGTGCAACAGGACGTATACCTTTTTAACGCGAGTATCCGCGAGAATATTTTATACGGCAGACCGGACGCGACGGAAGAAGAAGTTATCGAGGCGTCTAAACGCGCGAATATCCACGAGTTCGTGACGGGCTTAGAGGACGGATACGATACGGTAATCGGGGAACGGGGCGTAAAGCTTTCGGGCGGGCAAAAACAACGCCTGTCGATTGCAAGGGTATTCTTAAAAAACCCGCCTATCCTCATTTTAGACGAGGCGACGAGCGCGTTGGACAACACGACGGAAATCCTTATCCAACAGTCCTTAGACGAGCTTTGTAAAGGCAGAACGACGATTGTCGTCGCGCATAGACTTTCCACCGTAAAAAACGCCACCGATATAGCGGTGGTGGCGAAAGGTGAGATTATCGAACAGGGTAACCACGAAACGCTTTTGGCGCAAAACGGCGCGTACGCTACACTGTATAAGTTACAGTTCAAGGAAGACTAAAACAAAACGAAACCCCGCGAGTGTAAACTCGCGGGGATATTTATTTATCTTGTCGAAAGCCATACCATCAAAACGGATATATCCGCGGGGTTTACCCCCGAAATTCTACCCGCTTGCCCAAGGTTGAGAGGTTTCACGCGGTTTAGCTTTTCGCGCGCCTCTAAGCGCAAACCTAAAATGCTGTCGTAATCAATATCGGCGGGCAAGAGCTTGTTCTCTAAGCGTTTGGCGCGGTCAATGAGTTCTACGCCCTGTTTCAAGTAGCCCTCGTATTTTACGGTAATTTCAGCCGTTTCCAAAATGTCCTTGGAATATTCGGTAAATACCTTAAAATACGCCATAATTTCTTTCAAAGGAATAGAACGCTTTAACAAATCCGCGTACGAAACGCTCGTGCTTGGCGCGTCGTACCCGTAGCCTTTCAAAAACGCCGTCACCTCTTTTTGCGGTACCCGTGTACGCAACGAACGCAATAATTCCTCGTATTTTTGCTTGCGGGCGAGGTATCTTTGATAGCGCTCTTGCGTTACCAAACCGCATGCGTAACCTTTTTCGGTAAGTCTAAAATCGGCGTTGTCTTGGCGCAGGCAAATACGGTGTTCGGCGCGCGAAGTCATCATTCTGTACGGTTCGTCCGTGCCTTTGGTTACCAAATCGTCGATAAGCACGCCGATATACGCCTCGTCCCTGCGCAAAATCAGCGGGGGAAGTCCGCGGAGTTTAAGCGAGGCGTTCAAGCCCGCGATTAAGCCTTGCGCGCCCGCTTCTTCATAGCCCGAAGTACCGTTAATTTGTCCCGCCGTATACACGCCCTCGATTTTCTTAAATTCCAAGGTGGGCAAAACGTCCAAGGTGTCGATACAATCGTATTCGATAGCGTAGCCGTAGCGCATAATCTCGGCGTGTTCGAGTCCCGCTACGCTTGCGTACATTTGTTTTTGGATATCGTGGGGCATAGAGGTAGACATACCTTGCACGTACGTTTCCAAGGTGTCCGCGCCTTCGGGTTCGAGGAAAATTTGATGGCGTTCCTTGTCCTTAAAGCGTACGACTTTGGTTTCGATGGACGGACAGTATCTCGGTCCTGTGGAAACAATCGTACCGTTGTAAAGCGGGGAGCGCTCTAAATTTTGCAGGATAATTTCGTGCGTCGTTCCGTTCGTATAGGTCAAATAGCAAGGCATTTTGTTTTCGGGCGGGTTGTCATGCATAAAAGAGAAGGGGTAAATATCCGTGTCGCCCTCTTGAATTTCGCACTTCGAATAGTCAATCGTCCGCGAATCCACGCGCGCGGGCGTACCCGTCTTAAAACGCCGAACGGAAAAGCCCAGCTTTATCAAACTATCCGTTAAATGTGTGGCGGGAGCAAAACCGTTCGGACCGGATTTTTGCACCAAATCGCCGGTAATCGTTTCACCGTTTAAGTAAACGCCCGTACAAAGAATGACCGCTTTGCAGGCAATCACACCGCCGTAAGTCGTTTTCACGCCTACGCATTTATTATTTTCCGTTAAAATTTCGGAGGCTTCGGCTTGGATAATACGCAAGTTTTCCGTATTTTCCAGTACCCGTTTCATTTCGCGGTGATAGGCGTTTTTATCCGACTGCGCGCGGAGCGATTGCACCGCCGCGCCCTTGCCGACGTTCAGCATACGGATTTGCAAGGCGGTGTCGTCCGCGACGATACCCATTTGCCCGCCCAACGCGTCGATTTCACGGACCAAATGTCCTTTCGCCGTTCCGCCGATAGAGGGGTTACAGGGCAAAAACGCGATAGCGTCTAAATTCAGCGTTAAAAGCACGGTGTTGATTCCCGTGCGCGCCAAAGCGAGCGAGGCCTCGCAACCTGCGTGCCCCGCGCCCACGACTACCGCGTCTGCGGTATATTCTAAAAAAGTAAAAGCGTCGTTCATAAACAGTTTATTTCTTCAATACGATATTTTTAATATCGTCGATTTCCTTGGCGATTTTGTCGTTGAGTTTTTGCAAGTTTTCCATTTTATCGCGTGCGTACATAATCGTCGTATGGTCGCGTCCGCCTAAGGTTTTACCGATAAAATCAAGGGGCAACGAAAGCATTTCGCAAAGCAGATACGCGCAAATTTGTCTTGCTTTTACGATATCCGCTTTCTTGCTCTTGCCGAGCAAATCTTCCCTGCCTTGCTTAAAGTACGCGCACACCGCCGAAATAATTTTATCGGGCGTAATATCCTCTTGTTCTTCGCTCTCGTTTACCGATTCGTTTAACGCGAGCTTGGCAAGCTGTAAAGTGATAGGCTCTTCGTGAAGCTTGCTGGCGAAAATCACCTTGGTGAGCCTGCCTTCTAATGTACGGACGTCGTGTCCTGAGTTTTGCGCTAAAAATTCCAAAACTTCGTCGGGCAGAACGCATTTTCTATCCAACGCCTTGCGCTTTAAGATAGCGATTTTCGTTTCGGTAGAGGGTGGTTGAATATCTACCATCATACCGCCTTCAAAACGGGTGCGCAGTCTGTCCTCTAAGGTTGCGATTTCTTTGGGCGGACGGTCGGAAGTCAAGACGATTTGCTTGTTTTGCGCCGAAAGTTCGTTAAAGGTGTGGAAAAATTCTTCCTGCACCTGCGTTTTGTTTTTCAAAAACTGCACGTCGTCTATCATTAAAACGTCCACGTTGCGATAGTGCAAGCGGAATCTCGCACCGTTTTTTTGCGCTATTGAGTCGATAAACTCGTTTAAGAAATTTTCGCAAGTGGTGTACAGAACGCGTTTTTCGGGCGCGCGGAACGCCAAATCGTTGGCAATCGCGTGCATAAGGTGCGTTTTACCAAGCCCCGATTCGCCGTAGATGAAAAGGGGGTTAAAGGTTTCGCCTGGATTTTCGGCAACCGCTTTTGCCGCCGCGTAGGCGAATTTCGTTCCCGGACCTACGACGAAAGAATCGAAAGTGAACGCTTTGTTGATAGGGGAGGGTTGGAAAGTTTCGAAAGCGTCCTGTTCTTCCGCGTTGGAGAAAACGGCGCTACCCTCTACTATGAGTTTGAAATCGTTGACACCCAAACCGCATTTTTGGATAGCCTCTCTGATTTTATCGGCAAACTTCGTCATAATCGTTTCCGCGTTGGTATCGGAAGAGCATCTTAAAATGATTTTCCTGCCTTGAATATCGATAGGTTCAAGCGGACTGATAAGGTGGTCGAAAGAAATCGGCGAAATGATATTTTGCGCCCGTTCGCTGATTTGTTTCCAGACGTATTGAAGTTGCGTGCTTTCTGCCATAAATTTATCCCCTGTTCGTTAATTTTTTTCTTTTTGGCTAAATATACCTTGTAATTTGCAAAATTATTTGATATAATTATAATACAAAATCGTCCGAAAAGAAAGCGATTTTGAGCGGGTTTTTAAGGTTTATGCAAATAAAAAAATTATTCCTTCAAAATTTCAGAAATTACGAGCGGGAAAGTTTCGATTTTTCCGACGGTTTGAACGTGCTTTTCGGTAAAAACGCGCAGGGCAAAACCAACTGTGCCGAGGCGGTTTTTTATCTTTGTACGGGCGCGTCGCTGAGAATCCGCCACGACAAACAGCTCGTCAAAATGGGCGCGGACTATGCGTATATCAAAGCCGAGGCGGAAAACCGCTACGGCAACGTGACCATTGAGGCGAATATTTACGAAAACAAACGCGAAATTAAAATAAACGGTGCGAAAATCAGCAAAAACGCCGATTTGATGGGGCATATCAACAGCGTGTTCTTTTCCCCCGGGGAACTTCGGCTTATTCAGGACGGACCGGACGAACGACGGCGGTTTATGAATATTTCCATTTCGCAAACCTCGCCCGCGTATTACACCGCGTTACTTCGGTATAATAAAATTCTCGACCAGCGCAACGCGCTACTCAAAAACCGCGATTATACGCTCGTTTTAGATACCCTGCCCGTTTGGGACGAACAGCTTTGCAAATACGCGTCTATTATCGTGAAAAAACGCGCGGAATTTTTACAAAAGCTTGCGCCCTACGCCAAGGAATTGCACGCGTTTTTGACGGATAACGCGGAAGAACTTACCGTTCAGCCTGATAAAAAGTACGAGGGGGACGAGGCGGAAATTGCCAAAACCTTAAACCGCAGGCTTGCAAATAACTACGAAAAGGATATGCGACTTGGGTTTACTACGGTCGGACCGCACCGTGACGATTTGGACGTTTTCATTTCGGGGCTGGACGCAAAAGCGTACGCCTCGCAAGGACAAACGCGTACCGCCTCGCTTGCGTTAAAGCTTGCCGAAGTACAAATTTTTAAGGATTTATCGGGTGAATATCCTATTCTCGTTTTAGACGACGTAATGAGCGAGTTGGATTTGCCGAGAAGAAAGAAACTGTTAAAACGCATTGACGGGGTACAAACGGTGCTTACCTGCACGCACGCCGAACGCGTTTTGTACGGTGCGAAATGCAATAAAATTCATGTCGAAAACGGACGGATTAAGGGGTGAGGTTTTACCCGTTCCGTCCGTATATTTTTAAGAAAAAATTGCATACTGTTATAAAAACACCCCACCCAAGTACGCGTTGAACCTTACATAACGGGGTATTTTATGAAAGCAATTTTTCGCAGAACAAAACTGTTTGCGCCTCTTATCGTAGGCGCGGTTTTCTTTTTCTCGCCGTGTTTTTGCGTGAAAGCGGACGCGTCCAACGCGTCGAATTGGGAACTTTTATCTTCCTACACCACCTATTTTAACACCGAGGATAAGGGCAGGAGCGAAAATATCCGTATCGCCGTTTCCCTGATTGACGGGGTGATTATCCAACCGTACGGCGAGTTCTCGTTCAATCAAACGGTAGGGAGCAGAACGCAAGAGGCAGGCTTTCAGCAAGCGAAAATCATTCTAAACGGCGAATATATTTTAGGCGTAGGGGGTGGGGTGTGTCAGGTAAGTACTACCCTATATAACGCCGTGTTAAAATCGGGTTTGGAAGTGACGGAATTTCACCCGCATTCCTTGCGCGTTTCGTACGTTGCGCCCTCACGCGACGCGATGGTTTCCACGCAAAGCGATTTGCGGTTTGACAACGCGCACGCCCACCCCGTATTACTAAGAGCAAGTTTCTTGAAAGGCGGGGTACGCGTTGCCTTTTACGGTAAAAACGAGGGGGACAGGTATGAGGTTACGCAAAAAATATTAGGCGAAATACCGCCACCGCCACCTATCGTGAAGGAGGGGGATAGGGAAGAGATTTTACGCTCTCCGCAAAACGGCATAAAAAGCGAGGCGTACTTAGAACGCTACCGCGGGGATAAGCTCGTTTCCCGTAAGCGTATCCGCGTGGACGAATACCGACCTGTTCAAGCACTACTCGTCAAAAAAATCGCAAATCCGACGGAATAATTTGCTCTAAACGATTGTGTTTTTCACGAAAAAATGTTATAATAAGGAAGTATAAAATAGGGAAAAGTATTTTATCGCGCGAACGCGCGCGCGTTGGGACGGTAAAAACGCTTTTCAAAGGTAAAAGGCAGGTTTTATTATGCAAAGACTTCCATTGAAGAAATTAAACGAAAATCTTACCGTATACGACGGACAAACAGTAACGGTAGCGGGCTGGGCGCGGACGATTCGCGACTCGAAAGCGTTTGGGTTTATCGAACTCAACGACGGTAGCTGTTTCAAATGCACGCAAATCGTGTTTGAGCGTGCAAACCTTGCAAATTACGACGAGATTGCGCACACCAACGTCGGCGCGTCGCTTATCGTAACGGGCGTGGTGGTGCTTACCCCCGAAAACAAACAGCCCTACGAAATCAAGGCGACGGAAATTAAAATCGAGGGCGAATCCACTCCCGATTATCCCTTGCAAAAAAAGCGCCACTCGGTTGAATTTTTACGCGAAATCGCCTATCTTCGTCCCCGTACGAATTTATTTGGCGCGACGTTTAGAATCCGTAGCGAAGCGGCGATTGCCATTCATAAATTCTTCAACGACAGAGGGTTTGTGTACGTGCATACCCCTATTATCACGGGTAGCGACTGCGAGGGCGCGGGCGCAATGTTCCAAGTCACTACTTTGGATTTAAGCGCCGAGAAAAAGGCAGGCGAGCCCGATTATAAAGAGGACTTTTTCGGTAAGAAAGCAGGGCTTACCGTTTCCGGTCAGCTCAACGCCGAAACGTACGCGATGGCGTTCGGGAACGTGTATACTTTCGGACCGACCTTCCGTGCGGAACATTCCAACACCGCCCGTCACGCCGCGGAGTTTTGGATGATTGAGCCTGAAATGGCGTTTTGCGATTTGGCGGGGGATATGGATATAGCCGAGGCGATGGTGAAATATATCATCAATTACGTAAGCGAAACTTGCGCGGACGAGCTTGCATTCCTCAATCAATTCGTAGACAAAGGGCTTTTGGAGCGTTTGAAGAACGTAGCCGAAAACGCGTTCGTGCGCCTTACCTACACGGAAGCGATTGAAATTTTGAAAGAGAACGCGGATAAATTCGACGATAAAAATATCTTCTGGGGCAAGGATTTGCAAAGCGAACACGAGCGTTTCCTCACCGAACAGGTTTATAAAAAACCCGTATTCCTCACCGATTATCCCAAGGAAATCAAGGCGTTTTATATGAAACAGAACGCCGACGGGAAAACGGTGGCGGCGGCGGATTTGTTAGTCCCCGGTATCGGCGAGCTTATCGGCGGTTCGCAAAGAGAGGAAAATTACGAGAAACTGTATAACCGTATCAAAGAACTCGGTATGAACCCCGAGGACTATTCTTGGTATTTGGATTTGAGAAGATACGGCGGAACGACGCACAGCGGGTTCGGGCTGGGTTTTGAAAGAATGGTAATGTACTTAACGGGCGTTTCCAACATTCGCGACGTCGTGCCTTATCCGAGAACGTTTGGTGATTTGAAGTATTAAGGAGAACTACTTATGACGAGAATCGTAGTAGACGCAATGGGTGGCGATTTCGCGCCCGCGCAACAGGTCCAAGGCGCAATCGACGCGCTCAATCAAGATAGCGATTTATACCTTATCCTCGTCGGCGACGAGGCGCAAATCAATGCGCAGTTAAGCGGTAAAAAATACGATAAAACACGCTTGGAAATCGTGCATACGACGGAAGTTATCACGATGGAAGAAGTGCCGACGAAAGCGGTAAAAACCAAAAAGGATTCGTCGCTCGTCGTGGCGTTCCGTTTGTTAAAAGAGGGCAAGGCGGACGGACTGGTATCGTCGGGCTCTACGGGCGCGGTACTTACCGCAGGCGTACTTATTTTGGGACGGCTCAAAGGCGTGTCCCGCCCCGCGCTTTGTCCCGCGATTCCCAACTCGCGCGGAACGAGTACTTTCCTTTGCGACTGCGGAGCGAATTTGGAATGTAAACCGTTAAATTTACTGCACTTTGCGGTGATGGCGTCCGCGTACGCCGAAACGGTGTACGGTGTGAAAAACGCTAAGGTTGGATTGTTGAATAACGGTACGGAAGAACATAAAGGTCTGCTTTTACAGCAGGAAACGAACGCGTTACTTAAAAACACGCCTTGTATTCATTATCTCGGCAACGTTGAGGGCAGGGATTTGATGTACGGGGATATCGACGTAATGGTCGCCGACGGGTTCACGGGCAATATCGCGATGAAGTCGGTCGAGGGTTGCGGGAAACTCGTTTCCACTTTACTTAAAAGAGAATATAAACGCAATCTCTGGCGCAAAATCGGCGCTTTGCTTTCGGGCGGGGTGATTAAAAGTTTCAAAAACGCGCTCGACTACGAGGGTAAGGGCGGAGCTATGTTTTTAGGTCTTTCCAAAGCCGTCGTAAAGGGGCACGGCAATTCCAAAGCGTACGCGTTTTCGGTATGTATTAAACAAGCGACGGAAGCGGTGCGCGGGGATATGGTCGGCAAGATGAAAGTGATGATTGACGCCGTGAACGAGGAAATTGCGAAAAACGCCGTAACGGCGGAAAACGGAGCAAATTAAATGTTCTTTCCCGTTGAAGAAATAGAAAAAAAACTTGGTTATACTTTTAAGAATAAAGCGCTTTTGCAGGAAGCGTTCACCCATTCTTCGTATTCGGGCAGGTACGGCGGGAAAAACAACGAACGTTTGGAGTATTTAGGCGATTCCGTTTTACAGCTCGTCGTTACCGAATGGCAGTATAAAAAGGACAAAACGGCAACCGAGGGTAAGCTGACGGCAAAACGGCAAAAGCTCGTTTGTAAAGACGCCTTGGATACGGCGGTGGACGGTCTTGGCGTTTGGGAGTATTTGTTAAAGAGCGGAACACAGTACAATATCCGCGGGAAAGCCAAGTCGAGCTTATTCGAGGCGATTTGCGCGGGGATTTATTTGGACGGCGGGTATACGGCGGTCAAACGCTTTATCTTAGCGCACGGCAATTTGCGTTTTGACGTGACGGAGGGGAATCCCAAAGGCGAATTAAAGGAATTTTTAGAAAAACGCGGGGAACAAGAACCGCGTTACGAAATGGAAAAATCGGGTAAGGACAACGCCCCGATATTCCATTGCAACGCGTACGCGCTCGGTGAAAGTGCGCGCGGTGACGGCAGAACGATAAAAGAGGCGCAGGCAACCGCCGCGAGCCGTTTGCTGTACGAATTAAAGAAAAAATACGACTAATAGAGAAATTTTAGGAAGGAGTAACAACTTTGGACTTAAAAGAAATACAACTCGTCGGTTTCAAATCGTTTGCCGACAAAACGACCATTCGCTTTGAGGAGGGCGTTACCTGTATCGTAGGCCCGAACGGTTGCGGGAAAAGTAACGTCGCGGACGCGGTGCGCTGGGTGCTTGGCGAACAGTCCGCCAAATCCTTGCGCGGTTCGAATATGCAAGACGTCATTTTCGGCGGTACGGTGGAAAGAAAACCGTTAAACGCCTGCGAGGTTACGCTCGTGTTCGATAATACCAACCGTATATTCGATTTAGACGTATCCGAAGTGGCAATGACCCGTCGTTTGCAACGCACGGGTTCGGATAAATACGAAAGCAAATATTTGCTCAACGGACAACCCAGCCGTTTGAGAGAACTCGTCACGCTTTTCCACAGTATCGGTTTGGGTAAAGAGGGATATTCGATTATCGGTCAGGGCAAGGTGGAACAAATTATGAACGCCAAACCCGAGGATAGACGGCTTATTTTCGAAGAGGCAATAGGGTTAATGGTACATAAAGCCAAAAAGCAGGAATCCGAGCGCAGTATAGCGGACGCGAACGAGAATTTGTTTATATACAGCCAAAGAATCGACGAGGCGAAACGCCGTCTTGGTCCTTTGAGCAAGCAAGCGGAAGCAGCGCGGGAATACGCCGAATATTCGGACGCCTTAAAAGTGCAGGAGGCAAACACGTATATTTACCGCTACGAAACCGCCGAGGGTGAAAAGGGGAAATACCGCAAGGATATCGTCGCTATTTCGGATAAAATCATTAGCTTAAATACGCAAATCGAGCTTATCAACCGCCGTTTAGACGAAAACCGTGAAAGAATTAGTATCGCCGACGCGAGATTGAGCGCGCTCAACGACAGGCGCGTCGAGCTTTCGGTTGGGAACGAGCGTAAGGACGGCGAGTTACGGCTCGTGCAGGAGCGTATCAAGACCTACCGTTCGCAAATCGAGGCGGCGGGCGAGATGTTAGAGGCGAGCAAGGTGCGTATCGGCGAAATCGACGACGAAATTGCGGTGACGACGCATAAGAACGCGGAGGATAGCAAGCGGATAACGGAAATAGAAACGCAGATTGAAACGCTTCGCGTCGCGGTTTCCGCGTTAGATAAAAAGATAGAGCTTTTTGAGAAACTGTCCGACGAAAACCGTCAAAGCCAGCTTTCGACGGCGGACGACTTGTCCGAGCTTAAAAAGAGTTTGGGTACGTTGACGGCGAGAATGGAAGCGACGAAGGACAGGATTGCCGAGCTTGAACGCGCGCTTGAAAAGACGCAGGAACGCAAGGAACGCTTAAAGGACGAGCTTGCGTCCGTGCAAAGAGATTTGAAAAACTTAGAAAAAGCGTCGCGCGCGGATATGGAAGAGTTTGAGGAAAAGCAAGAAGAAGCGCGCGAAATGCAACTCACCATCAACGATTTCAACCAAGAACTGTTCAACGCGAACGGTCAGCTTGCGTCGTTACGTGAGAACTTGGAAATGTATATCAGCTTGAAAAACCGTTTCGACGGCTACAAGGATTCGGTGCGTAGATTGCTGTCCGTTTCCAAAACCAACGGGGAAATCGGCAAACACCTTCGCGGTGCGCTTGCGGATATCGTTTCGACCGAACAAAAATACGAAACGGCGATTGAAACGGCGTTTGGCGGAGCGATGCAAAATATCGTCACGCCGACGGCGGACGACGCTAAGTATTTAATCGAATACTTAAAGCGCACGGGCGGGGGTATCGTTACCTTTTTACCCGTAGCAAGTATGCGTCCGCGCCCCGATTCTCGCGAAATTAGAAGAGCGCTCGACGAGCGCGGGGCGATGGGACTTGCCACCGAACTCGTACAGTACGACGAGTATTATTACAACGTCGTTTCCAACCTCTTGGGCAACACGCTCATTTGCGACACGATTGCCAACGCGACGGTGATAGCGAAAAAGTACGGGAATATTTTCAAAATCGTAACGCTTGACGGCGATTTAATCGCTACCAGCGGTTCAATGACGGGCGGTAGCCGTGGCAGAAACACGGGTTCGTTACTTTCCAACGAACGTAAAATTCAGGAATGTAAAGACAATATCGCGCGCAAGCAAAAGTATATCGAGAAATTAAAAACGGCGATTGCGGAAAGCGAAAAAGCGAAAAAGCAAGCGGAAGAAACGGTAGAGGCGTTGCGTGAAAAATACCAAAGCGCAAACGGCGAAATCGTAGCGCTTAGTCAGCGCGTAACCGCGCTCACGCAACAAATCGAGGAGGCGGAAAGCGATGCAGAGACGTACGCCGAGGCGATAAAAGAATTTAACGACAAGCTTTCTCAGCTCGCGTTCGAGGAGGCAAATTCCTCGCTCAGCGAAGAGGAAATTAACCTTCGCAGAATGAACGCGCAAGAGCAAATGGAACACCAGCGTAGCCAATGCGACGCCTTCAAGGAAGAACGCGCGCAAAAGAGCGAAATGCTGAAAAAAGCGGAAATCGAGTACGCGGGTTTGCGTTCGGCGGTGGAACAGCAAGAAGAAACGGTCGCGCGGTTGACGGTGGAAAAAGAAGAACTCGTCAAACGTATTTTGGATATGGAATACGAGCGCACGGAAACGCAAACAAGGCTCAACGGCTTAGAGGCGGAGGCGCAGGAAAAGGAGCTTACCGAGGAAGAGCGTTTGGCGGTGCAGGCGCTCGTAGACGAAATTACCGCGATTACCAAGGAAAAAGAGCAAATCAACGCCAAACAAGCGGAGCTGGAAGAGGAAAAGACGGCTTTGCAAGAAACGCTTACCAAGCAGAGCGACAAGCGGTATAAATGCGAGTTGGAAATTAGTAAAATCGACACCACGCTTGAAAATTTGCGCTTGCGCGTGGAAGAGGCATACGGCTTGGATTACGAGGGTTGTTTGCCCTATCGTGTGGAGGCGTTTAATATCGAGGAAAGTACGCAGACGATTTCCGCGTTAAAGCGCAAAATCACGATGCTCGGTGCGGTAAATCCCAACGCCGTCGAGGAATACGAGTTCGAAAAGCAACATTGCGACGAAATGATTGTGCAACGCGACGATTTGCAAAAGGCAATCGACGACGCAGAGGAGGTTTTGGAACAAATCCGCGCGGAAATGCTTCGACTGTTCAACGCAGGGTTCGAGCAAATCAACGAAAACTTCAAAATTACCTTCAAGGAACTGTTCGGCGGTGGTAAAGCGGAATTGCAAATCAACTACGAGGACGGCGAAGACCCGTTGAACGCAGGTATTGAAATCGTCGCTTGCCCCCCTGGCAAAAAGCTGACGAAAATTTCCTTGCTTTCTGGCGGGGAACGCGCGCTTACCGCGATTGCGATATTGTTCGCTATCTTAAAATCGCACCCGATGCCGTTCTGTATTTTGGACGAAATCGAGGCGGCGCTGGACGACGCGAACGTGGATAGATTTGCCTCGTATTTGAAACGGTTTGCCGAAGATACGCAGTTTATCGTGATTACGCACAGAAAACCGACGATGAACCAAGCGGACAGCCTGTTCGGCGTAACCATGCAGGAAAAAGGCGTGTCCAAAATCGTTTCCGTCAAGCTTGCCGAAGTGGAAAGCCGTTTGGGCGCGGGAACGGTGGAATAAAACGCCCGCGTGCGTTTGAAAAGCGCGGTAGTTGCGTATTATTAAAAAAAGGAAAAATTTATGGGTATATTTTCAAAACTGTTCGGCGCGCTGAAAAAGACCAAGGCAAACCTTTCGGACAAGCTTCGCGTGCTGTTTTCTAAAAACAAACTCGGCAACGAGTTTTACGACGAATTAGAGGAAATCCTCATTTCCGCCGACGTGTCGGTGACAACGGCGGAGGAGGTCGTTTCCCGCGTAAAAAAACAGGCGGTCGCCGAGAAATTAAAGGACGAAAATTACGTTACGGAGCTACTTCGTTCCATTTTGACGGATATGCTGGAAGAAAGCGAGGTAGAACCCCCGCAATACCCTTGCGTGATTATGCTGGTCGGCGTAAACGGCGTGGGCAAAACGACGACGGTGGGCAAATTAGCACATTATTTTTTGTCGCAGGGCAAAACGGTGACGGTGGCGGCGGCGGATACCTTCCGCGCGGCCGCAAGCGAGCAGTTGAGCGTTTGGGCGGAACGTGCAAAGGTGCGTATCGTCAAGCACGAGGAGGGTAGCGACCCGTCCGCAGTCATTTTCGACGCGGTGTCCTCGGCAAAAGCCAAGAAAACGGACGTCGTTATCGTCGATACCGCAGGTCGTTTGCATAACAAAGACAATTTGATGAACGAGCTTAGAAAGATGGATAGGGTGGTAAGACGAGAATACCCCGACGCCGACTTTTTGAAACTTTTAGTGCTGGACGCGACAACGGGACAAAACGCCGTCAGCCAAGCGCGCGTGTTCGACGAGGCGGTGGAACTTGACGGTATCGTGCTTACAAAATTAGACGGAACGGCAAAAGGCGGGTTCGTGTTCTCGCTCTCGTCCGAACTGTCCTTACCCGTCATTTTCGCGGGCGTGGGCGAAAAGATGGACGATTTAGAGGCGTTCGATAGCCGTGAATTCGTTAACGCAATTTTGTAAAACAAGGGGGCAGGTACGTGTTGAACCCGTATAGGTATGCGTTGAACCTGTCCGTACCCCTTAAATGTAAGGATAAAATATGAGGATAGATATTTTAACGCTTTTTCCTGAAATGTTTTCCGCTTTGCAGGGTAGCATTTTAGGCAGAGCGCAAAATCAGGGAAAAATTCAGATAAATATCGTGAATATCCGCGACTACACCGAGGACAAACACTTAAAGTGCGACGATTATCCCTTTGGCGGTGGTGCGGGTATGGTGATGATGCCCCAGCCTATCGGTAGCGCGATTGAGGCGCTCGACCCCGAGCATAAGGCACGCAGGATTTATACTTCGCCCAAGGGTGAAACGTTCCGTCAGCAAAAGGTGTTCGAGTTGTTAGAATACAAGCATTTGATTTTGCTTTGCGGACATTACGAGGGCGTGGACCAACGCGTGATTGATTTGTTTATCGACGAGGAAATTTCTATCGGCGACTACGTATTGACGGGCGGGGAATTGCCCGCAATGGTCATTGCGGATTGCGTTTCGCGGTATGTTGACGGGGTTATCAGCGCGTCGTCGCTCGTGGACGAGAGCTTTTCCGAAAACTTGTTGGAATACCCGCAGTACACGCGCCCGCAAGAGTATAAAGGGCTTGCCGTACCCGAGGTGTTGCGTAGCGGTGACCACGCGAAAATAGACAAATGGCGCAGGGAAAAGGCGATTGAAATTACCAAAGCCCGCCGTCCCGATTTGCTCAAATAGAGGCGGAAGAGAGTAGGAGCAACGATAATGAAAAATATACAATGGTTTCCCGGGCATATGACGCGTGCAATGCGCGATATGGAAGCAAAACGCGATTTGTGCGACGGTATTATTTGCGTTTTGGACGCGCGCGCGCCGATAGCGACGGTGAATAAAAATTTCAAAAAAATTTTCGGGGAAAAACCCGTTTTATACGTTCTCAATAAAGCCGACCTCGCCGATAGCTCTAAGACGGACGGGTTTGTGAAAATGTTTAACGAGGGGGGCAGGTATTGCGTGAAATGCGATTGTACCAACCCGTCTACGAAAAAAACGATATTGCAAAAACTGGGCGAAATTACCGAGGCAAAGCGCGCCAAAGCGCAAGCCAAGGGCGTAAACCGCGTGTTTCGGTTTATGGTTGCGGGGATTCCAAATACGGGCAAAAGTACGCTCGTCAATTTAATTAGCGGTCAAAAACGCGCGAAAACGGGGGATAAAGCGGGCGTTACGCGCGACGTGCGTTGGCTTAAATGCGGTGCGTTTGATTTACTCGATACCCCCGGCACGATGCCCCCGTCTTTTGACGACCAGCACCACGCCCGACACCTTGCGTATATCGGCAGTATTAACGACGATATTTTGGATATGGACGATATTGCGCTTTGTCTTTTAGGCGAGCTTGCCGAGAAATACCCGCAAAGCCTTACCGAGCGTTACGGTATCACCGATTTTAGCAACAATTTGGCAATGTACGAGGCGGTTTGCAAGCGCAGGGGATTTATTTTGCGCGGTGGCGAGTTTGATTACGAACGGGGCGCGAAAGCGTTGATTGACGATTTCCGCAAAGGCAGGTTGGGGAAAATTACCTTGGAAAACGCCAAGGATTACCCCGATTTTATCTGGTAAGAGGCGAAAAATGAGAAAAATTTGGAATGCAGAAGAAAAATTGCAATACGAACGCGCGTTGCTTGCACAAGGCTATACCTATATCGCGGGCGTGGACGAGGTGGGCAGAGGTCCGTTGGCTGGACCCGTCGTGTGCGCGTCGGTGATTATGCCCCTTGACGAAGATAAACTTATCGTGGGCGTGGACGATAGCAAAAAGCTTTCCGCGAAAAAGCGCGAAGAACTTGCCGAAAAAATCAAGCAGACGGCGATTTGCTATAAAATCGTGGAAGTCAGCGAAAAAGATATCGACGAATTGAATATTTTACAGGCGACAAGGCTTGGTATGAAACGGGCGTTGGAAGACTTGGAAATACCGCCCCAAACGGTACTTACCGACGGGAATATGACGCTGGATATCGCGTTCCCGCAACGAAGCGTTGTCCACGGTGACGCCCTGTCTTATTTGATAGGTTCGGCGAGCATTATCGCCAAGGTGTACCGTGACGCGCTGATGGACGAGTACGCCAAGCTCTATCCGCACTACGCTTTTGAAAAGAACAAGGGCTATGGTACGGCGGAGCATATTCAAGCAATTAAGGAGCACGGCTTATGCCCTATTCACCGCAGGACGTTCACAAAAAACTTTTAGGCAAAAAGGGCGAGAAAATCGCCCTTAAATACTTAAAGGATAACGGCTATACTTTACTCAAAACCAACTACCGAACGCCTTTTGGCGAGGCGGATATTATCGCCCAAAAAGACGACGAGATAATTTTCGTCGAGGTAAAAACGCGGTCGGGCGATAACTACGGCGCGCCAAAAGAGGCGGTGGGAAAGGATAAAAAACGGCGGTATTATCAAATGGCGAGCTATTACGGTAAGCAAACGGGCGAAGAACCCAACGCGCGTTTTGACGTTATCGAGGTATATGCGGACGGAAAGATTGAACACTACGAGTACGCATTTTAACGGTAGAGGAAATTATGACGAAACTTATTTTTATTCGGCACGGTTACAGCGAATACAATCATTTGCGAAAATTTACGGGACATTTGGATATTCCGCTCACCGACTTGGGCAAGGAACAGGCGGAAATTACCGCGAAATACTTAATAAATAACTATAAAATCGACGCGGTGTATTCCAGCGACTTATCGCGCGCCGTGGAAACGGCGAAACCCGTGGCAAACGCTTTGAATTTACCTATCGTTACGGAGAAACGCCTGCGCGAATTGCACCTTGGCGACTGGACGGATATGTACATAGCCGAAGTGAAGGAAAAATACCCTGCCGAGTGGGAAATATACCGAAACGGCGGTAGGTGTTTAGGCGGAGAGAGCGCGGAAGAACTGCAAACGCGCGCCGTACAGGCAACGCTGGAAATCGCGGAAAGGAACGAGGGTAAAACGGTGTTAATTACGACGCACGGCGGTACGATTCGCGCGATTTTGCGGTATTGCTACCAAAGCGCTGGACAGGACGGCGTTGCCGTACCTATCGTATCAAATAATTCCGTGACGGAAATACATTATGAGGACGGTGTTTTTCGTATTGTTAAGGTATCTTACGACGAACATCTTACCTCTTTGAAAACTTGGCAGGAAAAGGAGCTGAACTAAAAATGGATTACGTCACTTGGGCGCGCCGAGAATTGCATAAAATCCCCGAATTAGAATTTGATTTACCCAAAACGACTGCGTTTGTCAAGGCGGAATTAGATAAAATCGGAGTGGAATATACCGAGAAATACGGAATAAGCTCTATCGTGGCGACGGTAAACCCCGAAAAATCGCATTTCACGATAGGTATTCGTGCGGATATGGACGCTCTGCCTATGCAAGAGGCGAACGAGGTGGACTATAAATCGACGATTGACGGGCAAATGCACGCCTGCGGACACGACGCGCATACGGCAATCGCGCTCGCAACCGTAAAACGTTTGTACGAAATGCGCGATAAAATTTCCTGTCGCGTTAAAATTTTGTTCCAAGCCAACGAGGAAATTTCCTGCGGAGCGAAAAATATGGTGGAAGACGGGGTGATGGAGGATATCGACTGCATTATCGCGTTGCATTGCGGGGCGGAATCGGAAGTGGGAAAAATTCGCTTGCGTAGCGGTGAACAGAACGCCGTGTCCACGAGCTTTTGTTTACACTTTTACGGCAAATCGGCGCACGTTGCCGAGCAAGCCAAGGGCGTGGACGCGATTATGATGGCGGTTTCGGCGTATACCCAACTGCAATTTATGATATCTAAGGAAATTCCCGCCAAGGAACAAGTTATTTTCAGCGTAGGAAAATTTAACGGCGGAACGGCGAAGAATATTATCGCGGACGAATGTGAACTGTTATGTACCCTGCGTACGCACACCGAGGAACGCGCGCAAAAAACGATAGCGAGAATAAAACAAATTATCCGCAGTTGCGCCGAAAGCGCGGGCGGGCGCGCGAGTTATGAGGAAATCGCGTACTATCCGATAGTTGTAAACGACGAAAACATAACGGAAAAAGTACGCCAAAGCGCGATAAAAGTGCTGGGCGAGGAAAACGTGTTACCCCGCCAGCGCGGAATGGGCGGTGAAGATTTTGCGTATTTCGCGCAACAAAAACCCGCGTGTATCTTCCGCTTGGGCGTAGGCAATAAAGAAAAGGGGATTGTCAGTAACGTGCATACGGTCACCTTTAATATCGACGAACGCGCGCTGGGTATCGGCGTGGAACTGTTCACGCAGTTCGTTTTGGATAATATGCATGGCGTATAAAATAATTTCAACTACACGAACATAAGAAAAAAGACTATCCGAACGGATAGTCTTTTTAATAATCGTTGAATTTGAATTACTCGCCTTTGAAGGGGAGCAAAGCCGCGATTCTTGCAAGCTTGATAGCTTTCGCAAGCGTTCTTTGGTGCGAAGCGCAAGTACCGCTCATTCTGCGGGGTAAAATCTTACCGCCTTCCGAAATGAATTTCTTCAAACGGTTTACGTCCTTGTAATCAATGACGTCGAGCTTTTCTTGGCAGAACGCACATACCTTTTTACGAGGCGCTTTCTTAAATACCTTTTTTACAGGTGCTTTTTCTTCCATTGCTGTTTCTCCTTATGCTATGTTTTGTTCCCTAATCTTAGAAGGGAATGTCCGAATCGTCGTCCATCGCTTGCAAAACGGGTTTGCGTTTGGGCGCGGACTGACGGGGCGCTTCGTCGAGTTCGTCGAACGAATCGCCGTTATCCTTGGGCGAAAGAAATTCTACGTCTTGCGCGATAATGTCTACCGCCGTACGCTTTGCGCCCTGATTGTCTTCGTAGTTTCGGATTTGGATACTGCCCGAAACCGCTACTTTCTTGCCTTTTTTCGTGTAACGGGCTACCGTTTCGCCAAGTCCTCTCCAAGCCGTACATTCGAAGAAGTCCACCTGTCTTTCGCCTTCTTGGGACGAATAGGGACGTTGTACGGCGATGGCAAAGCGACACATAGGAACGCCGGAGGGCGTTTCGCGAAGTTCGGGATCGCGCGTTAAGTTACCGATTAAAAATACTTTGTTCATAATTTCCCACCAAATCAGTTAAGTTTCGTAATGATGCGTCTGTATACGTCTGCGTTAATGCCTGCGATACGGTCGAGTTCGCCTACAACTTCGGCGCTTGCTTCGAACGTCATCAAAACGTAGTACGCCTCGTTCTTAAAGCGAATAGGGTATGCGGTCTTTTTCGTGCCCCACTTGTCCGTGGATTCTACTTTACCACCCATCGAAGTTACGATACCTTCGAATTTCGCAATTTCGGCGTCCTTTGCTTCGTCCGTCAAGTCATTGTTGAGCAGATAGAGCATTTCGTATTTAGCCATTGCTTTCACCTCCTGGTCTTATTCGGCGCGCTTTTTAACGCGCAAGGTTTTGCCACTTTTTTAAGTCGCCTAAGTATTATAGACTATTTAGCAAAAATAGTCAATCAATTTTGCTTGATATTTGTTCTTTTTTACTCTTTTTTGTGATAATTTTGACGAATGAACGCGTTTTTACGGGTTCGCGTCCAACAACGAGCCTAAAAGATTGAGCATTTGCGATACGTTCAAACCGCCGAGCGTCGTAATTCTATTGCCGTCTTTATCCTCGTATTTGTAATGCCCGTCGGGGTTTTGCGTGTTGTAAATCTCGATATTTTTATTAAAATGTCCAATATCATCCTCGTCGTGTACTTCGATAATACCGTCGTCAATAAGCGCGTCGATAGAGGCGTTGTGCATATTCCGCGTTAAGTTTTCCGTCAAAACGCTCATATCGTGGTCCACGGTCAAATCCTTGTGGATAGTTCCGTCCTCGCCTTTGAGCATATACGCCCAAGTGGGTTTAAGCACGTATTCGTCGGGGTTGGTCGTCTTGTTGCCGTTCGCGTCCAAGAAATCGCCTTTATAAAGCGGTTGACCGTTGCCGTCCAACTGCCCGTTCTCGCCCGTATAGGTTATATGCATATCGTCCTCGAATACCTCGCCGACGGTAAGCGCCGTCACTGCTTTGGGCAAGCCCGCTATCGAGGAGGAAGAAAGGTGTTTTAAGATTTTGTTCTCTTCCAAGGTTTCCGCGTCCAAAACGTCGGCAAGCGTAAGGCGGTTGTTGATGTTTGCAAGTAGCGGGGAATCCGTTTGCAATAAGGAAATGGGCGTGGGCTTGAAGTACACGGGCGTTTCGCCGTTCGCCTCGAAAACGTAGTACAGCGTCGCCGTCTGCGTTTCTTCTCCCACGGCTATTTCCACCGTACCCAACGCCTCGGTATCTAACGCGTAGGTTACGCCGTCCTGTACGAACGCATTGTTTTGCAAATCGTTTGCGATAAGTTCGTCGCCGTATTCGTTGTATACGCTCGTACCCACAACTGCGACCTGTCTTTGTAACATCGTAACGGTTAAGCCGTCCGAAGTATAGTGCATATCCTCTTTACCGTACAAAAGATACATAATTATCTTGTTTTCGTGGTCTACCGTACCGTCGCCCAAAAGGTCGATAAAGTCCACCAACGGCATTTGGTTGACGCAATGTAAAATATAGTCCGTCAAATAAGTATCGGGCTGGCTTTCGGTGACGCCGTTTGGTTTGGTGATGATACGGTTCATCAGCTCGTCGCCGTCTACGTAAATACCTTTTTGCGCTAATTTATAAACGAGACCCGATTGCGCGTTGCCGTCCTTACCGTTCACGAGCGTGGACACCATCGGGGAAATGGCATTGAAATCGTTGAGCGTCGCCTCGTTGGATTTGATTTTCTTCACCGTTTCCACGACGTCGCCTACGAGGTTAAGTACCGTCTTTTCACCGTAGCTTCCGTCGATATACTGCGTGTAATCAATCGACAGCCCCGCAAGCCCGTTCACCGTGTTAAAGGCTTTTTCGATTTTCGTTTTGAAAAAGAGCAGATAAATACCGCCCGCCAAACCGCCGACGCCCGCGACAAAACCTAAAATCAAGCCTAACAACAGGGCGATAAGTTTGCCTAAAAATCCGCTTTTTTTCTTGATTATCACCGTAGGTTCAGTTTGTTCCGTTTCTAATTTTTCTAATTCTTTTTCACTCATAAACAACCTCCCGAATAAGTGTTTTTTGGGTTTGAGGATTACTTAAAA
Organism: Candidatus Scatosoma sp.; assembly: GCA_045537295.1. Taxonomy (GTDB): domain Bacteria; phylum Bacillota; class Clostridia; order Christensenellales; family Borkfalkiaceae; genus Scatosoma. Next base: position 8,125 of record JAZSPG010000039.1, on the reverse strand, counting down.
ATAGGGATTCTCGCCAAATAAATAACGTCCGTTCTATCGCCCGCGTCTTCCTCTGCAAGCACGAACGCCTTTTTATACACGATTCCGCCCGCTTTTTCGACGAGCTGTTCCAAACCCATTAAGGACGCGCCCGTGGATACCACGTCGTCTACGATACCCACTTTTTTGCCTTTGATGAGGTCGGCGTCGTGTTTGGAAAGGTAAAAGGTCTGTTCTTTACCCGTGGTGATAGAGGACTGGATTTTCAATTCGATACCGTCCTGCATATACAGTTTTTTGCTCTTTCTCGCCACGGCGTAATATCTTTGCCCTAATTCCCGCGCAACGCAGTGCGTAAGCTGTAAACCTTTGGATTCGGCGGTGATAAGTACTTCGCAGTCGGAAAGCTTTTTTGCGAGCGCTTTGGCACAATGTTCGGTAAGCTCGCTGTCGCCGTGTAAATTAAAAAATGCAATGGAAATCCCGCTGGGTAGGGGAAGTATAGGTAAATGTGCGTCGAAACCTTCGATATTAACGGTGTGGAAATTCATAGTATCACTCCTTACGATATGTAAAATTTTTTAGAGAAATCCTCATAATAATATTGTAGCATATTTTTCTTGGAAAGTAAACGGATTGAGTGAAAATTCTCTAATTTTCTTCGTTGACTTTTTTTTCCGTTCGTGCTACAATAAAGTAAACGGAATTTTCAGAGGCGAAACAATGTACGAAATTACGGCAATCACCCCGCAAATCAAGGACAAAACCCGTTGCAATATCTTTATCGACGGGCGGTTTTATTGCGGTCTTACCTTGGAAACGGTGCTAAAAAACCGTTTGAAAGTAGGGCAGACCGCCGACCCTGCGTTTTTGTCGAAAATTCAATTAGAAAGCGAAAAAAGCGTCGCCTTGGACAAGGCGCTGACGCATATTTCCGCTACGCGAAAGACGGAAAAGCAAATTCGGGATTTTTTAAGCGGAAAGGGGTATTTGCCCGCCGTGGTAGAGTTCGTTTTGGAAAAAATGCGCGGGTATAATTTTTTGAACGATACCGAGTATGCGGAAAGCTATATAAGCGCGGTGGGCGGAAGAAAGGGCGAACGGCTTATCCGTATGGAACTCAAAGCCAAAGGCGTTTCCGACGGGGAAATAGATTTAGCGCTTGAAGGTTTGGACTCGGAAACGCAAGAGAACGCGTGCTTTCAAATTTTGCAAAAATATATGCGCGGTAAGGGAACGGATAAGGAAACGCTTTCTAAGGCGTTTCGGTATTTGATGAGTAAGGGTTTCGACTACGAAATTGCGAAAAATGCCTTACGGCGTTTTGGCGAGCTGGACGACGAATAAGGTGGGCAGGTACGAGATGAACGAAAAAAACGCATACGAAATCATACGCTTTGATACTATCCCGTCCACGAGCGACTACGCCAAGCAACGACGGGGCGAGGGAAAAAATTTATGGATAACGGCGAAAACCCAAACGGGCGGTAGGGGTACGAAAGGACGGAGCTTTTCCTCGTCCTCGGGCGGACTGTACGCTACTTCCCTGCGCTTTTACGAGAATTTCCCCGCGAAAAACGCCTTTCAAATTATGCAACACACGGCGGTTGCCGTTTGCGAAACGCTCGCCCGTTTTTCTATCCAAGCGAAAATTAAATGGCCGAACGATATCTTCGTAAACGGTAAAAAAATTTGCGGGATTTTAACGGAAAACACCTTTGCGGGCAACGCGTTGCGCTGTTCGTGCGTGGGGATAGGTTTGAACATAAACAACGAGCTGGAAAAAGAACTTTTACCGATAGCGACGACGCTCAAAAAAACGCTGAAAAAAACGGTAGATTTGGAACAAGTGGAAAGCGTTTTGCTTGAAAAATTTTACGGTGAGAGCTTGGCGGGGAAATACGCCACGTATTTGGGTTGGATAGGCGAACGGGTAAAGCTTATCACGCCCGACGGCGAAAAATCTGCGGTGGTTTTGGGCGTCAACGAAATCGGCGAACTGATTGCAGAAATTGCAGGCGAAACGCAAACCTTTCCGTCGGCGGAAGTTTCGCTTAGGATATAGCTTAAAACATAGGTGAATACGATGCAAATTTTAGAAAAAAAGGAAGTGGCGAAATGCCTGCCAAATCGCGAACGCGATACGCATAAAGGCGACTACGGCAGAGCGGGAATTGTTGCGGGAAGCGCGCAGTTTTTAGGCGCACCCGTGCTTTCCACGCTGGCGTGCTTGCGCTCGGGCGCGGGGTATACTTATTTGTTCACACCGATAAAAGAGCATACCAAGTATGCGTTGAGATTGCCCGAGGCGATTATTTCACGGTTAAAATTTAGCAAAAAAACCAAGCTGTACGCGTTGGATAGCTTGGCGGTTGGTATGGGCATGGGGCAAAGCAAACGGCTGGCGAAATTAGCGGTGGCGTTGCTTGAAAATTTTGCGGGCAGGCTGGTTTTGGACGCGGACGCGTTAAATTCGCTCGCAAAATACAAAGCGGATAATTTAGACGGAATTTTTTTGCAAAAAAAAGGCGAGGTGGTAATAACCCCGCATATCAAAGAATTTTCGAGATTGACTAAATTGACGGTGGCGGAAATTTTACAAGACCCCGTAAAGCACGCGCAAGACTTTGCGCAAAAATGGCAAATCACCGTGTTGTTAAAGGGCGCGCGCACGGTAATTACCGACGGAAAAAGGACGGTAATAAACGAACGCGGGACGGCGGGGCAAGCCAAGGGCGGTAGCGGGGATTTGCTTTCGGGACTGATTGCAGGGCTTTGCGCGCAGGGTTTATCGGTGTTTGACGGCGCGAAAGCGGGCGCGTATTTGGCGGGGTATTCCGCGGAAATTGCGGAAAAGGACTACGGGGAATATTCTTTGCTAGCCACGGATACGGCGGAATGTTTGGGAAAAGCGTTTTTGGCGTTACGAGTAGCCGAAAATGCGGACGAGCAGGGCGATAACGAGTAAAGCTCCGCCCGTGATAAAATAGTAATAAGGAAAGGGCGTGAATAGGGAAGTGAGCAAAATCAGCGTTCCGCCCACCAAAAACCTGCGGGCGTTGCTTTTGGCGAGGCACAATCGTAAACGCCGTCTGCGTTTGTTTTGCTTTTTTTCTTCGCCTAAATAGGTTTGGGGCAGAGCGCCCGCCTCTTTTACCGTTTTATACACGCTTTCGCCCGTTTGCAAGCGAATGTTTAATTTGGAACAAAGAAGTTTTGCGCCTTCGTCGATACGGTTGCAAAGCAACACTTTTTCCTTGGCGGTTTTAAGTCTTGACACGCTTGCCACTTCGTCGGCGGTGACGGGGGAAAAGCGGAAAAACAGGAAATAGAACGCGTTGTCGGTGGCAAGGCGTAGGCGCGAAAAGCGTTTGACTTCGCCTTCGCGGGAAAAAATTTGCTTGAAGTAATTTGTTTTTTGTTCGTCGGAAAGGAGCGCGAGGTGGGTTAATAAGCGTTCTTTTTGCGATTCTTCCGATTGTTTTATAAATAAGGTTTTGCGTTTGGCTTGCAACAGCGCGCCGATACCCATTGCCGATAGCAGTCCGCAAAGAAAGCAAAGCAACAGCGCGACGGGCATAGAAAGACGCAGGTAGCGGAATAGACATAAGGTAAACACCGCCGAAAGAAAAAAAGAAAATAAAATATCCGAAATAAAAGCTGATTTTTTCATATTTTGATTTTTGACGGATTTTTTTTATTTTACACTTGTAAAAAGCAAAAATATATTGTATAATGTTAGTAAGAAACGGCGATACTTTGTCGAAAAAGGAGGAAAGAGTATGCGGATAGGTCTGTTCGGCGGTTCGTTCGACCCCGTGCATAACGAGCATATCGCATTAGCGCAAAACGCGGTGAAGAGCTTGCGTTTAGATAAACTGTTCGTAATACCCGCGTACGCGCCCCCGCATAAACGCGGGAAACGCCTCGCGCCCGACGAGGTGCGTCTCACTGCTTGCAAAACGGCGTTCGAGAGCATAAAGCAAGTAGAGGTAAGCGATTACGAAATCGCACAAAAGGGTACGAGTTACAGTTATTTGACCTGTCGGTATTTTAAGAACGCGTATCCTAACGCCGAGCTGTTCTTTTTAATGGGTACGGATATGCTTCGCAATTTCCCGACTTGGAAAAATCCCGAGGATATACTCAATACCGTCACGCTTGCCGTGTGTGCGCGCGAGGAAAAAGAGGACTGGTCGGAACGCGAAAACGCTTGGTTTTTGCAAAAATTCGGTAAAAAATTTTTAACGATTGACTATAACGGGCAAGCCGTTTCGTCTACGCAAATTCGTGTTTTGGCGGGGGCAGGTATGCCTTTAACGTCGTTTATGCCTGAAAAAACGGCGGAATATATTACGAAATCGGGTGTGTATTATATACCTAACGCCGATAGAGCGCTCGCTTTGGAAAAAGAGGAACGAAAAAAGCATAGTTTGCGCGTGGCGATAGTGTCCGCAAAACGTGCCGTGGCGCTGGGTATGGAAGAAAAAAAAGCGATTTGCGCGGGGTTATTCCACGATTGCGCGAAAAATTTGAGCGAGGACAGTCCGCTTTTGAACGGGTTTGTATTGCCTGAGCAGTTTGGGGAAGTACCTTTAAGCGTGGCACATCAGTTCGCGGGCGCGTTCGTCGCCGAAAAGGTTTTTGGCGTCACGGACGGGGAGGTGTTAGACGCGATACGCTATCACACGAGCGGTCGGGAGGATATGTCGGAGCTGGAAAAACTGATATTTCTTGCCGATATGGTGGAGGAGGAACGCTGTTATGCGGGCGTAGAGCAGTTGCGGAAACTCTTTTGGGAGGGTAGCGATTTGGACGGTTGTCTTAGAAAGGCGTTAAAAGAAACGGTGGCGTACCTGCAAAAAAAAGGTGCGGAAATTTATCCGCTTACCTTGCGGGCGCTGGAATATTACGAAAAAAATCAAAGGAGAATATAAAAAATGGAAAATCAAGTGACGAGCAAAGCGTTGGTTTTGGAGGTTTGTAAAGCGTTGGCGGATAAGCGCGGTAAAGATATCGTATGCTTATACGTGCGCGAAAAAACGGATTTGTGCGATTATTTTGTGTTGGCGAGCGGTAGCAATGCACCGCAAATTCGCGCGATGGGCGAGAGAGTGGAGGAGCTTGTCGAACGCGAGTTGGGGCTTGTACCGACGAGAACAGAGGGCGTGCGCGACGGGCGTTGGGCGGTAATTGATTACGGTGACGTTATCGTGCATATTTTTAACGATGAAACTCGGCTTTTCTATCATCTCGAACGGCTTTGGGCGGACGGGCAAAATTTAGAAAAATACAACGACGAAACGGGCGAAATTGAAAAGGCATAAGGTTAATTATATTTTAATTGATAAAGAGTATAAAGCGGAAATAAGTTTGTAGCGTTGTCAAAATTTTCAATAAAGGGATGAAAAATAAAAACCGTCGGTATTTCGCCGACGGTTTTTTACGGTTTGCGCAAAAAACGTGATTTTTAATTATTGCCTTTATAAAGCGTTTTATATTTTTTCAAAGCGAAATAGTAATAATTCCGCATAAAAATTCCTAATTTTTTCGGGGATAAAATCAAGGCACTTTCCCCAAACCGCTCAAAATAATATAAAAGCTGATTCGCTGAGCAGTTAAAGGTGTAAATATCGCCGTCAATGCTAACGGGGGTCGGACGGTAGAGATATATTTTTTCAAACAATTTCTTACCCTTTTCCGTGAGTTGTACTTTAATAAGTTCGTTATCCGTATTATACATAGGGTATTGCGTAGCGCAAGCAATTTGCCGTTCAAATAAAAGCCTGTTTTCATCGGGAATGTTGGAAGAAACGGAGAGCAGAGCAACCGTCCTTATGGAAGCGAGACGCATCGTCGTATTATGCTTATTATCATACGCCAACAAGTAATTAAAAAGCTCGTCTTTCGAAGGACTGATTGCATAAACGGAAAGATTGTTCATAACGACGCCTGTTTGCAGTTGAATACATATCACTTGTATTTCGGAAAAGACGAGAAAAGGAAGAAAAGAAGTGGTCCGTAGAATACCCGTTTCGCCTATGCTCAAAAAGATTTTACCGATGATTGATTTTGAAAAAGTGAAGAAAATTAGCAAAGACTGCGCGCGAGATACGATAAAAAGAATCTTTCCGGATAGGCACACGCACGAGCTTCGATACACGTTTATTACGCGTGCGAAAGAGTGTGGTGTAAATCCCGAAGTCGTGATGTTATGGGTAGGGCACGAACACGACCAAGACGTTCGTACAAGTAAAGTAGATAGAGGATATACGACGTATTCGGAAGAATACTTATTATCGGAAATTCTCAAAATCGACTATGAGTATGAACAAAAATGTTAATTTGTAACAAAAAAGCCGTTTTTTCTCGAAAAACAGCTTAAAAATTGCCGAAAATGGCTAAAAAGTGTGAGATTTCACTTCCCAAAACTTCCCAATGAAGTATTTTAGGGGTAAAACCCGAAGATTTTACCCCTAAAATTGGTGCTCGTGGCCGGACTTGAACCGGCACGGTATCTCTACCGAGGGATTTTAAGGCAAGTTTGGCAAAAATCAAGCAAATTCACAAGGCGGTAAAAAGTGCAAAAATGGGGCGATTTTGTACGAAAAACCTATTAAAAAGCCCCAAAACATACAATCCACGTGCAACCCCGATTTGTTCAAAAATCACACTTTCCCCCGATTTCCCCACGATAAAATTCACTCTTTTTAGCCACTTTTCTAAAATTTTGGCGCAAAAGAGTGTTTTTTTTATCCATAAAACGATTGCACTGCCAAATCTATTAGCATTTTTCTGGGTTTGCCCAAAAAATAACTTATAAACAACGTTCAAATGCTTGCTTGTTTTGTTTTTTTGTGGTAAAATATTATTGGTGGAATGGTGGGTTAACCCACAAAATAACTTGCGAGGCGTAAAAAATGATTATCAATAGAGATTATTATTTACAGCAATTAATCAATGCGAAACACAATGGTATGATTAAAGTGATTACGGGACTTAGACGTTCCGGTAAATCATTTTTGCTTTTTGAGTTGTTTAATAAGCATTTAACTGATACGGGCGTTGATTCCGCGCATATTATTAAATTTGCTTTCGATTCTCAGGATTATTTGGATTTAATCGGAGAAGATTTGTTGGAGTTGAATCTTAAAAAGCGCAAAGTTGACCCCGTTAAATTTAACAATTATATTAAGAGCAAAATTATTGACAATAAAACGTATTATATTCTTCTTGATGAAATTCAGTTGTTGGAGTCTTTTGAAACGGTTTTAAACGGGTATCTTAGGAAAAGTAATTTGGACGTTTACGTAACGGGAAGTAATGCAAAATTCTTGTCTAAGGACGTCATTACCGAATTTAGAGGGCGTGGTTGGCAAATTCACGTGAATCCGTTGTCGTTCAAAGAATATTTTGAGGCGTTCGGCAAATCTAAGGAAGAGGCGTATAACGAGTATGCCGTGTACGGAGGGCTTCCTCAGGTATATCAATTTTCGTCAGATGCCGATAAGGTGAAATATCTCAACAGCATATTTGAAGAAACGTATTTGAAGGATATTATTGAAAGAAATAAGGTGGTGAACACCAACGAGTTAGGCGAACTTCTCGATTTTTTAGCTTCTTCTATCGGCTCGTTAACCAATCCAACCAAGCTGGCGAATACGTTCGATTCCGTCAAACACGTAAAAATTCATCCGGATACGATAAGAAAATATATCGAGTATTTTGCGGATTCCTTTTTAATTTCAACGCCGAAGCGCTATGATATTAACGGCAAGGGATATATTAACTCGCCCCTTAAATACTATTTTTCGGATATGGGTTTAAGAAATGCGAGGCTGAATTTCCGAGAATTGGAACTTCCGCGACTTATGGAAAATATCGTCTACAGCGAACTTATAATGCGTGGCTATAACGTAGACGTGGGGGTTGTTGAGTTATACGAGCAAAACGGTAAAGGGAAAAGCGTTTTGAAGAAAACGGAAGTGGATTTTGTTTGCAATCAGTCGGATAAAAGATATTATATCCAAGTTTCGTACGCATTAGATTCAGAAGAAAAGATTGCGCAAGAACAAAAATCATTACTGCATATCAATGACGCGTTCAAGAAAATTATTATTGTCAAAGATTCTATGAAACCGCATTA
>JAZSPG010000060.1:0-5229 GCA_045537295.1 Candidatus Scatosoma sp. | reverse complement strand
TGGCCTCCGACTTCCTCAACGGGTAACCGCTTCTTTTTTTACACCATATTTTCTAAAATGAGTTTATCTGCAACCAGCGCGATAAATTCCGAGTTCGTCGGTTTTTCCGTACCGAGATATATCCTCGCGCCAAAGATTGCGTTAATTGCGTCTATCCGCCCTCTGTTCCACGCTACCTCAATCGCGTGGCGGATTGCCCTTTCGACTTTACTCGGTGAAGTGTTGAACTTCTTCGCTATCGAAGGATACAATTCCTTGGTTACGCTGTTGATAACGAACGGGCGTTCTATCGTCATCTTTATCCCCTCGCGCAAATACCCGTAACCTTTTATATGTGGCGGTATACCGATAGAAATAAAAATTTCGCTGATTTTCTCGTCCGTCGTGACGGGCTTACGCCTACTCAGCGCCGATTCTTTCACCACCGCGGGCTTGTCTTTCAAAAGCTCGCGAATACGCTCTAACGCGGACTGCACGGAAAACGGTTTTATCAAATAATAAGACGCGCCGTCGCAAATCGCCTTTTCAATTAAGTTATCGTTCGCAATACCCGTGGCGATAATCTTCACATCCGACCAAGTTTGCTTGGCTTTACGAATAACCCCGCACCCGTCCATCCCTTTTAGAAACATACTCACGACCACGACGTCGGGTTTTTCGTTTAATAAAACCTTAATACCCTCATCTCCGTCTTCACCCGCATAAATAATAGAAAAATCTTCGCTTTCTATTATCGCGTTTCTCAACTGCTCTAATACCGCCGTATTCGATTCTAAGATTACAATTGAATTTTTTGCCATACTAAAAACTCCCTTTTTTTGTTATATTTTGTTTATAAAACGATTTTATACACTCATTATACAACAAATTTCGCAAGTTGTAAAGCAATTTTAATCAATATTTAATATATTATTTTTATGTCTTGGCAATATTGTGCAATATATGTGGATTTTTGTCGAAAAAGTAGAAACTACCTAAAAATTAGGTAGTTTCATCAATATATTCGTCGTAAGTTACTTGCCTGTCGTAAACCTTGGTATCTTTAATTTCGATAATGCGGTTTGCGACGGTATTCATAAGTTCTTGGTCGTGCGAGGTTAAGAGCATGCAACCGCGGAAGTTGCTTAAACCATTGTTCAGAGCGGTAATCGATTCCAAATCGAGATGGTTGGTGGGTTCGTCGAAGATGAGGAAATTACTGCCTTCGAGCATCATTTTCGCGAGCATACAGCGAACTTTTTCACCGCCCGAAAGGACTTTTGCTTTTTTAAGCGCCTCTTCGCCTGAGAATAACATTCTACCCAGCCAACCGCGCAGATATTCTTCGTAATGGTCGGAAGAATATTGCGAAAGCCATTCGACGAGGTTTAAGTCGCAGTTTTGGAAATATTCGTTATTGTTTTGCGGGAAATAGGAAACGGAAATGGTTTTTCCCCACTTCACCGTACCGCTATCGGGTTGTTCTTTACCCGTAAGAATATCGTAAAGCATTGTAAGCGTCGTACTCTTGTCGGCTACAATACCGATTTTTTCGTTTCTTTGCACGGTAAAGGAAAGATTTTTGAAATACCCTTCTTTCGTCAAATCCTCAACGATTAAAATATCGTTACCGATTTCCTTTTCGAACTTAAAGTCGATATAAGGATATTTTCTAAGTGAGGGTTTGAAATCGTTAATCGTGAGTTTTTCAAGTTCCTTTTTACGCGAGGTAGCCTGACGGGATTTGGACGCGTTTGCGGCGAAACGAGCGATAAATTCTTGCAATTCCTTAGCACGCTGTTCTGCTTTTTTGTTTTGTTCTTTTTGCTGACGGGCGAGCAGTTGGCTGGTTTGATACCAAAAATCGTAGTTGCCAACATACATATTAATTTTGCCGAAATCCACGTCGCAAATGTTGGTGCAGACTTTATTGAGGAAGTGTCTGTTGTGCGATACGATAATAATCGTATTTTCAAAGTCCATCAGATAATTTTCAAGCCAACGCGCCGTTTTAATGTCAAGGTTGTTGGTAGGCTCGTCCAAGAGTAAAACGTCGGGGTCGCCGAAAAGTGCCTGCGCAAGCAATACTTTTACCTTTTGTTTTGCGTCCAGCTCACTCATAAGCGAGTAGTGCAAGCTTTCGTCGATATCGAGCGCGTTCAAAAGCTGGCTTGCCTGATATTCCGCGTCGTAACCATTCATTTCCGCGAACTCGCTTTCAAGTTCGGCGGCACGAATACCGTCCTCTTCCGAAAAATCGGGGTTTGCGTACAGCGCGTCTTTTTCGTCCATTACCTCTATCAAGCGTTTATAACCGAGCATAACCGTTCTAAGCACCGTTTCGTTGTCGTACATATTTTGGTTTTGCTGTAAAACGGACATACGCTCGTTTTTATCCATTGAAACAAAACCTTTTTGCGGTTCGATTTCGCCCGAAAGGACTTTCAAAAAGGTAGATTTACCCGCGCCGTTTGCGCCGATAATACCGTAACAGTTTCCTTTTGTAAATTTCAAATTAACATCTTCGAATAATTTTTTACTGCCGTACTGTAAAGATACGCCCGTAACCTGTAACATAAAAACACCTCAAATTTTTTCTATCTTGAAAATTATACCATATTCTAATTATTAAAGCAATCGTTTTATCTTAACAAAAAAAGAAAAAGCCCTTAACTAAGGACTTTTCCTTGGGTTTTGCTTTTTATTTTACTAATTTTTCAACCATATTTACCAAATCGCCGACGGTGACCATATTTTCAACGTCTTCGTCCTCGACGGTAACGTTATATTCGTCTTCAAGACGGCTGATAAGCTCTACGGCATCCAAAGAATCCGCACCTAAATCCTCTACAATTTTCGAATCGGGCGTAATCTTTTCAAGGGGAAGGTTGAGCGATTCCGCAAGCATACCTTGAATTTTCTCAAACATAATAAATATCCTCCGTAATTTGAAAATTAAAAAATCTATATATAATTTTAATACAAACCGCTATAAAAGTCAAGTAATTTTTGTAAATATTTCTCAATTCTTCTTTTTCATCGTCAGCGCGATACGGTTCTTCTTCAAATCCACCTCTTTTACGCGCACTTGCACGACTTGCCCTACCTTTAACGCCTCGGACGGATGACGGATATATTTCTCGGTAATCTCGGATATATGCACCAGACCGTCTTGATGTACGCCGATATCGATAAACGCACCGAAATCTACTACATTTCTAACCGTACCCGTAAGCTCCATACCCGCTTTTAAGTCGGAAATGCCGAGCAAATCTTTGCGTAAAATAGGCGCGGGCAAGTTATCTCGAATATCGCGACCGGGTTTCATAAGTTCGGTGACGATATCGGCAAGCGTCGCTTTATCCAGCTCTGTTTCCCTCGCCGTCTTTTCCTCGCCGTAAGCCTTGATTTTATCTTTCAAACCGTCGATTTTCCGCGCGCGGACGTCCTCTTTCGTATACGAAAACAACGAAAGTAATTTTTCGGCTTTTGCGTACGATTCGGGGTGTACCGCCGTGTTATCGAACACGTTTTCGCCGTCGTCAATCCGCAAAAAACCCGCGCATTGCGTATACGCTTTTTCCCCGAGCTTAGCCACTTTCAAAAGCTGTTTACGCGATTTGAATTTACCGTGTTCCTCGCGGTAGGCTACGATATTTTTCGCAACGCTTGCGTTTAAGCCCGCGATATATTTTAATAGCGAAACGCTCGCCGTATTCAAATCGACGCCGACGCTGTTTACGCAATCTTCCAAAACGCCCGTCAGCGCGCCGTCCAAGCGTTTCTCGTTCATATCGTGCTGATACTGCCCTACGCCTATGGATTTAGGGTCTATTTTAATAAGCTCGGCAAGCGGGTCTTGCAAACGACGGGCAATCGATACCGCGCTACGCGCCGTAACGTCGTAATCGGGAAATTCTTCCTTGCCAAGCGCACTCGCCGAGTACACGCTCGCGCCCGCCTCGCTAACGATTGCGTAGCTCACTTCCCTGCCCGTTTCCGCCTTTATTTCTTTAATGAGTTCGACGATAAAAATTTCGCTTTCCTTACTCGCCGTTCCGTTCCCGCAAGAAATTACCTCTACGCCGTACTTATTTATCAGCGACTTTAAGACGCTTTTCGCCTCCGCCGTTTTATTTTGCGGGGGCGTAGGGAATACCACCGTTTTATCCAAAACCTTGCCCGTACCGTCTACCACGCAAATTTTACAGCCCGTTCGATAGGCAGGGTCCCAGCCCATCGTCACTTTATCCTTTACGGGCGGTTGCATTAAAAGCGGTTTCAAATTCAATTCAAAAGTTTTTATCGCCTGTTCGCTAGCCACCTCGAAAAGTTCCGCTCTCACCTCGCGTTCTACCGACGGCGCGATTAAGCGTTCGTAGCTATCGCTTACCGCCTCTTGCACGATTTTCGTGCTTGCCCCGCCGTTCTTTAAGAAATTCGCACCCGTGATTTTTTTGGCAAATTCCTCGTCTACTTGTATGGATACTTTCAAAAAACCTTCTTTTTCGCCACGGTTTAACGCTAAAACGCGGTGACCTTTAATCGTAGCGATAGGTTCTTGATAATCCGCATAAATACCGTATACCTTGGTTTCGTCCTCCGCCTCTTTGCCCTTAGCATAAAAAGAAACAATTTCGCCGTGACGGAAAAAGAAATTACGTAATTTTTTACGCGTCGTCGCGTCGTCGGAAATTATTTCGGCGATAATATCCCGCGCCCCGTCGACTGCGTCCTTTACGCTTGCAACTTCCTCGGATAAATAGCCTTGCGCCGTTTTTTCCACCGCAAGCGCGCTATCCTGTTTTAAGATAAGTTCGGCAAGCGGTTGTAAACCCTTGGCAATCGCTACGGACGCGCGCGTTTTTCTTTTTTGTTTATAAGGACGGTAAATATCCTCGACTTCCGTAAGTGTAACCGCCCCTAAAAGCGCGAGCGCAATATCGTCCGTCATTTTACCCTGTTCGGTAATCGCGTTCGTGACTTCCTCTTTGCGTTTTTCTAAATTGCGAAGATAGTTAAGTCTGTCGTTGAGTTCTCTTAACACTTGGTCGTCGCAACTGCCCGTCATTTCTTTGCGGTAACAAGTCGGAGGCCAAGCGGTCTTAGGAAGACAACAATGGGCACCAACTCCTTGGCTCACAGAACGACATGGCTACGATCCGACTTAATTGCGAAGATAGTTAAGTCTGTCGTTGAGTTCTCTTAACACTTGGTCGTCGCAACTGCCCGTCATTTCTTTGCGGTAAC
>JAZSPG010000107.1:0-2362 GCA_045537295.1 Candidatus Scatosoma sp. | reverse complement strand
TTTTATTTTTTATTTTTTTATCTTAATTTATCTTTGCCGAGCGCGCTTAAATGGGCAAACCATTCGATATCCTCGCTCTGACGGGCTATTACCTTATGCGTGATGTAAAGTTCACGCTTTTCGGCTTCTTCTTTACCTGCCTGCACCGCAGCTTCTACTGCGCCTACGTCGCCCTCGACCTTTATCGCCATTACGAGCGGTACGCGCGCGGAATCCCCAGCCGCAGGTTTGTTTTTATCAATGGCAACCACCTTTACGTCGGCGGACTTCGCCATTCTATCGGCCACGACGATTGCCGTCGCAAATCCGAACACTTCAATCATTCCGAGAGCCATTTACGTTCTCCTTTTTCTTTGCTTACCGTTTCTTCAAACGCAATATTTTACTCGTTTACGTAGCAAATCTTAATACCTTTTTGTGCTACGTTCACTTCCATCGCCTCGTTGAGCTTATCCAACGGGAAGGTATGCGTAATCAACTCTTTAATAGGAATGTTCATTTCCCTTGCCTGACGCAAGAACGCCATCGTCGTAGGATAATCGTCCGCGCTGTAATCCCAAGAACCGACGATATTGATTTCCTTGTTGCACATTGCGAAGTGCGGGTTCACACTGTATTCGCCGTTGTTGACGAAGAAACCCATTTCGCAAAGCCCACCGCCACGACGGATATATTCGTAAATATCCTTCGCCGCCGCAGGTGCGCCGGTGCATTGGAACGCGAAGTCCGCGCCCACGCCGTTCGCCGCTTGTTTCACGATTTTCACTCTTTCTTCTAAGCTCGTCGCCTCACGGAAGTTGATAACCGTTTTCGCACCGAGTTTTTTCGCCATTTCCAAACGCATAGGCGTTCCGTCGATTGCGATTACGTGGTTAATACCCGCCGCGCGCAAAACGCTAATCATTACCAAGCCCACAGGGCCAAGACCTTGCACCAAAACTTTCGAATTGAAGTTGATAAGCCCCGTCGTGTTCGCACGCTTTAACGCGTGAACGCACACGCAAGCAAGCTCTAACAACATTCTTTCTTGCAAATCCAAATCGTTTACTACGAAATAAGTCGCGCCTTTCCCGCGAATAAGCAAGTGGGACGCAAACCAGCCCGTAAGCGGTTGCGCGTCGCTGTGCGGAATCAACCCGAACACGCCTTGCTTATCGCAAAGGTTGGTGTTTGCGGGGTGGTTGCGACAGAAATGACATTCCCCGCAACTGATAACGCTCGTTACCACCTTGTCGCCGACTTTAATCGGCTTGCCCGACGTATCCGTCTTAATGTTTTTACCAAGCGCGATAATTTCGCCCGTACCCTCGTGACCGAGCGTTACAGGGATAATCCCAAAGGGGTCGCCCTTCCATTCGTGAACGTCCGTTCCGCAAACGCCACAGCCTTCGACTTTCACCAAAATATCGTCGTCCTGTAACGCGGGAATAGGATATTCCTTTACTTCGATTTTTTTCGTACCCGTCAACATCGCTACTTTCGCCGTCTTGGGAATTTCAGACGAGCAACAGCTTTTCGAGCTACCGCCCATTTCGCCAAGAATTTTACGAACGATATTCTCTACCTGAGAAGACGTAATATCCATAACCTTTTTATCTCCTTTTTATTTTTTTACCTGTTAAATAATTCTAAACGCGTCAGAAAGCACGCATCTTCTATACCGCGTGAAACTTCTCGCGCTCGTCAAGCCTTCGCCCGTAGGACCAGCAATCGTAAAGGTGGTATGGCCTTCGCCACCGAACCCGATACCCGCATACGAGGGCGCGTTCTTCACGAAAATCGTCGTTTCCACCGCGCGCGCAAATCTCGTCAAATTATCGATATTCTTCGAGTGCATATGCGCCGTATGTCTGCAACCGTGTTCCGCTTTTACCGCCAAATCAATCGCTTGGTCAATATCGCTTACGCGCACGATAGGCAGTATCGGCATCATCAATTCGTGTTGCACGAACGGGTGGTCGAATTCCGTTTCGCAAATAATACAGCGAACGTCGCTATCCTCTACCTCAATACCGATTTTTGCCAAAAGTACCGACGCGTCGCGACCGACGCAATCACGGCTAACCGTCTTTTTCACGATACCCGTCTTGGGATTTTTCGTTTCCACAAGTACGATGTTTGCAAGCTTGTTCGCCTGTTCCGTCGTGATTTTATACGCGCCGTTTTTCTGCATTTCAGAAATGAGTTCGTCTGCGATATTCGCAAACGCGAACACTTCCTTTTCCGCAATACAAGGCAAGTTGTTGTCGAACGAACAACCGTCGATGATGTCCTTACCTGCTTTCTTAATATCCGCCGTATCGTCTACGATAACGGGAGGGTTACCTGCGCCCGCGCCGATCGCTTTCTTACCGCTGGAAAG
>JAZSPG010000053.1:0-60520 GCA_045537295.1 Candidatus Scatosoma sp. | reverse complement strand
ATTTCTGATAAGGCGGAACGGTTGCAAGTAAGTCCGCGTAATCGGCGTTTGCGCCTCGAATTGGCTCTTGACTATGCGTTATCGTGCCGTCTTGGGCAATGGTAAGCGCGTGCGTGTAACGGCTTTGCAGGTAAATTTCTGCGTTGGCGTTTGCGGTATATATTTGTTCGGTTGTGGTTTGAAAATCGTTGTCCATCATCGTTACGCCCTCGGCGTCAAAATCGGTGTCCGTTTGCGGGATAAACGCGTATCTCGCGCCGATTGCGTTGTACAAGTTTGCTTGGTCGCCCTCAATCGCGTGGTGGGCTACCTGCACGATATCGCTTTTTAAGGCGGGGTAGGCGGTGCCGTTTTTGTAAAGACTTAAAAAGAGCGCTTCAAGCCCGTCGCCTGGTGAACCGCTGTAATCGCCAAGCTGTAAATACGATTTTCCAAACGCGCTGAATTTGATTACCGTAGTCGTGTTGTTGAAATCTGCCCCGCAACGCGACATTCCGCTGTTCGCGGAAACCAAATCCTCGTGCGTAAGCATGACGTCCAAGGTTAATTCGCCAAGGCGTATGCTTTGTCCTGTGTGCGGTTTTATGTATAAAATATCAGGGTTTTTCTCTTTCAACAGCTTTGCAAAGGCGATAAAACTTCCGCCTTCACCATAAGGTACGTTGTAAATTGCCCGCTCGATACAAATATTTTCCGCGTGATTTGTTAAGAGTTTTTCCACAAAAGCTTTATGGTCGCCGTGCGCGTGCGTGAGGATAAACGCGGAGACTTCGATTTTTTCCGTTCTGTCTTTTCCCGTGATTTCATATAAAAAATCAAGACACGCGCTTACCGCCGTGTTGGTGGCTTGTCTTCCGCCCCCGCCGTCTACGAGGATGATTTTATTATTCGCTTGATGAATAATATAAAACATACCGTTGTTGGGGTAGCCAGAACCGTTCAGGGCAAACGGGTCGCACATAAGCGACCATTGATAAATAGTGGTGGACTCGTTTGCTTTTGGCGTGTAGCTGTATTCGGCGTCCGTTTCGACAACGCTTGCCGAGTCGGTTATGATACGCGCCTCTTTTGCGTGTGCCGTATAATAAGTGTAAAGAAGTTTACCGTCTTTTTCGTATTCCACGAAAAGATTGCCGTTTACTTCCGTGCGGGCGATTTCCGTATAGTCGTTCCGGT
The DNA here is from genome assembly GCA_045537295.1 of Candidatus Scatosoma sp. Taxonomy (GTDB): domain Bacteria; phylum Bacillota; class Clostridia; order Christensenellales; family Borkfalkiaceae; genus Scatosoma. The sequence continues at coordinate 59,344 of JAZSPG010000053.1, read as the reverse complement.
TTACTTTATCAAGATAAGTTTCAAAACCCGCGCGCGAGGTGTTGTAGGCGAGTTGCATTTCGTCCGTTTGTTTTTCGGGGTCTAAATCAAAGCCTAAATTTTGCTTGTAGGTATCGAACGAGAGTTTGCCGTCCATATACGCGGGCGCGTCGATTTTCCAACCGCTACGCGTTTGGAAAGGATTGGGTGCGCTGGGTGGGGCGTCTTGATTGTTGCAGGCGGTGAAACTGCTTAAAAGCAGGGCGCTTGCTAAAATCAGCGTTAATTTTTTCATATACAACCTCATAAATTGCTTTATCTAAAAAATTATACCATAATAAAAAGGAAAAATGCAATAGTGCTTTTTTAAGTTAATATTGCGTTTTGTCCGATTTTTTTGCAGGATTGCGTTTGCGGGTTGTGGCGCGGGTTTGTCAAATAAAATCCCCTTTTAGAAATTTAAAATTTTCTAAAAGGGGGAGCGGGATAATTTAATTATTTCTGATAAGGCGGAGCGGTTGCAAGTAAGTCCGCGTAATCGGCGTTTGCGCCTCGAATTGGCTCTTGACTATGCGTTATCGTGCCGTCTTGGGCAATGGTAAGCGCGTGCGTGTAACGGCTTTGCAGGTAAATTTCCGCGTTGGCGTTCGATTCGTAAAGTTGTTCGACTGTGGCTTGGAAGGTGCTTTTCATCATCACCACGCCTTCGGCGTCGAAATCGGTGTCCGTTTGCGGGATAAACGCGTATCTCGCCCCGATTGCTTTATATACGTTTGCTTGGTTGCCCTCTAACGCGTGGTGGGCTACCTGTACGATATCGCTTTTTAAGGCGGGGTAGGCGGTGCCGTTTTTGTAAAGACCTAAAAAGATGCTTTCAATACCGTCGCTGTGCGAACCGCTGTAATCGCCAAGCTGTAAATAACTTTTTCCAAACGCACTGAATTTGATGACCGTTGTCGTGTTGTTGAAATCACCGCAACGCGAAGTTGCACTTTCAGGAATGACCAAATCTTCGTGCGTGAGCATTATATCCAAAGTCAGTTCGCCAAGGCGTATGCTTTGTCCCGTGTGCGGTTTCAAATAGATAATATTCGGATTATGCGTTTTCAACATTTCGGCAAAATGGATATAACTTTTTTTACTGCTTGTCGAGTCGTGGAAAGGTACGTTGTAAAACGCCCGTTCAATATAAATTTTATCCGAATGTTTTTCCAAAAGCCGTTGCACGAATACTCTATGGTCGCCGTGTGCGTGCGTGAGGATAAACGCGGAGACTTCGATTTTTTCCGTTCTGTCTTTTTCCGTGATTTCATATAAAAAATCAAGGAACGCGTTTACCGCCGTTTCGGTGGCTTGTTTTCCGCCTCCGCCGTCTACGAGGATGATTTTATTATTCGCTTGATGAATAATATAAAACATACCGTTGTTTGGGTAGATAGAATTTGTGCCGTTGAACGCAAGCGGATCGTTCATCATACTCCATTGATAGATAGTAGTAGACTCGTTTGCCTTAGGCGTGTAATCGTATTCGGCGTCCGTTTCGACAACGCTTGCCGAGTCGGTTACGACGCGCGCCTCGTTGGCGTAAGCCGTATAATAAGTGTAAAGAAGTTTGCCGTCTTTTTCGTATTCCACGAAAAGATTGCCGTTTACTTCCGTGCGGACGATTTCCGTATAGTCGTTCTTTTTGACTTTGGTAAGATAGCTTTCAAAGCCTTCGCGCGAGGTGTTAGAAATAATCTGCATTTTATCCGTTTGCTTGTCGGGGTCTAAATCAAAGCCCAAATTCGTTTTGTAGACGTCGAACGAGAGCTTTCCGTCCATATATGCGGGCGCGTCGATTTTCCAACCGCTACGTGTTTGGGTGATGGTGGGGTCGTCTTTTTTACAAGCAGTAAAACCGCTTAAAAGCAGGGTGCTTGCCAAAATCAGCGTTAATTTTTTCATAAAGTGCCTCGAAATTGTGATTGCGGTTCGTTTGATTTTGTGAAAAACTATATCATTATAATTTTACCGCACATTTGCTTGGATTGTCAATAACATTTTGTTTTTTTTGTTTACATTTCGCGATAAAATTACAAGGTAAATACGAAAAACGCTGAATAAAATTTACAAATATAGAGTTGACTTCTTTTCTTTTATATGCTATAATAAATTTAACAATATACGGGGACGTAGCTCAGAGGGCAGAGCGACGAACAAATCGAGGCTTGACAAAGTCTTAAACTGCAATTTTCTATGCTAGATAAGCCGTAGGTCGTAGGTTCAAATCCTACCGTCCCCACCTTTTAGTTTATAACGCGTTGGAGAAATGCTTTATGGGGTTTATGGACAACTTAAAAAAGATACTTGGCGAGGATTTTAACGTTTCCATAACCGAAAACGGCGCGGTGGGGTATCGCACGACGGGGAAGGAGCTTTTGGATATCAATTTTTCCGTTTCTTCGTTACGAAATCAGACCGAGGAAATGATTACGGAGCGTTTTAACAAGGCTTTTTTCGAGAATAAAGCGTTGGCGGTTTTATGGGCGTTCTATGTAGGCGACGTGCGAGGCGGTATAGGCGAACGGCGGTTGTTCCGTATCTGTTTAACCTATTTAGCCAACCGCGAACCGCAAATTGCCGAAAAACTTTTGCCGTTGGTTGCAAAGTATTCGCGCTGGGATAATTTGTTGCCGTTGTTGAAAACTGGCTTAAAAGAAAAGGTTTGCGCGTTGTTAAAGGCTCAGCTTGACGAGGACAACCGAAAAATGCGCGAGGGCGAGCCGATAAGCTTGTGCTGTAAATGGATGCCGTCGGTAAACGCGACCTCGGTATTAACCAAAGAATACGCGAAAATTTTGATAAGTGCGTGGGGGGTTACGCAAAAGCAATACCGTCAAACGCTGTCCTCGTTACGCGCGTATGCGAATATTTTGGAAGTGCGAATGAGCAAAGGGGACTGGCAGGGGATTGATTACGAGGCAGTACCCTCTAAGGCGAATCTTATTTACAATTCGGCGTTCTTGCGCAACGACGAGGAACGGCGCAGGGAATATCTTTCTAAGCTTGAAAAGGGCGAGGCGAAGATAAACGCGGGCGTTTTATTCCCGCACGATATCGTGCATAAATATATGGACCCAAGAGACTGGAAACCTGCGTTAAGAGCTAAGGATATTGCCTTAGAACAGCTTTGGAAAGCGTTGCCTGATTACGTGCAGGGCGCAGGGAACACGCTTTGCGTTTCGGACGGTTCGGCGAGTATGATGATAAAAATCGGGAATACCCAAGTTTCCGCACTTTCGGTGGCGGTTGCGCTGTCTATCTATTTTTCCGAGCGTTGTAGCGGGCAATATAAGGATAAATATATTACTTTTAGCGAGCATCCGCAATTCGTTGATTTATCCAAGGCGAAAACCTTGCGGGATAAAATCGGCGTTGCGTTTGCACACGACGAAGTGGAGGACACGAATATCGAGGCGGTGTTCGATTTGATTTTAGCGACCGCCTTAGAAAATAATTTGCCTCAATCTGAGCTTCCGTCGAATATTTTAATTCTGTCGGATATGGAGTTTAACGAATGTGCTACTTCTACCGCATACGGTAAGGTAAGAGGTCGCGGTTTTAAGAAGTTATTTACCGTCATTCGTGAGAAATACGAGTGTTACGGTTATCAATTACCTCGGCTCGTGTTTTGGAATTTGTGTAGCCGTAGCGAAACGATACCCTTAAAAGAGAACGCGCTTGGCGTAGCGCTTGTGAGCGGGTTTAGCCCCGTTATCGTGAATATGGTGCTGAGCGGAAAACTTGACCCGTTCGAGTGCTTGTTAGAACAAATTACCGCGGAACGCTATATGCCCGTTATGCAAGCAATTAAAGATTTGGTGTAAGAAAAAAGGACGGATAAAAATCCGTCTTTTTTTATGGCGCAGGCGGAGGGATTTTGGTATACGCCAAAGTGTCGTCGCTCGACAAACGGGTGGAAGAAATAGGATATTTCTGTTCTCGCTCCTCGCGCGAACCCCCGATAATTCGGTGAACCGAGCTTACCTCGCTTTGTTCCATAAAAAAAGGACGGATAAAAATCCGTCTTTTTTTATGGCGCAGGCGGAGGGATTCGAACCCCCGCGGGCTTTCACCCAAACGGTTTTCAAGACCGCCTCGTTATGACCGCTTCGATACGCCTGCATTATTAAACTTTATTAAATTGTTCAAACGGTTTGACGCTGTCGCTATTCCGTCGCGTTGCTCCTTACACGAACACTCTCGTCAAAACCGATTCGATACGCCTGCATAATTATAAATAAGCTTTTACTTGTACCATTATACTCTACTTTTAAGAAAAAGTCAATAGATTTTTAATATAAAAAGAATTCCTTTCCCGTTTTTCAGGGAAAGGAATAGGTTTTTATTCAATATCCAGTTCGGGCGGGATATCTAATTCGTCCGATACGTATTTGCCGTTTTTCTTGCGCTGGCGTACGCATTCTGAAAGCAAATATTCAATTTGACCGTTCACCGAACGGAAGTCGTCCTCCGCCCACGAAGCAATAGCGTTATACAGCTTAGGGGATAAGCGTAAAGGGACTTGTTTTTTTTGGTTGTCGTTCATAATCTCATACCTGCCTACGTCGTTTTAGGCGTTTTGCATAACGCCGTTGTGGCGCGCGCCACAAAAATCGTTAAAAAGTTTAATATAAATTGCCTGCGTTTACTACTGGTTGCGCGTCGTGGTTTCCGCAAAGAACCACGAGTAAGTTGGACACCATCGCCGCTTTTCTTTCTTCGTCAAGTTGCACGAGTCCGCCTTCGTTTAACCGTTCGAGCGCCATTTCTACCATACCTACCGCGCCGTCTACAATCATCTTTCTCGCGTCGATAATCGCGGACGCCTGTTGGCGTTGGAGCATTACCGCGGCAATTTCAGGGGCGTATGCAAGATAGGTGATACGCGCTTCAATAATTTCTAACCCCGCGTCTTTTACGCGTTCTTGAATTTCCGCGCGGATACGGGACGCAACCACTTCGCTACTGCCTCTTAAACTGCCGTCGTCTTCTACGCCGTCACCCGTCGTGTCGATACCCGGTGCTACGTCGTAGGGGTAGATGCGCACGATATTTCTCAAAGCACTGTCGCATTGCAAGGACAAATATTCCTTATAATTATCTACGTTAAACACCGCTTTCGCCGTATCGACTACCCGCCACATAACCGCTATACCGATTTCTACGGGGTTGCCCAAGCAATCGTTGATTTTTTGACGGTTGTTATTCAAAGTCATTATTTTCAAGGAAATGCGCTTGTTGACACTTTCGAAAGTAAGACCGTTGAGTTTTGAACTCGTAGTCGTTTGCGCAGGCGTTTGCCCAACGTCACCGCTTTGATTGAGTTTGGTTTGCGCCGCGGGGTTTACCGCTACGCAAAACGGATTGACAGCGTAAAAACCCTCGCCTTTAATCGTGCCGATATATTTACCGAATAAGGTAAGCGCGAGCGCCTCTTGCGGTTTTAATACCCGAAGTCCAACGAGCGGAATCCACGCTACGCAAGCTACCAACAGCCCCGCAACGAACAGCGCTACGCCCAACGCGTTGTTGTCGGTTTCCATATTGATACCGCCGTAAATAAGTACGGCTACCGCTAAAATCTCTACCAAAATACACAAGAGTAAAGTACGCATACCGTGCTTTTTATTTTGTAATAAAATTTCTTCCATACAATTTACCTCCGAATATGGATTTGATATTAAAATGATATCATAAATGCGGGCGGTTGTCAAGTAATTTTAGAAAAAAATTATAAAAAATTTATTCAATCAGCGTTTCGTATTCGTTGTAAAGCGCGTCTAAGAGAGCGCGGATTTCTTCTAAGCGGTTGCATTTTTCCGTGAGTTGCGCAAAATTGCTAGCGACCTCGGGAGTGGAAATTTCGACGTTGATTTGTTCGTCCTCTTGCTCTAAAAGGGTGATTTGCTTTTCGATTTGGCTTATCCGCGCGCGCTTTTTCGCGTCGTTGGCGCGGTCTTGTTTATTGCGATAGCCGTTATCTTTTTGTTCGGGTTTTGCGAAAACGAGGGGGGCAGGTATGGATTCAGCCTTTTTTTGCTCGGTGTATTCGTCGTAACTGCCCGTAAAACAAACGGCTTTTCCGTTTGAAAGTTCTAAAATTTTTCCTGCTAACGCGCGGATAAAATATCTGTCGTGCGAAACGAATAAAACCGTGCCGTCAAAACGCTTTAACGCGTCTTCCAAGCTCTCTCTTGCGGGTAAATCGAGGTGGTTGGTCGGTTCGTCCAACAGCAACAAATTCCCGTTCTCGCAGGCAAACACGGCGAGGGCGAGTTTCGCGCGTTCTCCGCCTGAAAGCATACGCACCTTTTTGTCCATATCCTCGGCGGGTAAGCCTGCCTGCGCTAAGACGGAACGTACCTTGGTTTGTTCCCACAAGGTATGTCTACCCCAAAGCTCTAACAAAACGGTGTTTTCGCTATCCAAATTCGCGTTTTCTTGGTCGTAACAGGCGATTTTTACAAACCTGCCCAAAACAATCGCGGGGTTTTTGCCCTGTACCAAGGCTTTAATTAAGGTGGATTTCCCCGTACCGTTATCGCCGACGACGGCGCATTTTTCCCCGCGCATAAGCGTAAAGGATAAATTGTCGATTAACTTCTTTTCGCCTGCCGTAAGGCGTAAAGAGCTTACTTCCAACACCTTTTCGTACGGTTTTTCCGCGTAGGTAAAGCTAAAACGGGGCGGAGCGGGGGGCAGGGGCGGTTTTTCGATAAGTTCCATTTTTTCCAGCGTTTTGCGTCGGGATTGCGCCATTTTCGTCGTGGACGCGCGGACGAGGTTTTTATCGATATATTCTTGCAGTTTTGCTCGTTCTTCCTGCTGTTTTTCGTATTCTTTCAAAATACGAGCGGTCTTTTCCGCTTTGAGAATTTTGTACTTGGAATAATTACCCTTGAAAACGGAAAGTTTTTTATTTTCCAGCTCATAAATTTGCGTGACGAGCTTGTCCAAAAAATACCTGTCGTGCGAAACGATAAACAGCGCGCCTTTGAACGAGGTTAAATATTCCTCTAACCAAAAGAGTGTTTTCATATCGAGGTGGTTGGTCGGTTCGTCCAAAATCAAAAGTTCGGGCTGTTCCAAAAGCAGACGGCAAAGCTTTAACCGCGTTTTTTCCCCGCCCGACATTGTGCAAATTTTTTGCTCGTACGCGTTTTCAAAGCCCATACCGCCAAGTACGCTACGGATTTTTACCTCGAACTGATAACTGTCCCTTGCCGAGATTTGTTTATTCAAATTTTCGTAACGGTTGCAAAGCGCGCGGTATTCGGCGGTGTCCGTTTTCGTTTGCGCGATTTTGTTTTCCGTTTCTCTAAGTGCGGATAAAAGCCGAATATCCTCGGCAAATACCTCACGCATTTCTTCAAAAACGGTGTTTTGCGAATCGTATCCGCCGTTTTGCGCTAAGTAGCCGATACGCGCGCCGTTTTTCGTTTGCAAGCTACCGCTATCCGACTCTAACTGCCCTAAAAGCAATCTAATAAGCGTGGTTTTGCCCTCGCCGTTTCCGCCGATAAGTCCAACCCTGTCCCCCTCGGACAGTGTAAAACATACGCTTTGCAAAAGCGTTTCGCCGTTATAGCCAAAGGTTAAATTTTCAGCGGAGGCAAGCATAGATAAAATTCCTCGTTAAGTATATTTTTTTTGCGTGTTTCGCAAAATACGGGTAATGAAAAACCAAGAAAAAATTTTACGCGAAATTCGCGAGGCGGAGATGCGTTTGCAATACGCTGACCCCAAAACCGCGGGAAAACTCGCGAGCAAAATCGTCAGGCTCAAAGCTACCGTGTTCGATAAAGCGCGGTGATTAAAAATCCCATTTGGGAATATACGCGGTTTTCGCGGAAGTGCGTTCTTGCAAGAATAAGTTTTCTATCCCTAAATCCAGCGCGGTTTGCACGACGGCGTCGTATTCGCGTGCGGTGACGGGGCGGGAAAGCTCGGGGAAGTTTTCAATTTTGCCGAACGGTGTGTACTGGCTCATTAGGCTAAGATACGCCGTTTTGGGCAGTTCGCGCGAAAACCATTTTAGTATCGCTTTGGAATCGGATACGCAAAGTGGCATAATCAAATGCCGAACGACAACGCCCGAAAGCATTTTGCCCTCGTCCGTCATTTTCAAAGGTTTTTTGGCCATAAACGAGATAGCCTCGCTGGCAATCTCGAAATAATCTTCCTTGCCCAAATACCGCCTGGAAAGTGCGGGGGAATAAAATTTCATATCGGGCAGGTAAATATCCACGAACTCGTCTATGCGTTTGAGTGTTTCTACCTTTTCATACGAACCCGTGTTGTACACGACGGGGATTTTCGGACGGTATAACGCGAACGCTTTTTGCAAAAACGGAACGATATGCGCGGGGGTGACGAGCGATATATTTTCCGCGCCCGTATCTTCTAATTCTTTGAAAATATCCGCAAGCTGAGTAGGCGTAATTTCCTTACCACGCATTGCCCTTGAAACTTCGTAGTTTTGGCAAAACGCGCAACGCAAATTGCACCCCGAAAAAAAGATAGTTCCGCTACCGTTTTTATGCGATATACACGGTTCTTCAAAGGGGTGTAAATAATATTTTGTAATTTTAAGACCTTTTACCCCGCACGCGCCTGCGGTTTGCGTTCTGTCTGCACCACATTCCACGGGGCAAAGTTTGCAGTTTTTTATACTTTCGTCAAAAATACCGTTCATACAATACTATTATAGCACGAGGTTGAAAATTTTGCAACTATTAACTTGACAAAGCGCGAGAAATAGATTATAATAGGTAGCGAATAAAACGAAAGAAGGAAAAAATAGTAAAGTGAAAAAGTTTTTTACAAGCGAAAGCGTAACGGAAGGGCATCCCGATAAGGTGTGCGATAACATTTCCGACGGTATTTTAGACGCGATTTTATCCGTTGACCCCAACGCCCGCGTCGCGATTGAGTGCGCGGCGGCGTTCGATACTTTGTTGATTATGGGCGAGGTAACGACAACCGCGCAGGTTGATTATGAAAACACGGCGCGGAAAATTATCAAAGAAATCGGCTATGATTTCGGTACTTTCGCGTACGATAAATGTAAGATTGTGACGGCTATCCACAGCCAGTCCCCCGATATCGCGATGGGCGTGGACGCCTCGTTAGAGCATAAAGCGGGCGGGGACGAAGCGGATAAAATCGGTGCGGGCGACCAAGGTATGATGTTTGGGTACGCCTGCCGTGAAACCAAAGAATTGATGCCTCTTACGCTGTCGTTGTCGCACAGACTTGCCAAGCGTTTGACGGACGCGAGAAAACAGGGGATTTTGCCCTATCTTCGTCCCGACGGCAAAACGCAGGTTACCGTAGAATACGTGGACGGCGAGGCGAAACGCGTGGATACGGTGGTGGTGTCTACCCAGCACGACGCGGTGGTGTCGCAAGCGCAAATTCGCGAAGATATTAAAAAATATATCATTGACGAAATTATCCCTGCAAACTTGATGGACGAGAATACGAAAATTTTCGTCAACCCTACGGGCAGGTTTGAAATCGGCGGGCCTGAGGGGGATAGCGGTTTGACGGGCAGAAAGATTATCGTAGATACCTACGGCGGAAGATGCGCGCACGGCGGTGGGGCGTTTTCTGGGAAAGACCCTACCAAAGTGGACAGAAGCGCGGCGTATTTTTGCAGATATATCGCCAAAAATATGGTGGCGTCAGGGCTTGCGGACGAGCTGGAAATTCAAGTAGCGTACGCTATCGGCGTGGCGAACCCCGTGTCCGTGTTCGTGGACAGTCACGGTACGGGTAAATTAGACGACGAAACGCTGGCGGAAATTGTCAAGAAGGAATTTGATTTGCGCCCGTATTCGATTATCAAGACCTTGGATTTAAGAAAACCCGTGTTCAAAAAGACTGCGGCGTACGGGCATTTTGGGTATAAAGGTTTTTCGTGGGAACAAACGGACAGAATTGAGGATTTGAAAAAGTATTTGTAAAAATTTGCAATCAAAAAACGAGGGCGCGGGTGCGTCCTCGTTTTTCATTTTTTCATATAGCCGAAAATGAAATTATTTATAACAATACGATACCGTTTTGTTTACAAACGCGTTTGGTGTCCTCGTCCCAAAGCGAAACTTGTACTTCGCCGATATGCGCTTTGCCAAGCAGTAGCATAGAAAGGCGCGATTGACCGATACCGCCACCGATAGTCAAGGGTAACTCGCCCGCAAGCAAGGCTTTATGGAAAGGAAGCGCGCGTCTATCGTTTGCGTTGGCTTTTTCAAGCTGTTCGTCTAACGCTTTTTCGTCAACGCGGATACCCATAGAGGAAATTTCCACGGCGCAGTCTAAAATGTCGCTCCAAAACAGTATATCGCCGTTGAGCGTCCAGTCGTCGTAGTCGGGAGCGCGGTTATCGTGCGGTTTGCCCGATTTCAATTTACCGCCGATTTGCATAATAAACGCCGTTTTATGTGCTTTTAAGTAGGCGTTTTCCCGTTCTTTCGAGGTTAAATTAGGGTATAAATCCTCTAATTCCTGCGCGGTGATAAAACTAACCGTGCGCGTTAAATCTACGCAAATTTGCGGGTAACGGCATTTCAAAAAGTCGAGGGTGTCGCAAATTGCGCCCACGATACCTTGGACGACTTTTTTAAGATAGTCTAAATTGCGCGTTTCGCGCGTGATGATTTTTTCCCAGTCCCACTGGTCCGTGTAGACGGAATGTAAATTGTCTAATTCTTCGTCGCGACGAATGGCGTTCATATCGGTATACAAACCCTCGCCCGCCGAAAAACCGTACACGGCAAGTGCCATTCGTTTCCATTTGGCAAGCGAGTGTACGACGACGGCGTCTTTGCCCGTTTCCTTTAAGTCGAATTTAACGGCGCGTTCCACACCGCTCAAATCGTCGTTTAAGCCCGTGTTTGGGTCAACGAACAGGGGCGCGGAAACGCGTTTTAAGTTGAGCGCGAGGCAAAGGCGTTCTTCAAAGGTGCGTTTCAAAAGCCCGATGGCAGTTTGCGTATCGTATAAGCCGAGCGCGGTTTTGTAGTTTTTTGGTACGGTAACTTTACTCATAAGTAATTTCCGCTCCTTTTCAGCAAAAATTATTGTTGTAGATTAGTGTAGCATAAATGATAGGAAAATGTCAAGAAAAATGCGGGGAATGTGTTGAAAACACCAAGAAAACGGGTATAAAAATAGGGCGGAGCGGAAAAGCTTGGGGTTTGTGGGATTTTTTATTGCAAAACGCCCTTAAAACGCTTTGAATTTTGGGGAAAATATAGTAAAATAGAAGTAACGGTGTCAAAGTGTCAATGCGATTTGCGCTTGAAAACCGAGAAAAAGTAAAAAATAAGCAATCGGAGATTTTTGGAGATGGGATTGATTAAATATTTGATGAGCGATGACGACAGACGGAGCTTGAAAAAATTGAACAAAATGGCGGATAAGGTGGAAGAATTAGCGCCGAAGTATCAAGCGATGGACGACGAAACGCTCAAAGCGCAAACGCAGGTTTTGAAAGACAGACTGACGGCTGGCGAAACGCTCGACGATATTTTATACGACGCGTTTGCCGTGCTTAGAGAGGCGTCTACGCGCGTTTTGGGTATGCGACATTTCCGCGTGCAGATTATCGGCGGTATTTGTTTGCATCAAGGCAGAATTGCGGAAATGCGTACGGGTGAAGGTAAAACTTTGGTTTCTACGCTCCCTGCGTATTTGAACGCGCTGACGGGTAAGAGCGTGCATATCGTTACCGTAAACGATTACCTTGCTAAGCGTGACGCGGAATGGATGGGTAAGGTGCATAAATTTATGGGGCTTACCGTCGGCGTCGTCGTACCGGGTATGGAGGACGACGAAAAACGCCAAGCGTATCAATGCGATATCGTGTACGGTACGAACAACGAGTTCGGGTTCGATTATTTGCGTGATAATCTTAAAACCGACCTTTCGCGTATGGTACAACGCGATTTGACTTTCGCTATCGTGGACGAGGTGGACTCCATTTTAATCGACGAGGCGAGAACCCCGCTTATCATTTCGGGTAAGGGCGAAAAGTCGTCCGATTTGTACGTGCAAGTGGATAAGCTCGTGCGCACGCTTTCGGGCGGGTTTGACGACGAGCTTAAAGAAGCCGAGGACGCGGTGCTTGCGTCGCTTCGTGCGGATAAGAAAAAGAGAAAGAGAAGAGCGGTGGAAGATAACGACGAGGACGAAGAGGAAGTCGTCGATTATACCAAAATGAGCTTGGAAGAACAAGCCAACTACGAGGCGGAACAGGCGGAAAAGAAAGCGACGGCGCTTGCCAACGCGCCCGAGGGTAAGAAATCGCTTGCTGAGGCGAAGGACTGGGATTATATTATCAACCGCAAGGAAAAGACGGTGGAACTCACCGACAGCGGTGCGAGAAAGGCGGAAAAATTCTTCCGTATCGACAATATCGCGGAAATCGAACACGCCGATTTGAACCACCATATCCAACAGGCGTTAAAGGCGCATAAACTCTTTAAGCTGGACGAGGATTATATCGTAAACGAAGGCGAAGTAGTTATCGTAGACGAATTTACCGGTCGTTTGATGATAGGCCGTCGGTATTCGGACGGCTTGCACCAAGCTATCGAGGCGAAAGAGGGTGTGGAAGTGCGTAGCGAAAACAAGACGTACGCGACCATTACGTTCCAAAACTATTTCCGTTTGTATTCCAAGCTTTCGGGTATGACGGGTACGGCGAAAACGGAAGAGGCGGAATTTAGAACGATTTACTCGCTCGACGTTGTGGAAATTCCCACCAACCGCCCTGTCAAGAGAGTGGATTTGCCCGATATGGTGTATTCCACGCAGGACGGCAAAAAGCGCGCGATTATCAACGAGATTATCGAACGCCACGAAAGCGGTCAGCCGATTTTGGTGGGTACTTCGTCCGTAGATAAGTCGGAGGAAATTTCCCGTTTGTTGAAAAAGAACGGCATCAAGCACAATATTTTGAACGCGAAAAACCACGAGCGCGAAGCGGAAATCGTTGCGCAGGCGGGTAGATTGAACGCCGTTACCATTTCGACGAATATGGCGGGGCGTGGTACGGATATTTTGCTGGGCGGTAACCCCGAATATTTGGCGAAAAAGCGGTTGCGCGAAGAGGGCGCAAAGCACGAGGATATCGAGCTTGCGATTAGCACCTATATCACCGAGGTAAGCGACGAGATTATGGCGCTTCGCGAACGCTATAAAAAGGTGTACGAAATTTATAAAAAGCAAACGGACGAGGAAAAGGAACAGGTTATTTCTGCGGGCGGTTTGTGTATTATCGGTACGGAACGCCACGAATCGCGCCGTATCGACAACCAGCTTAGAGGGCGTTCGGGTCGTCAAGGGGATATCGGTATGTCCGTATTCTTCCTTTCGTTAGAGGACGATTTGGTTATGCGTTTCGGCGGGGAGAGAATGAAGGCGTTGTATCACTTCTTTAAGATTGACGAGGACACTTGTTTGCAATCGAAATTGCTTTCGCGCGGGATTGAAAACGCGCAAAAGACGATTGAGGGCAGGAACTTCGGTATTCGTAAAAACGTGTTGCAGTACGACGACGTTATGAATAAGCAACGTATGGTTATGTACGAGGAAAGAATGAACGTACTTCGCGGTGGCAACGTACACGAACAGATTTTGAAGTATATACCCGATTACGTGACGGAAGTCGTTTCGTCGGCGGTGAATATCGAGGATATGCCCGAGCTTTGGAACGAGGACGAACTCAACGCCGCGTTAGAGGCGAAGGTTCTGCCCGAGGGTACGAACTACGTGACGAGAGAGCGTTTGACGAAGTGGGATTACGAACTTGCAATCAAGAAGATTTGCAAGAAAGTAGTTAAGGAATACGAAAAGAAGATTGAAGAACTCAAAGAACAAGGCGTGGATTTCTACGCTGTGGAAAGAAAGTTCTTGCTTATGAACGTGGATAGAAACTGGATTGACCATATCGACGCGATGGACCAGCTCCGCAAAGGTATCAGCTTGCGCGCGTACGGTCAGGTTGACCCGATTATCTCGTATAAGAAAGAGGGCTTTGATATGTTCGACGAGATGATTGCCCGTATCCAACGCGCGACGATTAGTATTTTGCTGAAAATCCGCGTGGAAATCCGTCCTGCGCCCGCTCCTGCGACTGCGCCCGCGCAGGCGAAACAAGGAATAAGCGGTACGGGTACGGCGCAAAGACCGTTCCGCCGTCAAATGCCCACCCCGCTTTCGCAAATGTCCTCGCATAAACAGGCGGACAAAAAAGACGAGTAAGATTAGTTAAGGATTATTATGTTTAAGGCAGACGATTACAGATTAAAAATTCAAGGTATGCGCGAGGTTTTGAAAGAGGCGGAATACGCTTTGGATATTCAGCACTTGCGACCCCGCTTAGCCGAGCTTGAAAAAGAGCAGGAAAACCCTGAGGTTTGGCAGGATTTGGAAAAATCCACGAAAATTGGTAGGGAAGTTGCAAGTATTCGCAATAAAATTTCTGCGTACGAAAAGGGCGCGACGGCGCTTACCGACGCGGAAGACGTTATTGATTTGATAGAGGAAACGGGCGACGAGAGCTTAATTCCCGAACTGGACGAAATGCTCGCTACCGCCGAAAAGGATATCGAAGATATGCGTATCCGCGCGATACTCAAAGGTCCGTACGACAACCATAACGCTATGCTCGCGTTGCACGCGGGTGCGGGCGGTACGGAAGCTTGCGACTGGTGTCAAATGTTATACCGTATGTATTGCCGTTATTGCGAAAAGATGGGCTTTAAGGTGTACGAGCTGGACAGAGAGGCGGGCGACGGCGCGGGGTTTAAGAGCGTCGATTTTAGAGTAGAAGGCGAAAACGCCTACGGGTATTTGAAAGCGGAAATGGGCGTGCATCGGTTGGTGCGTATTTCCCCGTTCGACGCGAATAAAAGACGGCAAACTTCGTTCTGCTCGTTAGAGGTTATGCCAGAGGTCGAGGACGATAACGAGGTGGAAATTAACGACGACGATATCCGTATCGATATTTACCATTCGGGCGGGGCTGGCGGTCAAAACGTTAACAAGGTTGCGTCCGCCGTGAGAATTACGCACTTCCCCACGGGTATCGTGGTGCAATGCCAAAACGAACGCTCACAGTTGCAAAATAAGGCGATGTGCTTTAATATGCTTCGTTCGAAGCTGTTGGAAAAGAAGATTGAACAACGGCAAGCGGAGGCGGCTGCAATGAAAGGGGACGTGAAAAAAATCGAATGGGGCGCGCAAATCCGCTCGTACGTGTTCTGTCCGTATACGCTGGCGAAAGACCACCGCACAGGCTACGAAAAAGGGGATATCCAAGCGGTTATGGACGGGGATATTCACGGGTTCGTAATCGACTATTTGAAAAAATCCTAAAACCAAACGGGCGGTGAATACCGCTCGTTTTACGATATGGAGCTATGATGAACACACCGTTGATTAAAAAAGAAAACCCGATAATTTTAGGGATAGAAAGCTCGTGCGACGAAACGGCGGCGTCGGTAATTCGCGGACGGAAAATTCTTTCGGACGAAATTGCCTCGTCGGCGGATATTCAGTCGCTTTACGGCGGGGTCGTACCCGAAATTGCCTCGCGCGCGCACACGGACGCGATTGCGAAAGTCGTGGAACGCGCGGTGAAAAACGCGGGGATTGCGTACGAGGATATTGACGCCGTTGCCGTTACTTACGGCGCGGGGTTGCTTGGTGCTCTGCTCGTCGGCGTGTCCTTTGCCAAGGCGCTTGCGTACGCTTTGGACAAGCCGTTGATTGCGGTAAACCATATCCGCGGACATCTCGCCGTGGCGTATTTACAGGACGAAAGCTTAAAACCGCCCTTTATTACCCTGCTTGCAAGCGGGGGGCATACGGCGATTTTGCATACCAAAACGGAGGCGGAGTTTGAAATTCTCGGCGCGACCGCGGACGACGCGGTAGGCGAGGCGTTTGATAAAATCGCGCGGGTGTTGGGTTTGAAATATCCTGGCGGACCGCATATCGAGGCGCTGGCGCGCGAGGGGAAAAATTGCGTTCCGATGCCGAAAATGTTTAAGGGGAACGGTGGGTATAATTTTTCGTACAGTGGTTTGAAAACGGCGGTGATTAATTACTGCCATACCAAAGAACAAAAGGGCGAGGCGTATAACAAGGCGGATATTGCTTGTTCTTTTCAAAGTACGGCGTTGGATATTTTAGTGCAAAAAGCGGTGGAGGCGTGTAAGGAAAAGGGCGTGGATACCGTTACGGCGGGCGGAGGCGTCGTTGCCAACGGGTATTTGCGCGAAACGCTAACGAAGGCTTGTCAGGAGGCGGGGTTAAAGCTCGTTTTGCCTGAGCGTAGGTATTGCACGGACAACGCGGTGATGATTGCGTCGGAGGGGTTGGTACAGTATAAACTGGGGAATTTTGCCGATTTCGATTTGACGGCGAAAGCCTCTATACCACTTTCGGCTACGCTGAAAACTCCGCAAAATAAGGCTTAAAAAGGTTGGTTATGTGGGAGCATTTACTTGAATTTTTAATACACGCCGTAAAAGATACGCTACCGATGCTACCGTGGATATTTTTGATGTACGCGGTAATTCAGCTGTTGGAAAATAAAACGACGATGAAAAACGCTACCCGTCTAAACGGCGGGTTGGGTCCGCTCGTCGGCTCGGCGACGGGGTTAATTCCGCAATGCGGGTTTTCGGTGATGGCGGCGAAGTTTTACGAGAAAAAATATATCACTTTGGGTACGCTTTTGGCTATCTTTTTTTCCACGAGCGACGAGGCGTTTATTATTTTGCTGTCCTCAGGCGCTGGTGCGGTGTGGGTATTGCCGACCTTGGCGGTGAAAATTCTCGCGGGGATTGTCGTCGGGTACGGTGTAGATTTCGTTTTGAAAACGACGGGAAAACAACGCGAATGTCTTGAAATGCCCGACGAAACCAACCAAACGCCTAAAACGACGCGGGATATTTTTATCAAACAATACGCGCAGGATAGGGAAGTGTCCGTCGTTTGCGCTTGCGGGCGCGCGCATAGCGGGGATTCGGCCTGGAAAAAATATTTGTGGTATCCCTTGCTTCATACCTTGCAGGTGGCGGGGTTTATCTTCCTCGTAAATTTTGTGTTGACGGCAATTATTCACTCGGTCGGCGAGGCGAATTTTTCCGCGTTTATGAGCCGTAGTAAATTTATACAACCCTTTATCACGGTGGCTATCGGGTTAATCCCCAACTGCGCGTCCAGCGTGGTGCTTACCGAAACCTTTTTAAGCGGTGGGATTGTGTTCGGCTCGTTTATCGCAGGGCTTTGCGCAAACGCGGGTATGGGGTTCGTGGTATTATTGAAAAATACGCGGAAATGGAAACGGAATTTGGGTTTAATCGCGTTGAGTTACGCCGTTTCGGTGGGTATCGGGTTGCTTTGTAATATACTGCCGATTGCCGTTTGAAGCGGGAAATTATAAAAAACTGTTTGAAAGGGGCGCAAATTGCGTTATAAATATATATAGAAGGTTATAGAGGTGAATATAAATGGATGAAGTAAAAGTGATAGGTTTGACGGCGGGCGAGTTGGTCGTGGAGCTTTCGGGCGATATCGATTTGGGGAACGCCGAAGCGTTTTATCAAGCGGTGTCGGGCGCGTATCGCGAAAATCCTGCCGATTTGCTTTTCGATTGCAAAGCGTTGGAGTTCATTGATAGCACGACGCTGGGTACTTTCGTCAAAATTCTCAAAACGGTAAAGGCGGACGGGCGCAAAATGAAACTCGTGAACCTGCAACCCAAAATCAAAAAACTCTTTTTGATTTGTGCGTTGGATTCGATTATGGAGATAGCGTAAAATGGAAAAATTTTCTATATCGTTGCCTTTGACAAGCGAATACCTCACAACCGTACGGCTCACCACGGGCGGACTTTGCTCGCTCGCGGGGTTTGATTTGGAAACGGCGGAGGATTACAAGGTTTGCGTCACCGAAAGTCTGCTTATCTTAAAGCGGAACGGTTTTTTGCGCGCGGATATAACCTTTTGCGTAGGCGAAACGCTTGCCTGTGCGGTGCGTGGCGTTGAACGGGCGGGCGAAAAAGAGCATTCCATAGAGGACGAAATTTCGCGGGCGTTACTTTCCGCGCTCTTGGGAAAGGTAGCGTTTACGCAAAAAGACGGTTGTGTAACGGAAATTGCATTTGAAGGCTAAAAGATGACGGACGAAACGGTAAACGCGCTGTTTGCGCGCTACAAAGAGACGGGCGATATTGCGATTAGAAACCAAATCGCCGAGAAGTATCTCTACATAGCCGAAGTTCTCGCGAAAAAATTCGTGGGGCGCGGAGTGGAATACGACGACTTGAAACAAGTCGCCGCGCTTGCGCTTTTGCGGGGGATTGATAGATTTGATTTGTCGCTGGGAATGCAGTTTACCACTTTTATTACGCCCACGATAACGGGGGAAATCAAAAATTATTTCCGCGATAAATCGAGGTTGATTAAATTGCCCCGCCGTTTAGGTGAAATCAGCTTGGCTGTGCGTAAATTTTCCGCCGAATATCAAGCGGAAAAGGGTGTAAAACCCAGCGTGAAAACGATAGCGAACGCTTTGCATTTTTCGGAAGAAGAAGTGATTAAAGCTTTGGAAATAAGCGGAACGGTATCTTTGGACGGTATGGCCAGTAGTGCGGACGGCGAGGAAGATAAGTCGTTGCACGCGTTACTTGGCGACGGCGAGGACGCGTACGAGAGCTTTGAAACGCGCGAGAGCTTGCTTTCGGCGATGCGAGATTTTTCGGATACCGAAAAAAAACTTATCGAGTATCGGTATCAGGACGAACTTTCGCAAAGCGAAACGGCAAAACGCTTGGGCGTTTCGCAAATGTTCGTTTCGCGTATGGAAAGAAAACTTTTGTTAAAGCTCAAAGACCGCTTAAAAGACAGTATCTAATATAGGAAGGAGGGAAAACGCTTGCAGTTTTTGATTGACGGCTATGAAGAATTGAAGAATGCGACGGCGACGCTTTGCGCGGAGCTGGCGGGTTACGGCGTGGAGAAAAACGCGGTATTCGATTGCCGTTTGGTTGTCACTGAGCTGGTGGGGAATATCTTAAAACACGGCGACGGGCAAGCGCGTCTTAGTGTTGAGGTGACAAAAGAAAGCGTTTTGATTACGGTATCTTCACCGCAAAAGTTTACGCCACCCAAGATAAGCCGTTGTTCTAGCGTGTACGCGGAAAGCGGGCGGGGATTGTTCCTCGTCGATTATTACAGCGAGGAAAGAACGGTGACAAAAGAGGGTAGTATTACCGTTAAGATAAAAAGATAAAGGATAAATACCAAGAGAAAGTAAAACCCCCGTTCCCAAACAGGAACGGGGGTTAAGTTTACGTATGTAAGATTAGTTGAGCTTAATTGCAAATTGATAAATTTTCGCAAGAAGTCCGTCGGGGATTCTATCTCTGTATTGACCGAGGTAAATGAATAACTTGCGGAAAAATTCTTTGTTGTCACCGCCGACTTCGTAGTCGGGAATTTCAGGCATCGTACCGCTATATTTCAAGATAAAGATTTCGGTGAACTGATTTCTTTGCGCGGTATCAAGCGTAGCGATGAACGGGTCGAAACTCTTGCAGTTGTAGAAATCGTAACCCGCCGTTTGTACTTGCGGAGGTTCGGAAGAAGGGATAAAGGTGGGATTGACTTCTTCTGCAACCGCGACGCCCTCTACCGGACCGCCCTCGTAAGGCATTGCCTCTGCGTATTCTTCGCGTACAAATTCTTGTACCGCGGGTTGTGCTACTACGGGCGCGGGTACTTCCGCCGTCTTTGCTTTCTTGTTCTTTCTTGCCATCTTCTTTTCCTCCTTGCGCGCTTTCTTCGCGTCTTTCTTTGCTTGTTTTTCTGCTTTCTTTTCCGCTTTCGTCATCTTAGCTACCGCGGGCGCTTGTTCCGTTGCGACTTCTTCGCTTTCGGATTCGGGCGCGTTTGCCTTTTTCACGGCTTTCTTACGGAGAATACAAATAATTATTTGGAGCAACGCTACGACTGCCGAGGCGATTGCAAGGGCAAGCATAAGCGTCTTTTCCGTTTTGCTTGCGATAACCAAATAGCAAACGGCAACGCCGACGATAAATTGAACGATATACAGTACGAGGTCGAAACCAAGACCTTTTTTCGTTTGCATACGGATTGTAGCAATCAGCATCGACAGCGCGAATACACCGAAGATACCCGCAACTACCATATCCGCGTATTTCGCAAGGGAAAGCGATTCCAAACCTTTGTTGAACGCGTCCTTGTCTTGCATAATCGCAAGTGCGACGGCGAACGCGGTGCCTGCGGTCAGAATTGCCGTGAGCGTATTCATCCAAGCCGTTTTGCCGTTTTTCGCTACGGCAAGCACGAAATAGATAAGTCCGCTTGCGCCAAGCAACGCCAAGCCGATAATATCAATCGTAATCGCTTTATCCGCGCCGTACGCTACGAGGAAGGTGGTGATTACCTGCAACGCCATACCGAAGGTATAGAAGAAGGTTGCCACGCGGAGCATACTCGGCGCTTTTTTCGAACAGAAAATAGTTACGAGCGCAATCAGCGCGGAAACGGCAAGCATTGCAAGCGTCGCGTAAAACGCACAGCCTACGATTTTGCCCATTACCGTCGCCGTATCCGCATAGGTGGGTAATACGCCGAAGAGTTTTTGCTTGTCGCCCGAGAATAAATCTTTTACGGCGTCAAGGAAAGACAAACCTTTCACGCTTGCGCCCTGTATCATTTTTACGGGCATAAGTACGGGAACGACGCAAAGCGCGATTAAGATAATCGCGAATAAACGCGCGCCCCAGTTTTTCTTTTTCTTAGGGGTAGGTTGGGTTTCGGGTGCTTCTACCTCGGCGTTTGCTTGGGGATAGCCCTCAGGCATAACGTCATACACGGCCGATTGGGTGTTGGGGTTGCTCATAACAAATCTCCTAAAAATTTTTAAGTAATCTCATTTGCTACGCGTACGCGCGACAAATTATTATACTATATAGTTTATTATATTATAGCACTTTTATTTGGGTATGTCAATATCTAACGAAAAAGATTTTCAGCTTTCTCATAAAAAGTTTGAGAAATTTTTGATTTTTTTCGCGGATATACGAAGGAGAGCGAAAAAACTGTTGAAAAATTTTTGCATTTGGGGTATAATAGTATCGTGAGCAAAATCACGAGGTACGAACGCAAGCTAAAATCGAGGTAAATACGGCTATGAACGAACTGGAAAAAATTACGAAAGAAACGGCGCAAAAATTAGGCGTGGCGTTTAGTTATTACGCGGAGAATACCCGTCCGAAAGGTGTTCCCGTTTGCGAAAAACAATTCGAAGGGGTTACGGACGACGGCGAGTATACTTTTTTCAGATTTTATTTTAAGGGCGTGGGGTATATCGGCGCGATAGAGGGCGCGGACGAGGCGCGTCGCAATTACGCTACCTTGCTCCCTGCGTATATCGAGAGCTTTACCGATAAAGAGGCGGATTTGTCTAAGACCGAATACCTGAAAAAGATTTTGCTTGGGGAATGTTCTTCACTCGGTGTGTATAAATACGCTACCAAATTTTCCGTGCGCGATTGTGCGTGTTTCGCGCTCGTTATTCGCGTACCTAAAATGATGGAGGAAACGCTTGCCGTTATCGAGCAGTACAGCGGGAACAGTTTGGATACCGTCGTGAAAATGAGCGAGGATACCTGCGTTTTAGTGAAATACGCGGACGAGAGCAACGCCGAATATCAGTCTTCCGTCGATTACGCCGAGTTCTTGGCGCAGTCGTTGGAGGAAGAGCTTGGTATAGAAGTATCGGTGGGCGTGGGGGCAACCGTTCGGGATATCAAGGATATTGCGCAATCGTACGCGCGCGCCGAAAACGCCATTCGTTACGCCGACCAGTTCGGGTCGAGCGGGCGGAGCGGTAAGGTACATTCCTATCGCGAATTCGTGCTGGTTAAGATGTTGGAGGATATTTCCGAAAACAAGCTGGCGCAGTATTTTTCCGATTTGACGGACGAGAGTTTCCGAGAGATTTTTGAAAACGACGAAATGCTGGAAACGGCGGAGGAGTTTTTGCTGAGTAGCTTAAACGTCAGCGAAACCTCGCGTAATTTATATATGCACCGAAATACGCTGTTATACCGTTTGGATAAAATCGAAAAGGCGACGGGCTTGAATATCCGTTGTTTTTCGGACGCCGTGTCTTTTCGGGTGCTGACTTTAATTCATCACTTGCTCGGTAAGTAAGGAGAGGTATATGGAGCAAAAACAAACGACGGAAAATCCCGAGCAGAAAGAGGGAAATCCTTATATAAATGCGGAGGAACAACCCGTAGAGAAAAAACGCAAAAAACAGCGCGTACTCGCATGTTTGACGGCGCTGGGTATTGCGCTTTGTTCGTTTTTTGCGGGCGTGTTCGTCAATTATATATCGATGGACGGGGAACTGCGTACGCTGTTGAAACTCAAAGAGCGTATTCAAAAATCGTATTATCAAGAAATTAGCGACGACGAGTTTTATAACGCGCTGTTCGACGCGGTGGGCGATAATTTGCTGGACGAATATTCTTGGTATTTATCCCGCGAAGAATACAAGAAATCGCAAGAATCCGCCGAGGGCAAACAGAGCGGTTTGGGACTCGTGTTTTCCACGGGACAGGCGGGCTTGGAACAAATGCGCGTGGTGCGGGTGTGCGGTAATTCCCCCGCCGAAGAAAAAGGTATCGTCGCGGGTGAGTATATCTTGGCCTTCGGGACGAGCGAAACGGAGCTTAGTGAGGGACTGTTCGACGATTTTACTAAATTTTTAAGCGGGTATGAGGACGGTGAAAGCTTTTTCGTCAAAGTCAAAGGCTTGACGGGCGAAACGCGGACGGTAGCAATGGCGAAATCGCATTACGTCGAGAATTACGTTTTCTACCGCACGAACACCACCGCCTACCGTTTCGTTGGCGACGACGCGTTGACGCCTGTACAAAAGGGCGAACCGCTTACTTGTTTGGACGAGGCCACGGCGTATATCCGCTTAACGCAGTTTAACGGCGCGGGTGCGGACGAGTTCGCGGGCGCAATGAAACTCTTTTTAGAACAGGGCAAAAAAAACTTGGTTTTGGATTTGCGCGGAAACGGTGGCGGGTATTTGGATATTATGCTGAAAATCGCACGGTATTTTTGCAAGAACGCTACGGGAAATAAACCGATAATTGCCGTTGCCGATTACGGCGAGAAAAAGGAAAAGTTCGCGACGGACGCAAACGAGTATTATAAGTATTTCAAGCAAGACAGCCGTATTACCGTGCTTGCGGACAATCAAACGGCGTCCGCATCCGAGTGTTTAATCGGCTGTATGGTGGATTACGGTACGATTGCCTATTCGGATATTTGTTTGGCGTACCGCGGTAGCGAAGCGAAAACGTTCGGAAAAGGCATTATGCAAACGACTTATCCCTTGGCTGGTTTTAACGGCGACGCGGTGAAATTGACGACGGCGCGTATCTGCTGGCCGGTGAGTGAAAAATGTATTCACGGCGTCGGTGTGTTGGCTACGGACGGCGCGCGTACCGTTACCGAAAATCCCGATACCGAACGCGAGCTTATAAACGCAATCGCCGTTTTGGGTTAAAAGGCATAGGGCAGGTACGCGTTCAATTATAAAATCAAGCAAAAACGCACACCTTTTTCAAGGGTGTGCGTTTTGCAATTATATGGAGGTGTTCCTCGGAATAAGGAAACGTGTGGGCTTGTTTTACGATTTAGATTATAGCGTATATTTGCGAAAGCAAATTGATTGAAAGGTGATAATTTGACGAAAATATTAAACTGTCCACTTGACAAACAAGAGGTAAAGTGTTATACTGTATATACAAAACGAAAGTTTTAGTATGCAATTTGGAGGTTTTACAAAAAAATGGTTTGTAAAAAATGCGGGGCGGAAGTGCAGGACGGCGCGTTGTTTTGCGGTAGTTGCGGAACGCGTTTAGACGGCAAAAAACCGTGCTTGGCTTGTAATAAGCTGAACGACGAAAACAATGCGTATTGCATATATTGCGGAACGCGTATCGACGGGAAAAAGGTTTGCGTATCTTGCGGTACGGCGTACGAAGGAAAGTTTTGCCCTAATTGCGGGCACGGAGGCGAAAGAGAAAAGTCGAAAAACCCAACCGACGTTTCTCGTGGTGAAGAAGAATACCGTGATAAAAAGTGGAGCTTAAAACGTATTTTATCCTTTACGGCGAGCTGTTTGGGGATTTTAGGCGTGTTATTCGCGTTGACCTTCGTTTTCTTTATCGGCGCGAAAGCAGAGGTGATAGGAAACGAGATTTCCACGGGGAAAACGAAGATGAACCTCTTTTATTTCTTCGGCGGATTTTTTAAGGAGGCAAAAGCGGAGCTCGCCGTATCGGGAGCTGGCTTGTTGGGTTATATGACGAAGTTTTCCATATATACCTACGGGGCTTTGGGTTTAACGGTAACGATTGTAACGCTCGTGCTCGTCGTAACCTTCGCGACGATTGCCATCGTAAAGTTTATAATGAATATTTTGGGTAAGTCTAATCAATCGGCGGACAAATGGTCGGTGTTGACGATAGGTTCGTTCTTCTTCGGTGCGGGCGCGTTTTACGGTTTACATAAATTCACCTTAGACCTTACGGCAAGCGCGAGCAGTATCAGCGCCAACGTTCCTGCGGGGATTGCCTTAAACGGTGCGACGAAAGCGGGCGTTATCCTTTGCGCGATTTTGCTCGGTTTGTTTGTAGTTTGTAAAATCGTGGCGAAAGGCAAAGCGTTGCTTAAAGCAAATGCTATCGTTAAGCTTGTCTTGAGCGTCGTGGGCGTTGCGCTTAGTACGGTCGTGTTTATTTGCTTGGGAAATAGCGGTGTTGCGCATAGCCTAACGGAAATAGGAACGGGAAACGCCGTCGTTGCGGACTTGAAAATGAAAGGCGGATTTACCTTCTTCTTGTTGGGTTACGGTGTTGGATTTCTTGCGGAATTTACCGATTTAACGCAAGTGGATATGATTAATGATGCGCAAACGGCGGTCGTTTTTGGGAATTTGGCGCAAATTATGCTTACCGTAGCGTTGGTATTCGCCGTATTATCGCTTTGTTATAAGTTGCTTGTGACGACGGAGGATAAGGCGCATGCGGGCTTGGTTTGGGCTATCCTTGCCTTCGTTTTGGCGGTGACTGCGTTGGTGTTCGCGTTGATTTCGACGGGTGCGATGGAAAGCGTTTACGAAATGAGCCTGCTGTTAGAGGGCAATACCGGTTTGGAGGCGACGGGTTCGGTAGCTGTGGAATTTAAGACGACGGGGATAATCGTAGCGTTGGTGTTCGCTACCTTAAACTTAGGTTTGACGATTGCGCAAGCGGTGTTAAACCGTATGGCGAAAAAGCGCGAGAATAGCGATTATTAAGAAAGTATAAAAACCGCCCGACTGTTGCGACAGTCGGGCGGTTTTTTAGTTTGCTAAAAATTATTTGGTTTTTTCAATGCTTGCGAGTGCTTTGGCTACTACGTTCTCTACCGTAAAACCGAAGTGGTTAAACAGCTTGCTTGCGGGTGCGGACGCGCCGAAGGTGTCCATACATACCGTTTCGCCGAAGTCGCCTGCGTATTTATACCAGCTATACGAAGAGCCTGCCTCTACGCACACTCTCGCTTTGACTTCTGCGGGAAGAACGGTCGCTTTGTATTCCGCGGGTTGCTTTTCAAATTCTTCAAAGCAGGGCATAGATACGACGCGTGCGTTGACGCCTTGTTCCGCAAGTACCGCTTTTGCCTTTACGCAAAGCTCTACTTCCGAACCCGTACCTATCAAAAGTACGTCGGGCGTGCCTTCGCAATCTTCTAAGACGTAACCGCCTTTAAGCGCTTGTTTACCGCTGTTTGCGTATTGAGGTAAGCCTTGGCGGGTAAGCACGAGTACGGTGGGTTCTTTGCCTGAAAGCGCGGACACCCAAGCCGCCGCCGTTTCCTTGCCGTCTGCGGGACGGTATACCTTTAAGCCTGGTACGGAACGGAGCATAATCAGCTGTTCTACGGGTTGGTGGGTAGGTCCGTCCTCGCCCACGCCGATAGAGTCGTGCGTCATAATATAGGTTACGGGCAATTTCATAAGCGCGGAAAGACGCATAGCGGGTTTGCAGTAGTCGGAGAACACGAAGAACGTCGCGCAATACGCTTGGATACCGCCGTGGAGTTGCATGCCGTTTGCAATCGCCGCCATCGCGTGTTCGCGGATACCGTAATGCAAGTTTCTGCCCGCGTAATTCGCAGGGGAGCAATGCCCGTATTTCACTTCGTCCGTATCTTTCATTTCCGAAAGGTTGGAAGGACCGAGGTCCGCCGAACCGCCCGTCAAAGCGGGGATTTTGGACGCGAGTTTATTTAATACGACCGCCGAGGTTTGACGGGTTGCCATAGGCTTTTCAAATTCGTACAATTCGTCCATTAAATCGAAGTCGGGCATTTCGCCTGCCATTGCGGACTTGTATTCTTCCGCGAGTTCGGGGTAGGTTGCCTCGTAGTCGATAAACATCTTCTTCCAAGCCACTTCCGCGCTTGCACCTGCTTTACCTGCAATCGCGCAATGGTCGAATACTTCTTGGGGACATTCGTAAGGGGGGTATTCCCAGCCCAGCTTTTGCTTGGTCTTTTCCAAGTTTTCCGCGCCGAGCGGTGCGCCGTGGCATTTTTCGCTTCCTTCTAAGGGCGAACCGAAACCGATACGGGTATGGCAGATAATTACGGAAGGTTTATCCGTTCTTGCTTTTGCCTGTTCTACCGCGGATTTCAACGCGTCGATATCGTCGGGGGAGGAAACGAGGTCTACGTGCAAAACTTGCCAATTTTGCGCCGCGAAACGCGCACCGACGTTTTCTTTGAAAGTTACGTCCGTGTCGCCCTCGATGGTGATGTCGTTATCGTCGTAGAACAAAATAAGTTTGCCGAGCGCGTGCGTGCCTGCAAACGAGCAAGCCTCGTAAGAAATACCTTCTTCCAAACAACCGTCACCGCAAATCGCGTAGGTGTAGTGGTCTACCACGGGGAAACCCTCGCGGTTGTATTTCGCTGCGAGGTTTGCCTCGGCAAGCGCCATACCGACGGCGTTTGCAATGCCTTGACCCAAAGGTCCGGTCGTCGTTTCAACACCTACGGTGTGACCGTATTCGGGGTGACCGGGGGTTTTTGAGCCGAACTGACGGAAGTTCATCAAATCTTCCTTTTTTAAGCCCAAGCCGTAGAGGTAGAACAGGGAATAGTCGAGCATAGAGCCGTGACCCGCGGAGAGAATAAATCTGTCGCGGTTGTCCCACTTCATATCCTTGGGGTTGAACTTCAAGAAATGCTGAAATAAGGTATACGCGATAGGCGCGCAACCAAGGGGCAGACCGGGGTGACCGGATTTTGCCGATTCGATAGCTTCCGCGGATAAAATTCTTATCGCGTTAACGGTAGTTTTTTGTACGTCCATTTGAAAATCTCCTAAATATATTTTCTTTTTATTTTTTTCTATAAATTATTTGTCGGCGGGGTTGTGTTTGAAAATGCTACTGTTCGTCATTTTTTCTTTGACTTCGCCAAGTTTTTCTTCGCGCCAGCTTTGAATGTAGTTTTCAAAGGGGGCAAGGCTAAGGAAATCGTATTTTTTCAAGAAATAATACAAGTCCTTAACGATTTTAATTGCTCCGCCTACGACGTTGCTTTCGATATTGATAGGTAAAACGGGGTCGTGCAGGCTTTGGCGGATAAGCGCCCAGCCGTTGCCGTGTATTTCGTCGTAGAATAAACGGAAACCCTCGTGGTTGTCGTCGGCGGGCTTGCCGTAATACAAACCCTCGGCGTACGCCTCAAAATCCTTGATAAGTTTCGTACCCAAGGTTTTGAAATCGCAATTCGGCTTGAACTTCAAACGCAGTTCCACCGCTTCGGCGGGCATTTCCAAATCCGCGATTAAATCGGAAAGGGAATTGCCTTTTTTTGCCTCGTTCGCCATTGCGATAAGAAGTCGAGTAATAAGGTACGCACCGTCGTCGAGGAAATAGTTTTCCATAAGTGCCGCATGACCGCTCGTTTCAATCGCCAGCGGGGTGTATTCGCCCTGCGCGTTCAAACGGATTGCCTCGTTGATAACGTTTTTATAACCGCGCTTAAAGCGTAAATGTTTCCCGCCTTTCGCCGTGATAAATTTCGTCAAGCCCTCGGAAGTGACCGAGTCAGTGACGATAGTGCCTTTTTGTTCGGAAAGCAAAATCGCGGAAATGAGCGCGATTAAACGGTTGCGGTTGATTTCCTCACCGTTGCTGTCCACCGCGCCCGCTCTGTCTACGTCGGTGTCGAAGATAATACCCAAATCCGCGCCCGTCGCTTTCACCGCCTCGCAAATAGAGTGCATAGCCTCGGCGTCTTCGGGGTTGGGGATATGATTGGGGAAATTGCCGTCGGGCTCTAAAAATTGCGAACCCGTCGTATCCGCGCCGAGCGGGGCAAGTACCTTGTCCGCAAAAAATCCGCCCGCACCGTTGCCCGCGTCTACGATAATCTTTTTATTTGCCAAGGGTTTGTCCTCGCCCGTAGCAAACCGCACTTTTTCCACCAAGCTTTCGGCATAGGTGTCTAAATAGGGAAGTTCCGTTCTTTCCCCAAAGGTTGTCGGTTCGGCAAAGCGGTAGGTGTAGGCAAGCTCTAAAATTTCCTTAATATCCGAGCTTTCCAAACCGCCGTTTTGCGAAAAGAATTTCAAACCGTTACGGTTAAAGGGTAAATGGCTAGCGGTAATCATCACCGAGCCGTGACAATGCGCCTTAGCCATTCGTTGTTCGTCTTTTAAGAGCGCAAACATAGACGGCGTCGTGGATAAGCCCGTGACGATTGCGTTGTGTCCCGTCGAAGTGATACCCGACACCACCGCCTCGCAAAGCGCGGGGGAGGTGACGCGCGAATCGTAGCCGACGGCAACCGTTACCTGCGTTTTACCCGTATGGGAAATTAACCAAACGCAAAAGGCTTTGGCGATATTTTCCGTTGCCTCGCTCGTCAAGGTGATTTCCTCGCCGACGACGCCTTCGCAGGCAACCCCGCGAACGTCCGTTCCGTTTCTTAAATCGAGATAATTTTGTAAAGTCATTTTCTTTTTCCTCGACTGTTTTTACTATACCTATATTATAACTGTTCTCGTCGATTTTTTCAAGCCTTTTAAGGAAAAAAGTTGTAAAATTTTCTTTGAAAAATAAAATCCTTTTTTACTTTTGTAAATTGTCATAAAAAACTATGACTTAAACCTTTATATTTTGCTTTTTTCGTTGACAAAACGGTGCGGTTTGTGCTATAATAAACTATTGGAAAGGCAAGGTTTACTTTTTCGGAGGGGTTTAATGAAATTATTTGACGTTTCGACGGATTCTACTTGCGATTTGAAAAAGGACTACGTAGAGGCGCGCGGGATTTGGTTCGTGCCCCTTACTTTTACTTTGGAAAAAGACGGGGAAATACAAGAGGGGTTGGATAATTTTTCTGTCGAGGAGGAATATACCGCCTTTTACCAAAAGGTAAAGTCGGGCTATTTTCCGAGAACGGCAAAGCTCAACTACGACGCGCACGTGACGCATTTTACCAAGATGGCGGAGGCGGGCGTTAAGGAGGTGTTGCATTTCACCATTTCTTCGGGACTTGCAAACACGATTGAAACGACTTGGCGCGTTGCGGAGGAAATCAATTCAAAATACCCCGATTTTAAGGTGTACGCGGTAGACCCTTTGACCGCGACGGTTGGGCAAGGGGTGCTGGTAAGCCTTGCTTGTGACTGTCGGGATAAGGGTATGACGGCAAAGCAAACGTACGAGTATATTCTTTCGCTTCGTCAATATATTCAGCATTGTATTATCCCAAACGATTTGTTCTATTTGAAAAAAGGCGGACGGGTTTCGGCGACTTCCGCGGTTATCGGTACGGTGCTGTCCGTAAAACCTATGCTTGCGTTCGATAGCGAGGGGAAACTTAAAAACGTCGATAAATGCAAGGGTATGAAAAAGGCGTTTGCGCGCGTTCTCGACTGTCTGCAAAAAGCGCCTTTTGACGAGCATAAAATTGCCGTCGTGGTGCATACCGACAATCTAAAAGGCGCAAAGGAACTTGCCGAGTTGATTCAGGAAAAAACGGGCGTTTTGCCGACGGTTACGGTAATGGGTGCGGTTATCGGTTCGCACGTAGGACCGGGGTCGGTGTCTTGCTGTTGGATTTCGGTGAAAACGCGCGAGGAATTGCTTGCGCTGTTATAAAAACGGATAAAAATTTTATAAAAACGAGCGGTACGCTTTTTGCGGAAAGCGTTTAATAGGGAAGAGGGATTTTTGCCCCACTGCCCCCGCAACCGTAAGAACGCTTGCGTTCGTCCACTGCTTAGGCGGGAAGGGCGGACGCGGACGGGAAGTCAAGAGCGTTGTAAGTCGGGAGACCTGCCGTGCGTTTTTTATCGCTTTCGTAGGCGGGGAGGCTTACGCAAACGCATAACCGCCTGTAAAGGCGGTGGTTTGGCTACGGAAAATTCCCCGAAACGAAAATCGTTTCGGGGATAATTATTTTTTAGGAGGTGCGTTATGCAACGCAAAATAATTTCTATTTTTACCTTTATTTGTACCCTTCTTTTATCGGCGTGTTGTTTGGTCGCTTGCAAAAAAGAGGCGGTCAAGTTGGACGGGGATTACGTGGTAATTACCGCAACCAAGGACGCGGACGGGAAAACGTTGCTCGCGTTTATGGAAGAGCTGAAAGCGGACGGCGAGCTGTCGTTTGAAATGGGTAACGGTATGGTTACGAGCTTAAATAATATCGCGAATAAGGCGGATTATAGCGCGTGCTGGATGCTGTATACTTCGGATAGTGAAAACGCCAACGAGGCTTGGGGTATCGTGGAATACGAAGAAAAACAATACGGTAGCGCGACGCTCGGCGCGGAGCGTTTAACCGTAAAAGAGGGTGAAATTTATATTTGGTGGTATCAGAGCTTTTAACTAAAACGACGGGGGCAGGTATGCAATGAACGAGGAAAAGAAAGGTAAAATTAAAGGGGCGCGCTCGGCGAAAGACTGCGCCTGTATCGCCGTGTTCGTCGCGGTGTTGCTTGCTTCTCAGCTTGCGCTTTCCGCTCTGCCCGGGGTGGAAACGGTTACCGTGCTTTTCGCGGGATACGCGTTTTGTTTCGGGTATAAAAGGGGCTGGATTAGCGCGATAGCGTTTTCGCTCGTTCGGCAGGTTTTATTTGGTTTTTTCCCCAGCGTACTTATTTTGTATTTGGTGTATTATAACTTTTTCGTGACGGTGTTTGCGTTTTTAGGGAAAAAGATAAAACGGGTAGTGCGGGGAATGATGATAACCGTGCCGACGGCGTGTGTTTGTACGGCGTTATTTACTTTGCTCGATTGCGTGATTACCCCGCTTTTTTACGGTTTTTCCGCAAAGGCGAGCAACGCGTATTTTTATGCGTCGTTACCCGTAATGTTTTCGCAAATTGTATGCGCGGGGGTATCCACGGCGTTGCTGTTTTTACCGCTTTTCCGCGCGTTCGTTTTGATAAAACGGCTCGTGGGGTTAGGGAAGTAAAGGAAAAAAGTAAAAAAGTAAATATTTTCCCGCTCGTACGCATAAATTATCTAAAAAGATATTGACATTTTTTGTTTTTTGCGGTAAAATAAGGGTATAGAAAAACGAAAACGGTATAAAACGGGGGCGTTATGAGTAACTACGTAGAAAATAATTTATACGAAAACGAATGGATAGTCGAAAGCGCAAGACGGGATAAATGGGGGCTTATCGGTTGGTGGATATTCGGCGTGCTTTGCTTTTGGCTGTTGCTAATTCCCACAATTTTGGCAATTAAGCATACGATTGTATATTGCCACACCGAGCTTACGCTGACGAATAAGCGTATCGTGTATAAATCGGGCGTGTTCCATACCCGCGCGTTCGACGCTCCGCTCGATAAAATTTATAACGTGTATTTGGACGCAGGGTTTTGGGGTAGAATTTTCAACAGCAGGAAAATTAGAATTGACACCGCTTCGGGCGTACTCGTAGAGAAAATCGCCGACGGCGAGGAATTTAAGAGCTTGATTTTAGGACAAATCGACCAGTTCCACGAAGCGCGCCTTGCTTTGCAGGCGAGTTGGACGGGGTACGCTACGGCAAGCGCTATCGCACCCCAGCACCAAGCAAAACCTAAGGCAAAAAGAAGAAATTTGGAATACGATATTTGAGAAGTTATAAGCATAACCCCCGCGGACGCGTCCGCGGGGGGTTAAGTTTAATCTTTAACCGTCGTACAAA
The DNA here is from genome assembly GCA_045537295.1 of Candidatus Scatosoma sp. Taxonomy (GTDB): domain Bacteria; phylum Bacillota; class Clostridia; order Christensenellales; family Borkfalkiaceae; genus Scatosoma. The sequence goes on along the minus strand of JAZSPG010000053.1, from coordinate 26,975 downwards.
TGTGAAAAATCGTGCGTGTCTTGCATATTTTGCATACTTTCTACGATACGGATATTACAGCCTAAGTATTTATAACCGACTTCCGCTCCGCCTGTGATATTTTCGATGAACGCGTCGCGACAAAATCCTTTTCCGAACAGCTGAACGAGCTTTTTAGATAAATCTTGATGCAAATACCCTAAAATACAGTTAAGAGTTACGCTGTAAACGTAGATATTATAAGGATAATTTTGTACGGGCGAATGTACGATTTGCAAGGCGTCGGTTTCTCGGCTTTGCAAGAGTGCGCCTTGATAATACGCCCGTTTTACTCCGTGGATTTTGCAGTATAACGGAAAGCGTAGCCCAAGACGGTGTTTACGGCTACGGTAGGTTAGGCGGGTATACAAATTTTTAACGCGCGTCCATATGTACATAGGTACATTATAGCATATATCCGCTAAAAAAGTAAAGAAAATTTCAGGTAAATTTCAAAGCGAAAGAAATCCACAAAAAAAGTAAAGAATTTTGCGGATAATTTGGTCTAAAAACTTGCTTTCGTGCGCGTTATTTGTTACAATAATAATAGTCAAAAAAACGAGGAGTTTTTATTATGAATTACGAACAGGCAAAATGTTTATTAGAAAGCAAAGGACAATTACAGCTGTTGCGTTATTATGACGAGCTGGACGAAGCGGGTAAGGCAAAATTGCTTTCCGCGATTGAAAATATCAGTTGGGATTTTGAGGACGCGCTTGCCAACCCCGTCGATATGAGCGGTAAGGACAGGGATATCCGTCCGATTTCCGGTTTGCGTCTTAGCGCGATTGAAAAGCGTAAAGCGGAATTTGAAACGCTCGGCGTAGAGGCGATAAAGGCGGGCAAAGTTTGCGCCGTGTTGCTTGCGGGCGGTATGGGTACAAGACTTGGTGTGGACGGACCTAAGGGTGCGTACGATATCGGTGTTACCAAGCCCTTGTATATCTTCGAGCAACAAATGAAAAATTTAGCCGAAGTCAACGCAAAATGCGGTGTATTCGTGCCTTTGTATATTATGACCAGCGATAAAAACCACGAGCAAACGACGAGTTTTTGGAAGGAACACGGGTATTTCGGGTATCCTGAAACGGAAGTCAAGTTCTTCAAACAAGATATGGCGCCCGCGGTGGATTTCGACGGTAAAATTTTCCTTGAAACCAAAGATACGCCCGCGCTTTCGCCCAACGGCAACGGCGGTTGGTTTGGTTCGTTAAAGCGCGCGGGGCTTGTGGAAGATTTGCATAAGCGCGGTGTGGAATGGTTGAATATTTATGCGGTGGATAACGTGTTACAGCGGATTGCCGACCCCGTGTTCGTGGGTGCGACGATTGACAGCGGTGTGAATTGCGGTGCGAAGGTTATTTGCAAAACCAACCCGTACGAAAAGGTGGGTGTTTTGTGTATGGACGGAACGCAACCCGACATTATCGAATATTACGAACTTACCGACGAAATGGCGAACCAAAAGGACGAGAACGGCGATTTGGCGTACTGCTACGGCGCGATTATGAACTATTTGTTCCGTTTGAGCAAGCTGGAAGAAATCGTGAACAATAAAATCCCCGTGCATATCGTAAAGAAGAAAATAGAAAGCCTTTGCGAAGACGGCGTAACGAGAAAGCCCGAAACGGAAAACGGTAAGAAATTTGAAACGCTTGCCGTGGATTTGATTAAGCCGATGGGTAGTGTTCTGCCGTTTGAGGTCGTGCGTGAAAAGGAATTTGCGCCGATTAAAAACAAAACGGGTGTGGACAGCGTGGAATCCGCGAGAGAGCTTTTGAAACAAAACGGGGTGGAGCTCTGATGGCGACCGAATTAGAGGGGAATATTCAATTACAGCGTTTTATAGAGTTGTTGAGTATTCTCAACCGTCAATGCGTGGAAATTCTCAAAACGGGCGATACGAGGAAGTTCGCGGAAATGAACGAAGTGGTGGAAGAGATGTATTCCATACAGCATTTCTCGGCGGAGGACGCGTACACGGCGATTGAAGAGGACGCACAAATTATCTATAAAAATTTCAACGCGATAATCACGATGTTGCAATCTTGCGAAAACGAAAAGGCGGATATCACCACCAGCCTTGCCGTGAAAAAGTTTTTACGGAATATTTTTGATGCGAACGTGCGTATCGTGCTGGCTTACGGTTTGGCGTAAAGTGCAATAAACTATGCATAAAAAGAACTCGGAACGGTAATTCGGGTTCTTTTTTCCTGCTTAAAATACATTTTCTAAGCTAAGGCGGTAGGATTGCGGTATATTCTCGCACATACCCAGCAAAATTTCTATTTTGGGTAGCGCGCTATCGTAATCTTCCACGTACAAACAGCCTACCGCCTCGTAAAGCTGGTAGTCTACCTCTTGTATCGCGGTATGCGGTAACCAAATATGCAAGGTCTTTTTACGGCTTTCCCAAAATTCTTCGGTTGCCCTGCCGTCCTCGTGCGTTACCTCGCCCGCGTCCGTTTTATCGTATAAAACCTGTAAAATTTCGCCGAAATCTTCAAAGGTTGTTTTTACCCTAATTCCTTCGTAAAAAGCGACGCCGAAAATAATGCCGAGCGTAATGAAAATACTAACAATCGTCTTTATCATTTATTTGTCCCCCCTTACCAAAGCTGTTGCGCCCAATCTAAATGGAACACTTTGTACTTTTCGCCCTTTTGCTGAAAATATACCTTGCCGTTCCCGTCCACCGTCATCACCAAAACTTTTTTGAGGTTTTTACAGCCCTGTTTTTTCAAAATATCTAAATAATACGCTCTGTTTTTTTGCGTGTATTCGATGTTTTTATCGTCGAATTTTCCCTCGTCGATAATAACCAACGGCAACGAGGTTTGCAGGTCTTGGTATTTCTTTTTCGGCAGAGCGGAAAACGTGCCTTCCGCCTCGTATAAGGCGTATTCCACGCCGTCGAGCGCAAAATATCCCTCGACGCGCAGGCTTTCGATTAAATCGGAAACGTCTAAGTTGTTCTTTTTAAGTTCTGCGTCGTCGATACCGTTCTTATTCAAAACGATACTCGGAACACCGCTCACCACCGCTTTTGCTAAGGAAAAATTCAAGTCGATAAGGCAAATGATTTGGTGGAGCAGATACACCGTTAAAATGGCGATAAACCCGTAAAGCAAGGGGATAGAATTATCCGCCATAGGAATACAGGCGAGGTCGGCGATAATAAGGGTGATTACCAATTCGTAGGGTTGCATTTCTCCGATTTGCCGTTTGCCCATAAGGCGCATTACGATAAGCGTTGCGATAAAGATAGAAATCGTGCGAAAAAAAATTAGTGCCATATGCTAAGTTTTAGTAAAAAACGGAAAAATATACCTTCAAACGCTTGCGTTTTTTCGATAAAGGCGGTATAATGTATTCAATCAAATGTTGAGTAGCCTTTTGCGCGTAAAGTGTCACCGAACGGGACGTTGTCGGTGGACGAAAGAAAACGGTAATTCTTATCCGTCGTTTTCTGCGGTGCAAGGGCGCGTCCGCTACGAAAACGGGGCATACAGGTATGCGTTGAACATACTTTTATCCCCAAAACCCCTGCGGACCTTCTTGATGAAAAAGGAGGTTTTTTTATGTGTAATACTAAGGGAAACGACAAAACGGCGTTTTGGAAACGGGTATTCTTTTCCCGAACGCTCGAAGGGAAAAACCAAACCCACAAAATCGCGTATATCGCGGTAATGACCGCGCTTTGCATCGCGACGAATTTTTTTGAGTTTAAGTTTTTGGACAATCAGTATTCGCTAACGATTACCGTCGCGCTTTTGACGGGCGTGATTATCGGCGCGGTGTTCGGATTTACCGCCTGCGTTTTGGGCGATTTTATCGGGTTTCTTGTCAATCCCGGGTATATCTATATGCCGTGGGTCGCACTGTCCACGGGTACGTTCGCGCTTATTTCGGGTGTCGTGTTTAACGGCTTTCCGTCCGAAAAGAAATGGGCGGTGTGGTTAAAGCTTATTATCGTGTCGCTTTTAAGTTTTCTCGTTTGCACGGTGGGGATAAACAGCACGGGGTTTTATTTTTACAATAAAGCAATGGGATTTTCCACGGCGGTACTTAACTATATAGCGGAAAAATTCGGCGGTGAGGTTTCGTTCTGGGGGTATATTATATACCGTTTGATATTTAAGGGGCAAATTTGGAACAGCGTATTTAACTACGCGCTGTTTATAATCGCGTTACCGTCGGTGGCGCGCATTAAAGCGTTAAAACTGCAAATTCGTTAAAATTGTGAAAAATACGAAAAATCGTCGAGTTGCCCTTGACGATTTTTTATTATTATGCTATAATAATAACGATAATCCTTTTTGTTGGTTAAGGAGCTAAAAAACTATGAATACAACAATGCTTTTATCTGAGTCGCCCGGGATTACGGTGTTCGGGTTCAAAATCTACGCGTACGCGATAATTATCGTGCTGGGTATGATTTCGGCGTTTTTCGTTATTTCCGCTCTGTTCAAGCGTAGAAATATGTCCGCCGATTTATTCTTGACCTTTTTTTGCGTGTGCTTGCCCGTCGCGATAATCACCACCCGCTTATTCTACTGTATCACGGACGGTATGCCGATTTCCGAATGGTTTGCCTTAGACTCTATTCGTAGCGGTGGACTTTCGATAATGGGCGGTATTTTAGGCGGTGTCGCGAGTGTTGCTATCGTTTGTATCGTCAAAAAAGTCAATTTTTTCCGCGTGGGCGATTGTATCGTCGTGGGGCTTTTGCTTGCCCAAGCCATCGGGCGTTGGGGAAATTTTGCCAACCAAGAGGTGTACGGTACGGAAATTACCAACGAGGCGTTGCAGTTTTTTCCGTTCGGCGTGTATATCAATAACTCGGGGCATTGCTTACAAACCTTTACGCTCACCTTCTCGAAAATTTTCGGTTTCGAAACGGATATTTCGGGCGGGACTTGGCATTACGCGTTCTTTTTATTCGAAAGCGTAATTACCTTTTTAGCGGCGGTTGCGCTGTTTATCAACGCTTGGAAAAACCCCAAAAAACCCAACGGTATCAACACCGCGCTGTATTTCGTTATTTACGGCTTGACGCGTTCGATTATGGAACCGTTGCGCGACAAGAGTTTTATCCTCGGTGAATCCATTCCTTGGTCGATGGTAACTTCCATTGCGTTGTGTCTTGGCGGGACGGCGTTGCTTGTGTATCTGCTTATCAGAAACAAGCGCAAAGAGGGCGCGCTTATCGGTTCGCTCAACGGCGACCCGTACGGTATCACCGAGTATATCGGCGACGATAAGCGGGAAATTGCGTATTATACGGATATCAATATGATGTGTAAAATTTACCCCGACCGTTATCAAAAGAAAACGGACGAGAAAGAAAAAACGGCAGAAAAGTGCGAGAAAAAAACGGAGGAGAGCGAACAATGAGAAATCTTACCCTGCTTACCGATTTATATCAACTCACGATGGGTTACGGTTTTTATAGACAAAACAAGCACGAGGAAGAAGTCGTGTTCGATTTGTTTTTTAGAAAGAACGCCTTGATAACCTATTCGCTTTCCGCAGGGCTTCAACAGGCGACGGAATATTTGCTCGACTGGCATTTTGACGAGGAAGATATCGCGTATTTGCGCTCGTTACACCTTTTCGACGAAGGCTTTTTAGCCTACTTAAAAAATATGAAATTTACGGGCGACGTTTACGCCGTGCGTGAGGGTGAACCCGTGTTCCCCGGCGAACCTATCTTAACGGTGAAAGCGCCGTTAATCCAAGCGCAGTTCGCCGAAACGGCGCTACTTAATATCATCAACCACCAAACGCTGATTGCGACGAAATCCTCTAAAATTTGCAGAGCGACCCACGGCAGAGGGGTGGTAATGGAGTTTGGGTTGCGCAGAGCGCAAGGACCGGACGCGGGCATTTACGGCGCGCGCGCGGCGATAATCGGCGGTTGTGCGTCCACCTCTAACGTCATTGCGGGTCAGGCGTTTGACGTTGCTGTGGCGGGTACGATGGCGCATAGCTGGGTAATGGATTATCCTACCGAATACGATGCGTTCCAAGCGTACGCCGAGGCGTATCCTGAAAATTGTTTGTTGCTCGTAGATACCTACGATACGCTCAGGAGCGGTGTGCCGAACGCAATTAAGGTGTTTGGGGAATTGAAAGCGAAAGGCTATAAACCCAAGGGGATTCGTTTGGACAGCGGGGACTTGGCGTATCTTTCTAAAAAAGCGCGGAAAATGTTAGACGACGCGGGTTTCCCCGAGGCGATTATTTGCGTTTCGGGCGACTTGGACGAACGCTCGATAAATTCGCTTATCCAACAGGGCGCGCAAATTGATTCGTGGGGGGTAGGTACGCGTTTAATTACCTCGGAGGACTTACCTGCGCTTGGCGGGGTGTATAAGCTTTCCGCGGTTATTCATAAAGACGGAAGTATGACGCCGAAGATTAAGCTTTCGGATAATACCGCGAAAATTACCAACCCTGCGTTTAAGAAATTATACCGTTTGTACGATAAAGAGGACGGTATGGCGATTGCCGACTTGATAACTTTGCGCGACGAAGAAGTGGACGATAGTAAACCGTTGACGCTGTTCCACCCCGTAGAAACTTGGAAACAGCACGAGGTTGAAAACTTTTACGCTGAGGAATTACAGCATACGATTATCCAAAATGGTAAGCTTGTGTACGAGTTCCCGAAACTGACGGAAATCCGCGAGTTTTCCAAGGCGCGTTTAGCTAAGTTCTGGGAGGAATATTTGCGTTTAGACGTTCCGCACGTGTATAAGGTGGACTTGTCAAAAAAACTGCATACCTTGAAATTCGAAATGATAGACGGTATTCGCAAGAACGCGAAAAAGGATAAAAAATAATGCAAGACAAAACACTGAAAAATAAAAAGGACGCGGGCAGGTATTCGATGAAAGGCTCAAAATGGTGGGGGATTTTCATTTTCCTCGTACTTATTTTTATTGACCAAATTACCAAGCTCGTCGCGGACGTGTACTTTTCCACGGCGGGAAATCCGAATAAAGTACCGCTTATTAAAGACTGGATAGAATTTTGTATTACTTACAACCGCGGAATTTCCTACGGGTTAGGCTCGGATTCCTCGCCCGCGCTGAAAATTGCGGTAATTGCGGGTACGGGCGTGATGATGGCGGGACTTGCAATTTTGTATTTCAAATTAGACAAACGCCGTAGCTGGTTGAATACCTCGCTCGTATTCGTGGTAAGCGGTGGCGTGGGCAATTTAATCGACAGGGTGTATTATCGCGTTTGGGAAACAAACGGTGCGTTCGGCGTGCGCGATATGGTGGATTTAAGCCGTTTCGGGTTTGCCGTTTGTAATTTTGCCGACTTCTTTATCTCGATAGGCGCGGTAATGCTGGTGCTTTCCTTGCTGTTCTTCGACACGGACGCCATTTTCCCTGCAACGAAAAAATACAAGGCGCTCGCCAAAGAGGCGGAGGCAAAAGCCGAGGCGAAAAAGACGAATGGATAAGCGGTTGTATATCGCGGAAAATAACGCGAAACGCTTGGATTTATTTTTAAGCGAACAAACGGACGAGTTTACCCGTTCGAGAATAAAACGGCTGATTGAGGACGGCGCGGTTACGGTAAATAACGCCGTGCAAGCGAAAGCGGGTGCGGAGGTAAAAAAGGGCGATATCGTTGAATTGTCCGTTCCCGAACCTGTCGAATATGTAGCCAAAGCGGAAAATATCCCGATTGAAATCGTTTATCAAGACAGTGATTTGGCGGTGGTGAATAAGCCCAAAGGTATGACGGTGCATATCGGCAACGGCGTGTCAAGCGGAACGCTCGTCAACGCGCTGTTGTACGCGTTAGACAGCCTTAGCGGTATCGGCGGGGTATTGCGCCCCGGGATAGTCCACCGTATCGATAAAGATACGACGGGGCTTTTGGTCGTGGCTAAAAACGATAAGGCGCACGTCGATTTGGCAAGTCAAATCGCGGAAAAGACTTGTAAACGCACCTATTTCGCGCTGTTGGAAGGGTGCGTGAAAACGGATAGCGGTACAATCGTAACGGATATCGGTAGACACCCCACCGAGCGTTTGAAAATGGCGGTTTTGCCGAGCGGGAAAGGTAAACTTGCTATCACGGATTACGAAGTGGTAACTCGGTTTGGGCAAGAATATACGCTTTGTAAATTTACCTTGCAGACAGGCAGAACGCACCAAATCCGCGTCCACGCCAAGCATATAGGTCACCCCGTAGCGTGCGACCTCGTTTACGGGTATAAAAAACAAAAATTAGGCGTGGAGGGTCAGCTTTTACACGCTTGGCAATTAGAGCTAACGCACCCGACTACGCGGGAAAGAATGACGTTCAACGCATACCTGCCCCACGCATTTTGCGAAATTTTGCGCAAACTTTGCAAACGGTTCGAGGTGGACGAGGCGAGTTTTAAGGGGGTTTTACAGCCGTAACGAACGCGAATAAACGCCGTGGTAGGCGTTTGCGCGCAGAAAAGAAAAGGACGGAAAAGGGATATTCTTAAAAGAATACCCCTTTTTTTCTTTACAAACGACGAAAAAAGAGGTATAATAAATCCGTATGTTAAAGATTACCAAGGTAAAACGAAATTCTCTCGCGAAATCGCTCGGCTTAGAAACGGGCGATATTATCACGGCTTTCGACGGTTTTGCGTGCGAGGACGAGCTGGATTATTTGTATTTTAACGAGCAGTCGAAATTTACGCTCACGCTGTTGGATAGCCGAACGGGCGAAGAACGGATAGTGGAAGTGGAAAAGGAGGAGGGCGAGGAATTAGGTCTGGAATTTGAGAAAAATACGGATATTCGCACCTGTCACAACCGTTGCGTGTTCTGTTTCGTGGACCAAATGCCCGAAGGTATGCGCGAAAGCCTGTATATAAAAGACGACGACTATTCTATGAGTTTTGCCTGCGGTAATTTCGTGACGCTTACCAACCTTTCAGACGAGGGGTTAAGCCGTATCGTGCGGTTGGGCTTGTCGCCGTTGTATATTTCCGTGCATACGACGAATCCAACGCTTCGCGTGAAACTGCTTAGAAACCGTCACGCAGGCAAAATTTTAGAGCAAATCGATACGCTGGTAAAGGGCGGTATTTGCTTGCATTGCCAAGCGGTAATCGTGCCGAACGAAAACGACGGTGCTGAGTTGGAGAGGACGGCGCGCGATTTGTTTAAGTATTATCCCGCAGTGAAAGACTTGGCATTCGTGCCGACGGGCCTTACCAAATACCGTGAGGGTTTAACGCAAATTCCCGACGTGGACAAGGCGTACAGCCAAGCGATTTTGGATTTGGCGGATAGGCTGAATAACGAGTTTGGCGTGAACTTTTTATTGCCCGCCGACGAGTATTTTATCAAGGCGGAACGCCCGTTCAAAGATACGGCGTTTTACGGGGATTTCGCGCAGATAGAAAACGGCGTAGGGTTAACTACAAAGTTTTTATACGAGGCGTTTTCGGTTTTGGACGGGGTGGATAAAAACCGCTTAAAAAAACCCAAAAAATGCTTGCTTGTTTGCGGGGTAAGCGCGAAAAAGACAATAGAGAGCGTGACGGTAGCTTGCAACGAAAAAATAGCAAATTTACAAGCGAGCGTATTGCCCGTAGTCAATACTTTTTTCGGCGAAACGGTGACTTGTACGGGTTTGTTGACGGGGCAGGATATCGTAAAAGCCGTGCAAGAGTATCAAAAAACAGTCGGCGAGATTGACGAACTGGTGTTGGACGGGAATATGCTCAAAGCTTTCGAGGAAGTGTTTCTTTGCGGTATGACCTTGACGCAATTAAAAAAGGCAATCGGGGTAAAAAATATCCGCGTGAATTACGAGGGCGGTAGGGGCTTGATAGAAATATTAGCTACGAAAAAGTAACGCGTACGACGTTGTAAAAATCAAAACGAGGGAACGGAAAAATGCTTGCGAATTTTCATACGCATACGAGTTTTAGCGACGGTAAAAATACGCCCGAGGAGCTTGTAAAATACGCTATCGGACAAGGCTTTACGGCACTTGGCTTTTCTGACCATTCCTTCACCCCGCACGATACGCGCTATTGTATGCGGGATACGCAAGGATATATAAAAGAAATTACGCGTTTGAAAAAGGAATACCGTGGAGAAACGCAGATATACTTAGGGATAGAGGAGGACGCAACCGCACCTATAAACCGCGCGGAGTTTGATTATATTATCGGTTCGCTCCATTATATCAACTACGGCGGAAAGTTTTATCCGTTGGATTCGAATTACGAGTATTTTTCTGCTTGTTTACGCCTTTTTGACGGCGACGATTTGGCGCTTGCGGAATGTTATTTCGAGTATTTTTGTCAATATTTGGAAAAGAGAAAACCGGATATTATCGGGCATTTCGATTTGCTTACCAAGTTTGACGAGACGCAAAAAAGTATATTCTTAACCGAAGAAAAATACTGGGGTTTAGCGGAAAAGTTCTTGCTCCGTGCAATCAAGACCAACCGTTTTTTTGAAGTGAATACGGCGATGATAATAAGAGGACTCCGTTCCTCGCCTTATCCGCACGAACGGTTGTTGGCGACGATTGCAAAGCACGGCGGAGGCGTGGTTTTAAGTTCGGACGCGCACCAAGCGGAAAATTTATGCGCGTATTTTGAAGAGGTAAAAACCGTCTTAAAAAAGGTCGGATTTGACGGCGCGTACGCGCTATACGACGGCAAATGGCAAAAGTATAAAATATAGAAAAACGAAAAGGAGGACACGGGCAGTATGGCAAATCCTTTAATCGCCTTAGTGGGCAGACCAAACGTTGGCAAAAGCACTTTTTTCAATAAAGTAGCGGGCAGAAAAATATCCATTACCGAGGACAGGCCGGGCGTTACGCGCGATAGGCTGTATACGGACGCGGTTTGGCGCGGGAAAAATTTTACGATGGTGGATACAGGCGGGCTTGAATTAAAGTCAGAGGATATTATGTGGCGCGAAATCGCCAAACAGGCGGACGTGGCGATAGATACCGCGGACGTTATCCTGTTCTTTACAGACGGCAGGGACGGGTTGCACCCCTCCGACTACGACGTCGCGGACATTTTACGGCGCAGTAAAAAACCCGTTATCTTGGTGGTAAACAAAATCGACGACTATTCGCCCGAACTCGTATACGAGTTTTACAGCTTAGGACTTGGCGAACCGTTCGCCGTTTCCGCCGAACATTCGAAAGGTATCGGCGACGTGCTGGACGAGGCGGTGAAATATTTCCCCGACACCACACAAGACCCCGTTCCGTCTTTGAAAATCGCGGTGGTGGGTAAGCCGAACGCGGGTAAATCCAGTTTAGTAAACAAGCTTTTGGGTAGCGAAAGAAGTATCGTAACTGCGATGGCGGGTACGACGCGCGACGCTATCGACACGCTGTTTTACCGCGGGGACAAGGCGTATACCATTATTGATACGGCGGGTATTCGTAAAAAACGGAGCGTTGAGGACGACGTGGAATATTACAGCAATATGCGCGCGTTTGATGCGGTACGGCGTAGCGACGTTTGCTTGCTCGTCGTGGACAGCGCGGAGGGCTTAACCGAACAAGACGTGAAAATTATCGGGTACGTACACGAACAGGGCAAACCGTCCGTTATCGTAATGAATAAGTGGGATATCGTGGAAAAGGACACGCACACCGTCAACCGTTTCGAAGAAAAATTAAAAGAGGATTTGAAGTTTATGGACTATTACAAATCCGTTTATATTTCAGCGAAAACGGGTCAGCGCGTCGAAAGACTGTTGACGACGGCGGAGGAAGTGTACGCGCACGCGTCGTTCAAAGTACCCACGGGCGAGCTGAACGATTTAATCGGCGACGCGATTCGTCTGCAAGAACCGCCTTCGTATTTAGGGCGCAGAATGCGGGTATTTTATTCCTCGCAAGTGGGGGTATGTCCGCCGACTTTCGCGCTCTTTGTCAACGACGAAAGACTGTTGCATTTTTCCTACGAAAGATATTTAGAGAACACGATACGGCGCGCGTACGATTTTTCGGGTACGCCTATCCGTATCACCGTTAGAGAGAAAAAAGACGAGGACTAAAAGAGTAAAAAAAGAGGATATAACGATGGAAACATTTTCCTTTTTCAAAAACTGGTGGCAATTTTTAATTATTGCAATCGTATGCTATCTCGTGGGTTGTTTTAATTTCGCCGTGTTTATTTCAAGGCTGAAAGGCAACGACGTGACCAAACTTGGTAGCGGTAACCCCGGAACGATGAATATGAGCCGTGAATTCGGCTTAAAAATCGGACTGATTACCTTTTTTTGCGACGCGTTAAAGGGCGGAATACCCGCGCTTATCGGGTATTTTATCTATCGCGGTTACGCGTTTGCAAACACGGGCGTTGCCGTAGCCGATTTTATCCGTTATTTTTGCGGTACGTTCGTCGTGATTGGGCATATTTTTCCCGTGACGATGCGCTTTAAGGGCGGTAAGGGTATTGCCTCGACCTTGGGTCTGTTTTGGGTGAGCTTATCCTGTGAAAATTTATGGTTATTGCTTATCAGCTTTGCGTGGCTTTTGTGTTTGGTGTTGTTTATTTTGCTTACCGAATGGGGTTCGCTCGGTTCGCTTTTGGGCGTTTCGACGTTTAGCGTAATTCAGCTCGTTATCTTCTTTTTCCGCTACGCAAACGAACCGTTGAACGCGTACTTGATATGGGTATACGCATTGATTTTTATTATCAACCTCTTGACTTGGTGCGCGCACCATAAAAATCTCGCTCGGCTTTTTTCGGGCGAGGAACACCGTACTTCGCTTAAAAAATTAGCGCAAAAAAGAAAGAATAAAAAGGAAGGAAAGGTATGAAAATTATTATCGTCGGTTGCGGTAGAGTAGGCAGAACGCTTGCGGAAAAATTAAACGACGACGGCAACGACGTTACCGTTATCGATAAGTCTGCGGAAAAGGTGGAAAAAATTGTCAACCGTTGCGACGTAATGGGCGTTGTGGGGAATGGCGCGACGTACACCGTGCAACGCGAGGCGGGGATTGAGAATGCGGATTTGTTAATCGCTGTTACCAACTCGGACGAATTGAACCTGCTTTGCTGTTTAATTGCGCAAAAAGAAGGGAACTGCCAAACGATAGCGCGTGTGAAAAACCCCGATTACAGCGGGGATTCGCAGTACTTGAAAGAGGAATTGGATTTGGCGATGGTCATCAACCCCGAATACGAGGCGGCGGAGGAAATTGCGCGCGTGTTGCGTTTCCCGTCCGCGCTGAAAATCGAGCCGTTTGCCAAGGGTAAGGTAGAACTTATAAAATTCAAGCTCCAAAAAGAGAGTTTGGCAATCGGGCTTTCGGTGAAAGAACTCGTGACGAAATACCACTTGGACGTGTTAATTTGTACGATAGAACGCGGGGACGAGGCGTTTATTGCGGACGGCGATTTCGTGTTTGCCGAAAAGGACGTCGTGTCCATCGTTGCCTCGCCGAAAAAAGCCAACGAGTTTTTCAAAAAATTACACAGCAAAGGACATTCCGTTAAAAACGCGTTGGTCGTCGGCGGGGGCGTGATTACGCACTATTTATGTGAAATTCTTGCCCGCTCGGGTATCGGAATTAAGGTAATTGAAAAGGATAAAACGCTGTGCGAGGAAATCGCGGACGCGTGGGAAAACGTGGACGTCATTCAAGGGGATTGCACAGACCACGACCTACTCTTAGAAGAGGGTATTTCGCGTGCGGGGGCGTTCGTTGCGCTTGCCGAGCTGGACGAAGAAAATATTTTGCTTTCGATTTTTGCGAAAAACGCGGGCTGTAATAAGTTGGTTACGAAAATTAATCGTATCGACTACGATAACGTTATCAATCAGCTGGAATTGGACACTACCGTTTGTCCGCGCGTCGTTACTGCGGATACCATTTTGCGCCACGTGCGCGCAATGAAGAATACGCGGGGCAGTAACGTGGAAACGCTGTATAATTTAATTAACGGTAAAGTCGAGGCGTCCGAGTTCGTCGTACGCGAGGGTTCGGCGGTTATCGGCGTTCCGTTATACCAGCTTAAATTCAAGAAAAATATCCTTATCGCCTCGATTACGCGCGGGGACGAGGTTATCGTTCCGCGCGGTCAAGATGTGATTTTGGCGGGGGATAGAGTGGTGGTTGTGTCGAGTTTTGCTTTGCACGACGTTTCGGACGTTTTGAAATAAAGGGTAGACTATGAATTACGCAATTATTAAACGCATAATCGGCTGGATATTGCTCTTTGAATCGGCGTTTTTTCTCGTGCCGATAGCTACGGGGCTGATATACCGCGAAAAAGAAGTATACGATTTCTTAATCGCCTTGCTTTGCGCTTTGGCGGTGGGGGGTATTTTGCTAATCGGCAAACCCAAAAGTACCGCCGTTTACGCCAAAGAGGGGTTCGTTATCGTGGCGCTGTGCTGGATAGCGTTAAGTTTGTTCGGCGCGTTGCCCTTGCGACTTTCGGGCGGGTATTCTACTTATATCGACGCGTTGTTTGAAACGGTTTCAGGGTTTACGACGACGGGCGCGAGCGTTTTGACGGGCGATAAAGTCGCTCAGCTACCTAAATGTATCCTCATTTGGCGCAGTTTTACGCACTGGATAGGCGGTATGGGTGTTTTGGTGTTTATTATGGTATTTTTACCGCTTTGTAGCGGTGGGAACAATATCAATATAATGCGCGCGGAAAGCCCTGGACCAGTTGTCAATAAACTCGTACCCAAAATGCGTTCGACGGCGGGGATTTTATACTTAATTTACGCGGGACTGACGGTGGCGGAGTTTATTTTTCTCGTGTTCGGAATGCCTGTGTTCGACGCGGTGAATATGGCTTTTGCGACGGCGGGGACGGGCGGTTTTGCCGTCACGGCAGAGGGTTGCGCGGGGTATTCGCCTTATTGCCAAGTGGTGATGACCGTGTTTATGGTGCTGTTTTCTATCAATTTCGCATCCTATTATTTGATTCTTTGCGGAAAGTTAAAAGACGCGCTCAATTTGGAAGTGCGCGTGTTTTTAGCGATAGTGGTGACGGCAATCACTTTAATCACGGTAAATCTTTGCATTTCTAACGCCTACGCGTACACCACGGGCGAGGCGGTGCGCCATTCGGCGTTTTCCGTTGCGTCGGTGATTTCTACTTCGGGTTTTTCCACCGAGAATTTCGATTTATGGCCGTCCTTTTCCAAGACGATACTCGTTTTGTTAATGTTTATAGGCGCGTGCGCGGGCAGTACGGGCGGTGGATTAAAGGTTTCGCGGATTATTATATTATTTAAGAGCGGATTTCGGGAAACCCGCCGTATGATACAACCCAAGCAGGTGAAAAAAATAACGATGGATAAACGCGCGGTGGACGACGAAACCGTGCGTAGCGTCAGCGGGTTTTTTATGGCGTATATCTTGGTATTCGTACTGTCGTTGCTAATTATTTCGTTGGACGGGCAAAGCACGACGACGAATTTTACGAGTATCGTGGCGACGATAAACAATATCGGACCGGGGTTAGACGCGGTAGGACCGGCGGGGAATTTCGGTATGTTTTCGTGGTGGTCGAAAATCGTGTTTATATTCGATATGTTAATCGGCAGATTAGAAGTATTCCCTATTCTCGTACTGTTCTTGCCGAAAACTTGGAAAAAGTGATAAATTTTTAGTTTTGGCGATAATTTCCTTGGTAAAATCGGTTTACTTTTTATAGGAAGGCGTGTATAATAATACTACGCCGAATATTTGGGGGTACACCGGATTCGATTGCCGGTGAGCGAAAAGATAAGCATACCGCAGAGCGGAAAGACTGCGTTAAAAACGGTCCGATTAAATTTAAATGCAGATAGAAATGCAAACTACGCTTTAGCAGCGTAACTTCGTTTTTTAACGAATCGTCACGCCTAACTTATCCGTCGGTTAGGGTCGTGGCGTCATCAAGACGGAAAAATCTTTGTGGAATCGGAAAGTGTTTTATAAAGATTATTAAGCTTTCTGCGGTTGATAAAGCGTGTTTACCCGCGTTATCAAAGTAAGAAAAATAGATAAACTAAGTATGTAGAAAGTTTTTTGGTAGCCGAGTAAGACGTGAGTTCAACTCTCACCACCTCCACCATAAACAACCTAAGTTGAATTGTCAACTTAGGTTGTTTATCCAAACCGAAGGTTTGGCATGTAATCGCCGTAGGCGTATGTAATCATTGCATAGCAATGTATGTAATTCTTTCGGTTTGTAACATACAATAAATCGATTACATACCGCTAAAACGGATTGCATACACAACTGTCGTTGTGATTTCTTATAAGGAACAATTATAAAAGAAAACTTACCGAGGATACGTCCATGATACAAAACAAGAAACTATTTATTATTACTTTGTTGTCGGGTTTATTGCTGAGTGCCAGTATTGACGTTCCCTTGCTTATATTAGGGAAGATACCTTTATATTCTTTAGAAATGGGATTGTTTTATATCGGAAACGCTATATTGGGTGTGGTAATGTATACGTTAATTTATTTGTCATTAAAAAAGACGGCGATAGTAAAAAAGGTGTACTTATTTTCTTTATTTATAGGTAGTTGTGTTTTTATTATGGGAATAGCTATTGTGCTGAGTATTATCATATAATAGTAAATAATTTTAATCGCTTCAATTTAAGCCAAACTCGCCCCACCAACGCAACGAACGCCCGTGAGGGCGTTTTTTCGTTGCGTTGGTGGGGCGGTTGCCATAAGAACTTACGAATTATCGTAAGCTTGCGCAAGCCGTTCGTACAGTTTGCGCCGATTTTGCGTTTCCCGTTCCGCAAGCGCGAATAATTCTTCCGCTTGCTCAGGGTAGGATTTTTTAAGCGTTGCAAAGCGGTTTTCACCCTCGAAAAATTCTCTCAGCGAGGCGGTGGGTGCTTTGCTATCGAGGATAAACGGGTTTTTGCCCTCCGCTTTTAAGGCGGGATTAAAACGGTATAATTGCCAAAAACCCGAATCCACCGCTAATTTTTGTTCCTCCATACTCTTGCGCATATTAAACCCGTGCGCGATACAGGTGGAATACGCGATAATAAGCGCAGGACCGTCGTACGCCTCCGCCTCCGTCAGTGCGGTTACGAGCTGTTGTTTGTTCGCGCCCATTGATACCTGCGCGATATAGGCGGTGTCGTAGGTCGTCATCATCAGTCCTAAATCCTTTTTATACAACCGTTTGCCTGCCGTGGCAAACCGCGCAACCGCGCCCATAGGCGTCGCTTTGGAAACCTGCCCGCCCGTGTTAGAATACACCTGCGAATCCAAAACCAAGACCTTGATTTTCTCGCCTGTGGATAAGGCGTGGTCTAACCCGTTAAACCCGATATCGTACGCCCAACCATCGCCTCCGACAATCCAAACGGACGCCTTATCGTGCGGGATATTGCGCGCGTTTAACGCAAGGCGCATACCCAAACCGAACTCCGCGTTGTCCTCGAAAAGCGAGTTTGCCCAAGCCACTCCCCGCCCGTCTGCGTTTGTTGTATACGGGCAGGTAGGGGACGAACCGCCGTAAATAGACGAACAGCCCGTCGCGTTGGCGATTACCGTCCGCTCTCCAAATAATTGCGTCAATAATTTGATATACGGCGTTTCCCCGCAACCAGAACAGGCGTAGGAAAACTCGAAAAGCGGTTGTTTGAACTGACTGCCCTTAACCGTATTCGTCTTAAACGCACTCGTATCGGCTTTGGGTAGGCGCAAGGCGCGTTCCCAGTTCTCGCCTTCGGTAAAAGAAATTTCCTCGGACGGCGTCATAACAAGCGCTTTTTCTTTGGCGGGGCAAACCTCCGCGCAAACTCCGCAACCCATACAATCGTGCGCGGACACCTGTACGCGAAAGCGTTTTCCTTTTAACCCGACCGCCTCGCGCGTTATAAATTCGGACGCAAGATTTTCGTTTTCTTCACAAACGAACGGACGAATACACGCGTGCGGGCATACGAAAGAACATTGATTGCATTGAATACAGTTTTGCGGTATCCACTTGGGCAACAGCCTTGCAACCCCGTGCTTTTCAAACCGCGTCGTACCCGTGGGGACGCTCCCGTCCTCCGTAAACGCCGATACGGGCAACTCGTCGCCTTTTAGCGAAAGGATAGGGTGGATAAACTCGCGGAAATACTTATTATCAGGCAGAACACGCTCTGATGCACCGTCCGTAGCGTTTTGCCACGAGGCAGGTATTTGAATTTCGTGCAACCGCTTTTCCACCTCGTCGATAGCAGTCATATTCATTTGCACGATTTCTGCGCCTTTTTTGCTGAATTTTTCGGTGAGTTCTTTCTTTAACAGTGCCTTAGCTTTTTCGTAGGGCATAATGCGTTCGTTTAACAAGAAGAACGCGGACTGCATAATCGCGCCCGTTTTTCCGCTTAACCCCACAGCGTTGGAAATGCCCGTTCCGTCAAGGGTATATACCCTTATGCGTTTTTGGAAAAGTAATCGTTTGAGGGGGGCAGGTATGCGTTGAGCTAACTTTTCCGCGCTATCCCAAGGACAGTTAATCAAAAACAAACCATCGTCTTTTAAGCAGTCCGCCATATCGTAACGGGTGAGATAGGACGGATTGTGACAAGCTACGAAATCCGCCTCGTCGATAAGGTAGGCACTTTTAATCGGGGATTTCCCAAACCGTAAATGCGACATCGTAATCCCGCCTGATTTTTTGGAATCGTAACAAAAATACGCTTGCACGAATAAGTCGGTGTTATCCCCGATAATCTTCACCGAGTTTTTATTCGCGCCCACCGTTCCGTCTGACCCCAACCCGTAAAATTTACAGCGCACGCAATTTTCGTCTTGGATTTTGTAAGGCGTAACGGGTAGCGAGGTGTGCGTCATATCGTCGCAAATCCCCACGGTAAAATGGTTTTTCGGTTGGGTTGCGTGTAAATTATCAAATACCGCAACTACCATAGCGGGTGTAAATTCTTTTGAACCCAGCCCGTATCTACCGCCAAATACGCGAATATCCGTTTTGCCGTTTTCAAGTAACGCCGAGCAAATATCCAAATACAACGGTTCGCCGAGCGCGCCCGCCTCTTTCGTTCTGTCCAGCACCGCGATACGCTTGCAGGTTTTGGGTAAGGCGGACAAAAACGCCTCCGCGCAAAAGGGTCTATACAGCCGAACCTTCACCAAACCGACCTTTCGCCCCTCGCGATTTAACTGCGCAACCGTTTCCTCAACCGTCGAACACGCGCTTCCTATTGCGACGAGAATATCCTCGGCGTCGTCCGCGCCGAAATAATCGAAAACGCGGTATTGCCTGCCCGTGACGACGGCGACTTGATTAAAAGTGTCCTGTAAAATTTCAGGTAACGCCAAATACCGCCCGTTCGCGCGTTCGCGGTTTTGAAAATACGTGTCGGGGTTTTGTGCCGTACCGCGCTGAAAAGGTTTTTCGGGGTTTAACGCGCGTTCGCGAAAGCGTGCGATTGCCTCGTTATCGAGCAAAGGCGTAATTTCGTCGTAATCGAGGACTTGGATTTTCGTCGTTTCGTGCGAGGTTCTAAACCCGTCGAAGAAATGCAAAAACGGAACGCTGGATTTGAGCGAAGCCAAATGCGCGACGAGCGCCAAATCGTGCGCCTCTTGTACGGAAGAAGAGGCAAGCATAGCAAACCCCGTTTGCCGACACGCCATTACGTCCTGATGGTCGCCAAAAATGCTGAGCGCGTGTGTGGCGAGGGCGCGTGCGCTCACGTGGATAACGCAAGGAAGCAATTCGCCTGCGATTTTATACATATCGGGAAGCATCAAAAGCAAGCCCTGACTGCAAGTGTAGGTGGTGGTAAGCGCACCGCAACTGAGTGCGCCGTGTAGCGCGCCTGCCACCCCGCTTTCCGACTGCATTTGCGTGACTTTGGGCGTTTTGCCAAAAAGGTTTGGTTTATCCGACGCCGACCAGATATCCGCAAGCTCTGCCATAGGCGAAGAGGGGGTTATGGGGTAAATAATGGCAAGTTCGGAAAAGGCGTAGGAAATATACGCCGTCGCGCCGTTCCCGTCCGTCGTAATCGTTTTCATAATTAAAAATACCTCCCTAATTCTTTATGAGGTAGTATATCCATTTTTATATACGGTTAATCTTTCGCACGAAAAAACACCGCGGTTTTAACGCGGTGTTTTTTGGTATTCGGACGGGGTTAAGCCCGTGTGTTTTTTGAAAAATTTGCAAAAATAGGGTACACTTTCAAAGTTTAGCTCGTCGGCGATTTGCGTCACCGATTTTACGCCTTTTTCTAATTTGCGTTTGGCTTTTTCTATTTTTTTGTCCGCTATGTACTCATTCAAGGTCTTGCCCGTGGCAAGCCGAAATTCCTTGCAAAGCGTAGAACGGTTGGTGCGGAACAAAAACGCCAGCTCGTCAATCGTGATATGTTCGGTGTAATTCCCGTCCACGTATTCGATAATTTCGCCGATGGCAAAATCCAACTCGTCGTTTTCGTCCATACCCTCGAAATATTCGTGCTTGCGAATAAGCCCTAACAAAAAGCTTTCTAATAAACATCTGAGCATTTGTTCACTGCCGAATATTTGGTTTTTCTTCTTTACCATATCGTATACGGGTACGTTATAGGGCGGGGCGAACACGTTTCTGCCCTCCTTGACGATACCCGCCATTTGCTTGACTTCCGTTTCGTTCAAAAAGATAGGCTGTTTGCTAAATTGCGCAAGCTGGGCGCAGGTACATTCAAAACCGATAATTACCAGCGAACTTTCCGCATTTTTCGGACAGGAAAAAGAATGGACTTGATTTGCTCCGTGGATAATCAGCGAATTTCTCGTCAGCGTACCGTTATATTCGTCCGAGCGCACCGAAACTTTCCCGCCGTTGACGAACAACAACTCGCAAAAAGGGTGCTTGTCGTTTTTCGTTTCGTGTCCGCGCGGGTATTCGAAAAAGTGTACGTTTGCAATTTTGGGTACGGATAAAACCGTTTCCACCGTTTTTAATTTGAATTCCATAAGTACGCTCCTTTGCGAATGAATTGCGTTTTCAACGCGTGAAGTTTCGCTTTCAGCTCAATGAATTGGCTTGCGCCGTGAATTGAAATGCAAAGCATTTCATTATTGTAAAATTTTATAATCCTACCACAATGTACGCAAAGCGTGCAATTCACGCGCCGTTAGGTGCAATTCACGAAATTTATTTCAGTTCACGCAAAGCAACGCTTTGCAATTCATTCTTATTTTATACTAAAATAACCGTAAAGTCAAGTAAAAGCAATATCATAAATAAATTTACGAAAGTATAATTTTTATTGACGATTTTCTAATGACAATTATAAAAATATGTACTATAATAAAGAAAAAATAAAAATAAGGAGTGAAAACTATTATGCAAAGAATTTGTATTCCCGATTGGGAGTATCAAGAAAGAATCAAGAAGGCGTCGAAATTAGTACAAGAAAAGGGTCTTGACGCAATGCTCGTCGTATCGACGGAAAGCGACTACGCGAACGCGAGATATTTCTCGGGTTTTTGGCCTTTGTTTGAAAGAGCGGGCGTGTTGATTGGCGCAAGCGGTAAAGCGGTGTTGCTCGTAGGGCCTGAATCGGCTATTTTCGCAAAAGACTTCGGTAAGATTGATAAGGTTATGGTGTTGAAAGAATTCCGTGAATCTGCCGACCCCGCGTATCCCGAACTCGTTCCCGATACGTTCAAAATGGCGTTCGATTACGTTGGCGCAACGGGCGAAAACCTTAAAATCGGTTTGGGTAGCTACGTAGAATGTACCTTGCCGATTATGGAAGGCTTAAAGGATAGTTTCCCCAAGGCTGAAATTTCCATTTGTAGCGATATTATGGTTGCGCTTCGTTCGATTAAGAGCGAAAACGAACTCGCTTGTATCAGAGAGGGTTTCAGAATCGTTGAGCTTGCTACGGACGAAGTTATCAAGGCGTTAAAGCCGGGGGTAACCGAATTACAAATGGTAGGTATTGCGCAAAGAGTTATTTACGAAAACGGCGCGGAATACGAAGGGCTTCCTATGTACGTATTCAGCGAATCGTCCACCCGTCACGCAATCAGCCGTTCGACCTACAAGACGATTGGCAAAAACGATATCGTTCAGCTTAACCTTTCGGCGAAAATCGATGGGTATTCCCCCGCAATCGGTTTGCCTGTATTTATGGGTAAGGCAGAGGGCGAAAAGAAAGAACTCGTGGATTTCTGCTTGAAGATGCACAACTGGACGACGGAAAACTTGAAAGCGGGCATCAAAGCGGACGTTGTGCCTAAGAAATTCTTGCAAATGTTCAAGGACGCGGGTTATGAAAAGAACTACGTGTACGGACCTTGTCACGGTACGGGTATGATTGAAGTAGAAGCACCTTGGATGGAAACGTCTTCCGATTATATTTTGAAGAAGAATATGACCTTCCAAGTAGACACCTTTATTTCTGGTTCGACCTTTGGTTGCCGTTGGGAAAAGGGTATTGCTATTAAGGAAAACGGCGTGGAAAGCTACACCGATTATCTTGAAAAGCACGGCTTAATTGAATTAGGTTTCTAAGCTATATAAAGTATATAGGGAAAGCCAAGGGATTTTCCCTTGGCTTTCAAAATTTATTATTGATTATTAAGGAGAAAAAATAATGGTTGTAGGAAAGAAAAACTGGATTATTCCCGATTGCGAATTGCCCCCCGAAGGCGAGGGCGTTTTGAAAGGTCACGAAAGCGTCGTTATCGTAAACGATAGCGATAAAAAAGCGGTGATTAAAGTAAAACTCTATTTCGTGGACGAAAAAGCGTACGAGGGTATTACTTGGGAAGTTGAACCGCAAACGGTGAAGTGTTTTAGAATGAACAACGTCGAGCATATGTGCGGATACGTCGTTCCGTTGGAAACGCAGTACGCAATGAAACTGGAAAGCAGTCAAAAAATTGTCGTGCAATACGGTAGATTGGACAACCGTCAAGTCAACCTTGCGTACTATACGACGATGGCGTATTAAAAAAAGTCGAATAAAAGAGTTTGATTTTTTGCTATAAAAGTTTGATTTTTTCCATTGTTTTATGCAATGGACTATGTTAGAATATAAGGAGAAAAAAAGAATATGATTTTAGACCATTCTTTTCCGCGTGAAACGGATTACGTTAAGAAGAACAATATTCCCCTCGTGATTGTAGGGGGTACGGTGGAATACCACGGCGCGCATTGCTCGTACGGTTGCGATACGCTCGTTGCCGAGGGGTTAGTGAAGTTGCTTGCGAAAGAAAAAGAACTTATGCTCGCGCCCACCATTTCCTATTCGCCGTCTAGCTACGCCGTAGGGGGCAGAAAAAGCGGTACGGTACACGTGCCTGAACGCGCGTTCGAGGATTACGTATACTACGTGTTTAAGAGTATGCTTTATTCTGGGTTTAGAAATATCTACGTCGTGATTCATCATCAATTCGAGCAGGAAAGCGAAATGCCGATGACGCTTTGCTATCGCACGGCGGCGAAACGCGCGACGATGGAATATTTAGAAGAAACCCTCGGCGAAGGCTGGTGGGGCAGTGAAAGCTACGCGAACTACTACGAGGAATTAGAGGGCGCGAACAATCCGTTCAGCTGGATTAAAGTTATACCCACAATGAGTACGGCGGTACAGAACGCGACGGGTTACGACCACGCGGGTAAGTACGAAAGCTCTATCTTAATGTCGCTCTATCCCGATTGCGTTCAGCTTGACAGAATTGACGATATCAAGCACTGGTTTACCGAAAGTGCAAGAGAGGCGAGCAAGGAAATCGGCGACGAAATGGTAAAACAATCGCTTGCATATTTGAAAGAGGCGATTAAATAATATTTTTAAGAGGTTTTTATGTTACTTGAAATCAAAAAAGTTCCTTTGCAAAAGGAAATTTTTCCGCAGACTTGGCAAACGGTAATTTTCAGAAATTACGGTTTGATTTCCACGGACAAAATTGCGAAAACTTTGCGTTGCAGTGAAGAAACGGTGAAAGCGGAAGCGGAGCGTATGGGGCTGTCCGCCGTGGCGTTTGACGAGCGTTGGGAGAAACGCGGGTTTATCACCCTCGTTAGAAACAACTGGTATTTGCTTGATTACGAGCAGTTGAAAACATTGCTTGATTACGACGACGCGCGGTTGGAGTTCGTTTTGGAAAAAGAGGATTTCCTGTTCGTTAAATTAGGCGAAATGAAACCCGACTGTCCCAAGGTGTATTACGCGCCGTTGACAAGCGAAGAAATTGCAAAAACGGAGGAACTTGCAAAAACGATTTCGGGGTATTTACCCGCCACCGTCCGCGCGTTTGAGTTTTTTGCCGACGGGCTGTTGCAAGATAGCGCAGTGCAAGAAAAACGCGGGGATACCATTCGTTTAATCCACGGCTATTTAACGCCCTGCGGGGACGCGTTCGTGGAGGACGGAAAGCAATATTTGCCCGACGCGTTGCTCAGCGAATACCAAAAACAGGGAATCAACGGCGTTTGGGTGCACGGTGTTTTGTCCGCGCTTTCGCCCTATCCGTTCATACCCTCGCTTAGCGAAAAATACGAGCTTAGAAGAAAGAACTTGAAAGAACTCGTCGAGCGTTGCGCGAAATACGGGATTAAGGTGTATTTGTACGTGAACGAGCCTCGCGGGATACCCACGGACAAGCTCGGCAAATACGCGCATATCGCGGGCTGGGATAACAATGGGGTTGCCACGCTTTGTATGGAAAAGCAAGAGGTGCGCGACTATTTGTATACGGCGATAAAGGATTTGTTTGCCGATATTCAAGGCTTAGGCGGGTTGATTACGATTACAATGAGCGAAAACACCACGCATTGTAATTACTTGGGCAACAAGAAGTGTAATTGTCCGACATGCAAAAATATCCCCGCCGAAAAATCGGCGTCGGACGTAAATAATTTGATTGCAAAGGCGATTAAGGACAGCGGTAGCGACGGTAAGGTGCTGGCGTATCTTTGGGGCTGGTCGAAGTTTATGGACTGGACGGAAGAACAAACGCGCAGAGGCGTACAAATGCTGGATAAGGATATCGTAGCGGTATGCGCCAGCGAATACGGTTGCGAGTTCGTGACGGGCGGTATTCAAAGCGAGGTAATCGATTATTCCATTTCCCGTCCCGGACCGAGCGAAATTACGAAAATTTGCTTTGAAGAAGGGCATAAGAAGGGAATGACGGCTTGCGCGAAAATCCAAACGAACAATAGCTGGGAATGTTCCGCCGTTCCGTATTTACCCGTGTACGACTTGGTTTTAGAGCATTTGCAAAACTTGGACGCAATCGGCGTACACGATTATATGCTGACTTGGACGCTCGGCGGTTATCCCTCGCCGATGCTTGGAATGGTAGCCGATTACGCGGACGACCCGAAAAATTTCTCAATAGAAAAATGGTACGAAAAAGTGTACGGCAAGGACGGCGCTACGGTGCATTCGGCGGTGAAACTGTTCTGTCAAGCGTTTAGAGAATACCCGTTTAGTATTGACGCTTTATATAATTCGCCTAAAACGCTTGGACCGGCAAACCTTTGGAGTTTGCAAGCGGACGAAAAGCCTTCGACGATGGTTTGTTTTGGGTTTGACGATTATGAAAATTGGATTAAGCCCTATCCGTACGAGGTGTTCGTGGCGCAATACGAAAAACTGTTGACCGTTTGGGAACAAGGTTTGGCGGAAATGGAAAAAGCAGGGCAAACGTCGCTTGTGAAAGAGTTAAAGGCGTATGCCGAAACGGCGTATATCCATTTCAAAGCGGACTATTTACAAACGCGTTACGCGTATTGCAAACGGGATTTACAAGCGAACAAAGCGGAACTTGCGCAAATTTTAAGCGACGAAAAGCAAATCACCGCGCGCTTGTTGGATTTGGCAACCGATTATCCGACGATTGGGTTTGAGGCGTCGAACCATTATTTCTATAACGATAGAAACTTGGTGGAAAAAATTCTGCAAACGGAAATGCTGGAAGAACAATTAAAAACGGAATAAACGGTATAAACGGTATAAAAAATCAACCCCCGACTTGCGATAAGTCGGGGGTTAAAGTTTTATGATAAATTTACATACCCTCAAAGACGAGGTGTATACCTGCGTTTTGGATAAGCTTGCACGCAGATTTTACGCGTTCGGCTTTGTATTCGCGGATATTGTGACTGTCAAAGCCTACCGATAACCGCACGCCTGATTTTTTGATGATTTCCTGCTGTTCCTTGTTTTTGAAAAATTCCGTAACGTAATCGTGGGGCTTAAACTCGTGGGAGGAATCAAGGTTGACGTTGATTTCCCAAAAAATATTTTGCTCCGCCATTTTACGAAAATAACGGTAGGGCTCTTCGCCGATAGAACGGATAAACGCAAACATATCGGTATGCGCTACGCCCGTAAGACAATTACAACGCTTGGCAAAAGTGAACAAATCGCCTTGGGCGATAGAACGGGGATTTGCTAAGCCCTCGACTAAACAAAAATCGAAAAAGGAAATATCTGCTTTGTTGGGCAGGGCGTAATTGTCCTTGCCTACCGCCGTCGCTACCTCGATACCGCGTAAAATTCGTATTTTATTGCGGTATTTTTCTTGCAATAAAGTCATATGGTCGAAATAGCGTTTGAGCGTTCCGTCGTAATCGACGGTCAAATCCGTACCTTTATTATAACATTCTTCTTTGCGCGCAAGTCCTACGCCGTGGTTATGGTCGCAAAACCCTAGCTGTTTTACACCGCTAAGCAAAGCGGTTTGGATTACCTGTTCGGGCGAATCGTCACAATCGAACGAGTAATAAGTGTGCGCGTGTAAATCCTGTATCATAAATTTCCTCGAAAATGAATTGAACTTCGTTCATAAATTGCGCCTGACGGCACGTGAATTGCAAAACAGAGTTTTGCATTGTGGAATAATTCAATAATGAAACGCTGTGCGTTTCAATTCACGGTGTAAACCATTTCATTGAGCGGTAGCGAAAATTCAAAGTCGGATCGTAGCCATGTCGT
>JAZSPG010000022.1:0-27538 GCA_045537295.1 Candidatus Scatosoma sp. | reverse complement strand
TGCTTGAAAAGGCAAAGGCGCTCGGCAAGCAAATCGTATTGCCCGTAGACACCGTTGCGTCCAAGGCGTTCCCTAACCCTATCGACGCGCCTATCGAAACGACGGTGGTTGCCTCCAACGCTATCCCCGACGATATGATGGGCTTGGATATCGGTCCTGAAACCAAGAAACTTTTCGCAAGCGTCGTAGCCAACGCGAAAGCGGTGATTTGGAACGGTCCTATGGGCGTATTTGAAAATCCTATCCTTGCGGAAGGCACGAAAGCGGTTGCCCAGGCGCTTGCAAACGCGTACGGCAAGGCAACGACGATTATCGGCGGTGGCGACTCCGCGGCGGCTGTGCAAGTGCTCGGCTTTGCGGATAAGATGACGCACATTTCGACGGGTGGCGGTGCGTCGCTTGAATTGTTCGAGGGTAAGGTACTTCCCGGTATCGCTTGCTTGAACGATAAATAAGAAAATAAAAAAATATATATACTTTTAGGAGTTTTGAATTATGAGAAGACCTATTATTGCAGGTAACTGGAAGATGAACAACACCGCTTCCGAGGGCGTTGCGCTCGTGAAAGCGATTGCTCCCCTCGTAACCGAGGCGAACTGCGACGTCGTGGTATGCGTTCCCGCAATCGATATCCCCGCGGTGAGCGAGGCGATTAAAGGCACGAACATCAAGCTCGGCGCAGAAAACGTACACTTTGCCGACAAGGGCGCGTACACGGGCGAAATCTCCGCGGCGATGCTCCTTGAATACGGCGTAGAATACGTTATTATCGGGCACAGCGAACGCCGTCAATATTTCGGTGAAACGGACGAAACGGTGAACAAGAGAACGCTTACTGCATTGAAAGCGGGGCTTACCCCTATCGTTTGTATCGGCGAAACGTTAGAGGAAAGAGAAACGGGCAAGACGGAAGAAGTTTTGGCTAAGCAAATCCGCGAAGGTTTGAAAGGTATCGAAGAAATCACCGAAGTCGTTATCGCGTACGAACCCGTTTGGGCTATCGGTACGGGCAAGACGGCAACGGCGGACCAAGCCAACGAAACGATTGCGTTTATCCGTAAGACGATTGGCGAAGTATTCTGCCCGCATTGCGCGCAAGCCGTTCGTATTCAATACGGCGGTAGTATGAACGCAGGAAACTGCAAAGAACTTATGGCGAAAGAGGAAATCGACGGCGGTTTAATCGGCGGTGCGTCCCTCAAAGCGCCTGATTTCTCGGCTATCGTTAACTTCGATAAATAAGAAATATATAGCATTTGCAAGGGGCAGGTACGCATTGAGCGCGCTCTGCCCCACTATTTTGAAGATAAAGGAGAATAAAATTATGCGTACCCCTTACGCTTTAATTATTATGGACGGCTACGGCATTAACCCCAGCCAACACGGCAACGCTATCGTTGCCGACGGGAGTAAATTCGTCAACGAACTCATTCAAAACTACCCCTCCGCGCAACTCGGCGCAAGCGGTATGTCGGTGGGTCTTCCCGACGGGCAAATGGGCAACAGCGAGGTAGGTCACCTCAATATCGGCGCAGGTCGTATCGTCTATCAGGATTTAACGAAAATCACCAAGGATATCCGCAACGGCGAATTTTTCAAAAACGCCGAATTGCTCCGCGCTATGCAGTCCGCAAAGAACGCAGGTAAAAATTTACACCTGTTCGGTTTGGTTTCGACGGGTGGCGTGCATAGCCATATCGAGCATTTATACGCGCTCGTGGAAATGGCGAAAATGCAAGGTTTGAACGAGGTGTATATCCACGCGTTTACCGACGGGCGCGACGTTGCACCCACTTCGGGCGCGGACTTCTTGAAAGATTTACAAGATAAATTAAACGAATTGAACTTTGGTAAAATCGCGTCCGTTTCGGGCAGATATTACGCAATGGACAGAGACAACAACTGGGACAGAGAAGAAAAAGCCTACGATATGCTCACGCTTGGTGTGGGCGTACAATTTGAAGGTAGCGCGGAGGACGCGGTGAAAGCGTCGTATGAAAAGGGCGTTACCGACGAATTTATCCTGCCCACCAACCTCACGCAAAACGGCAAACCCGTCGGATTAATCGGCGCGGGCGATAGCATTATTTGCTTTAACTTCCGACCCGACAGAGCGCGTCAAATTTCGAGAATGTTCTCGCAACAAGCGTTCCCGTTCGTAGACGCAAAGACGGGCGCAACGCTCGGTTTTGAAAGAAAAACGGGTTTCCTTGCGCCGACTTTCGTAGGCTTTGCGGTGTACGATTCGTCGTTTGAGGGCGTAGGCGTAGCGTTCCCGCCCGACGAGATTACCAACACCTTACCACAATATATTTCGTCTTTGGGTTTGAAACAGCTTCATATCGCCGAAACGGAAAAATACGCGCACGTAACCTTCTTCTTCAACGCGAAATTAGAAGCGCCCGTCGAGGGCGAAACGCGTATCGTTATCCCCTCGCCGAAAGTTGCCACCTACGATTTACAACCCGAAATGAGCGCGTATCTCGTTACGG
Organism: Candidatus Scatosoma sp.; assembly: GCA_045537295.1. Lineage (GTDB taxonomy): Bacteria > Bacillota > Clostridia > Christensenellales > Borkfalkiaceae > Scatosoma. The sequence continues at coordinate 25,046 of JAZSPG010000022.1, read as the reverse complement.
ATAAGGTTTTGGAAGAACTCGACAAGGGCGTTTACGACGTAGTTATCCTCAACTTCGCAAACTGCGATATGGTTGGGCATACGGGCGTTATGGACTCGGCTATTAAGGCGGTGCATACCGTTGACGAATGCGTGAAAAAGGTAACGGATAAAATTTTGGCTATGGGCGGTAGTGCGCTCGTCACCGCCGACCACGGCAACGCCGACCAAATGATAGCGGACGACGGCGAAACGGCGTTCACGCAACACACCACTTTCCCCGTTCCCGTAATTCTCGTATCGGAAAATCTGAAAAACGCAACGCTCCGCGAGGACGGCGTTTTGGCAGACCTCGCCCCCACCCTGTTGGATATGATGAATATCCCTCAGCCTAAGGAAATGACGGGCAAGAGCTTGATTAAATAAGGAAACGAATAGAAAAACTCCGCAAGTTTTCACGCTTGCGGAGTTTTTTTGTTATGAAGTAAAATTAAAATTTCAACAGGTATTTTTTCTGTACGGTATGCGTTTCGTCCACAAAACGCACCTCGGCTTGATGGTTATTTAAGATAATCCCCGCGCCCCAGAAATGCTCGGACGCGTCGGCGGGGATACGGTTAATGCCCACCACTACGGGATAGTTGTGCGGGATTAAGCTTTGGTTATCGTCGGGCATAATCATAAACGCGTGATGGTAATGCCCGCAAAGCATAAACGCGGGGTGGATACGGTCTAATTCCGCACACCACTTCGTATACATCTCCCTGTCGATATCAAACTGCCCGCCAGGCTCAGCCGTGGTCATTGCAGGGCATACGTGCGAAACGACGAGGTTGATTTTGTTCTCGTCGGGTTGCACGGTTTTCAAAAATTCCAGCTGTTGTTTGCGGTAATCGTGGAAACGGTTAAGTCCCAAATATTCCACGGGCGTGTCCTCGGACGAATCGTATTCCTTTGAACAATCCAGTTTATCCTCACCGCAATCAAGCACCACACCTTTTAAGCAACCGATTTCAAAACCGTAATACGTCTTACCGTTTTGGCAAGGGAAATATTTCGGGAATAATTCCGCCAAACGCCCGCGCGTATCGTGATTACCGCGCGAAAACAGTACGGGTATCTCGCCGTTCGCAATCTCGCCGACGAAGTTGCAGACCTCTAAATAGTTCTTTTCCGTTTCCACTTCGCCGATATCGCCGTTCACGACGAATAAATCGACGTCTTTCCCAAAATACGACGCCGTTTTTTTCGCGATTTCAAAACCGTAATGCACGTCGGAAATATACAAAATATTGATATTTTCCGTCTTTTCCAAGGGTTTGAACGCAAATTTCGCCGTTTGAGGCGGATAGAACGTAGACCAGTACGATTTACGCTCTTTCGTTTTACGGAATATAATTTCGTAAGCTTTTGCGGTATCGAGCGCGGTTTGCGGAACGCGGATTTTTACGATAGTGCGTTCGGAAGGTAATACCCCCGAATTTTCCTCGTAATACAGCGTATCGCCGACTTTCACGAAGCAAATACCAAACTCGTTCAAATTGAGTAAAATCTCGTATTCGTTACCGATAACAAACACGGAAGGTTGACAAAATAAAAAGTCTTGCATAATTTTTGTTTCCTTGTGTTTAGATTTATTTTATTATAACACCAAATCTTCTTAAATGCAAGCGTTTGAAAAAATTTTAAGAGCGATTTTGTCTATTATCGCTTTGAAAAATAAAATTTTATAAAATACGCTTAAAAAACGCTTGCGTTCTTTTTTTAAGTGTGCTATAATCAATTAGTATTTTGAAAAAAACATAAAAAGGAAATAGATATGTTACGTTTAACTTCGTTACTTGCTCCTATCGAAAAGGGCAACTCGTTCTATAACTTATATTTTGGGCTTAGCCTGACAATGATTATTTTAATGGCACTTTCCGCGCTTACCGCTATCGTTTTGATTTTAATGCAACCGAGCAATTCCAGCGGTATCGACGCACTCGGCGGTTCAAGCGAAACGTTCTTTGGTAAAAACAAAGGCAAATCGATTGAGGCGAAAATGAAGAGATGGACTTGGATTTGCCTTGCTATCTTGGTAGTTCTTTCCGTCGTTTTCTACATTTTGCAAAAACCTGCAATCTGGGGTGCGTAATTTGGAAAAATTTGTCGGTGGCTTTCAAACAAGCCACCGTTTTTCTTTTTTAACCTCTCTACATACTCTAATTAAGGAGGTGATTTATTTTGAACGCTACCGAGCGTATTTACCAAAAATTTTTAGACGGCGAACTCGCCGTAAAAACCCTTCAAGAAATTTGTAAAATTTTATCTATTCCCTACCGCGAAAAAAACCGATTGCTCCCCCTTTTAGACGAACTCGTAAAAGAGGGTAAAATTTTTATAAACGACGGGGGCAGGTACGGGACGAGCGAACAGCTTAACCTTATCGTCGGCACGGTTTCGGGCAACGAGCGGGGCTTCGGTTTTCTCGTTCCTGAGGATAAAGAACGCTTTGAAAACGACTTCTTTATCCCCCGCAAAAACTTAAACGGCGCACTCCACGGCGATTTGGTCTTATGCGAGCTTGTCCGCGGTCGCAACAATGGCGACGAACGCGACGAAGTCAAAGTTATGCGCATTTTATCGCGCGGGTATTCGACGATTGTCGGTACTTTCCGCAAAGACAGGCGCGCGGGGTATTTATTCCCCGACGAGAAAAAATTTTCCACGCATATTTATATCCCGCTTTCTAACTGCGCGCATATCAAAAGCAATATAAAAGCGGTGGCAAAAATAACCTCCTACCCGAACGGCAGGTCGCCGGGCGGAGAAATTATCGAGGTCTTGGGCGAGGAGGACGACTTTTTCGCCGAGGAACTTTCCATTATCCGTTCGTATCATTTACGCGAGGAATTTCCTAACGCTGTCGAAAAAGAGGCGGAAAAACAGCAACGAAAGGGTATCACCGCGCAAGATATTGTGAACCGCAAGGATTTTCGGGAAAAACTTATTGTGACTATCGACGGCGAAGACACGCGCGATATCGACGACGCTATTTCCCTTGAAAAAAAGGACGGGTATTATTTTCTCGGCGTGCATATCGCGGACGTCACCCACTACGTCAAGGAAAAAAGCGTTTTGGATAACGAGGCGTACGAACGCGGAACAAGCGTGTATTTCCCCGACTGCGTGTTGCCTATGCTCCCCCGCGCGCTCTCTAACGGTATTTGTTCTTTGAACGAGGGCGAGGACAGGCTCGCACTTTCGTGCCTAATGAAAATCGATAAAAACGGCAAGGTCGTGGACAGTGAAATCGCGGAAACGGTTATCCGTAGCGCGCATAAAATGACGTACACGGAAGTTTCGGCGATTTTAGACGGTGAAAAGACCGAATATGACGAAAAAATACAAAACCTCGTCTTGCTGTTTGCCGAGCTGACCCGCATTTTGCAGGCGAAACGCAACAAAAAGGGCGGGGTGACGCTGGACATCAAAGAGGCGAAAATCCTCTTCGACAAAGACACCAACGAAATCACTATCCCCGATTATATCCGCCCGTTTTCCTATCAAATTATCGAGGCGTTTATGGTACTTGCCAACGAAACGGTCGCCGAATATATGCAATCTATCGACGCGCCGTTTATCTACCGTATCCACGAAAAACCGACGGAAGAAAAGGCGCAAGCCTTTCGCGCGTTTGCACAATCGCTCGGCTTAACCGCGCGGTTCAACGCGGACGAGGTACGCCCTTTCGATTATCAAAATATCTTAAAAGCGGGCGAGCATTTACCCACTTTTTCGGTTTTGAACCGCGTTATGCTCCGTTCTATGCAAAAGGCGCGCTATTCCGCGCAAAACGTAGGGCATTTCGGTTTGGCAAGCGATTGCTACTGCCATTTCACTTCCCCTATCCGTCGCTATCCCGACCTTTGCATCCACCGCATTATCAAGCAAATTTTGCACGGCGGATACGACGAGGTGCAACGCCGTTTCGGCGGGTTCGTTGAGGATGCGTCCAAGCAATCGTCCGAACGCGAACGCCGAGCGAGCGACGCTGAACGCGACGTGGACGATTTATACAAAACAATGTTTATGAGCGAGCGTATCGGCAAAATTTACGACGCCGTAATTTCGGGCGTGACCTCATTTGGTATCTTTGCCGAACTGCCCAACACCGTCGAGGGTTTTATCCCTGTCGAATCGCTGTACGGGGAATACCGTTTTGACGAAAAACTGCTGTGCTTAAAGAGCGGGAATAAAAGCTACGCTATCGGCGAAAGTATACGCGTTGAGGTTTTGGACGTAGATTTTTACCGTCGTAGAACGGTGTTCAAATTGCTTGAAAAAATAAAGAAAGAATATGGCGCTTAGGAGGCGTAAAATGAAAATTATCGCGACAAATAAATCCGCCTCGTTCGAGTATTTCATCGAGGAAAAATACGAGGCGGGAATTGTTTTGCAAGGCAACGAAATTAAATCGTTACGCCTTGGCAACGTAAATATGAACGACAGCTTTTGCTTTTTGCGAGGCGGAGAAGTTTGCGTAAAAAATATGCATATCGCCTTTTACGAAAAATCCGACGGCTTTGCCAGCAAAGACACTCGGCGCGACCGTAAAATTTTATTGCATAAATCGGAAATCGCGAAAATCGCAGGCAAAATCAACCGCCAAGGCTATACGCTCGTACCGTTGAAATTGTATTTTAAGGACGCGCTCGTCAAGATAGAAGTCGCGCTTTGTAAAGGTAAACACACCTACGATAAAAAGCAAGCGATTGCTGAGCGCGACACCAAACGTAGCGTCGAACGCGACATCAAAAACGCAGGGTTTTAAGCGTTCAACGCATACCTGCCCCCTATATTTTATATTTTATCTATTTTTGGTCTACAAAACCCCCGCCACCTCGTTTCGACGAGGTGGTATTCTTTTTTTAAGGTAAAATCGATAACGGACGGGCTTTGCGGTGTGGCAATCACCAAATTCCCCGTTACGTCCGCAAGCATACTATACCCGTCCGCGCAAAAGAAAACGGGTACGCCGTAACAATACGCCACCGTCCGCACAATCGACTGTTCTATGCCTTCTGTCTTTACAAACGGACAAACGATAATATCGCTACCGCAAAGTGCTAAGGTTTTACAAACCTCTAAAAAATATAAATCCTCGGCGACCGCCACCCCGACCCTGCCTATTTTCGTTTGGTACACGCGAATTACCGCCCCGCTACCCATATCCCCGTCGATAGCGTGCATTCTGTCTGAAACGCCGATAAGTTTACCGTTTTCCGCCACCACCGCGGAGCTTCGCCTATGCCCGTGCGCGTTGGTAACGCAACCGCAAACCACCACCCCTTGTTCGCGTTTGGAAAGCAATGCGACATCCTCGAAATAACTCGTTTGTCCTTTTAGTTCCCGCTCGTAGTTCACTTCACCCAAACCGTTAAACCCGAAAACGACGATATCCGCCCGTTTTCCGTTGTTATTTTTCTCTAAAAATCCCCGTACCTGCCCCTCACTGACAAAACAAACGCGCATAGTTTCCGTCCTCCTCTTTCCATTATATCCATTCGCTTACCTAAAAGGTGACTTTTTTTCGGGGTTTACCGTATACTGTATTATAAAGACGGCAATAATCAAAATAAACGGGAGGGGGAATTTTATGTTTTGGTTAGGCGCAAGCGTCGGGCTTATCGTCGGCGCAAATCTCGGCGTTATCTTTATGGCGCTGTTCAAAATCAACAAATGAAAAACCGCGAGTACCCCTCGCGGTTTTATTTTTATTTTTATTCCCACTTTTTATTTATTTCGCGTACTTATCCACGATTTCCTGCATTGCCTCTAATTTGCGTTCCATATCCCGCGCAAGCGCCAAATGGCATTTCGCCCGTGCTAAATTTTGGTCGGGATAATGAATACGGAAATACTTATCGCCACTTAAATAATCGGTCAAAAACCTCGCCCCGCACTCCGCGGTCATAGCGAGCGCGCCCAGCGCAAGCGTTTGTTTTTCAGATTCTAAAAGCATACCCTTGACCGCACCGACGAACCCGCGCGTAAACGCCTCGTATTTTTGCAAATCAAGCGCTACCTTAGACAAATCCTTTTCGTCCTCGTCCACCGTAGACGCCGCTACCCGAATCGCGTCCCCGAAATCAAAGGCAATCAGCCCGGGCATTACAGTATCCAAATCAATCACGGCAAGGCGTTTTTTCGTTTCCGCGTCAAAAAGCACGTTGCTCGTTTTGGTATCGTTATGCGTTACGCGCAACGGTAAAATATTTTCTCTTTGCAAGCGGTAGGGCTTAATCGCCAACGCCTCTAATTGCTTATAGCCCTCCAAAACCTCTAAAACTTCACAAAGCCTGCCCGCCTCGTCCTTTTCCGCCGATTCGTACAACGCCTCGTATCTTTTAATCGTGTTATGGAAATGCGGAATTACGATATGTAGCTGTTCGACGGGAAAATCGGCAAGATACGTTTGGAATTCCCCGAACGCCTTCCCCGATTCCTCAATCACAAACAAGTCCTCCGTTTGCGTGAACGACACCGACCCGTCTATATACCGACAGCACCGCCAAAAACTACCGTCCGAAAGCACGGTGTAGTATTCATCCGCGTCCGTTTTCGCGTAATGCAAAACGCTCCGTTTCGCCGTCGCGCCCGTCGCTTTAATCTTCGCGCGGATATACTCCGTCGTCAAGGAAATATTTTTCATCACGGCAATCGGGTCGCGGAACACATAGGTATTGATGCGTTGCACGATATAATCTTTAATTTCCCCGTGCCGAAAAAAATCCACGCGGTAGGTTATATTGATATGCCCGTTATTTATAACCTCGTAACCCCTATATTCGCCCTCGATACGAAAGCGGTTGCAAACCTCGATGAGCGTCTGCGTTTCGTCCGTTTTCACCTTTATCATTTCTCTTCCCCTCTCGATTTTTTCTGAAAATCCAACCGTTACCTATCTATTATATCATATTCTAACCCCCTTGTCAATCGCTTTCGTTTTTTTACCGCCGTTTTTTGTTTTCCATAAACCCACCCTTTTCGGCATAAAAACCGCGTTTTCTACAAATACTTATCTTATGCGTAAAACTTTATTTTCAGCTTTTATTATCTCTCTTTGTGCGTCCTTAGCGCTTTCCGCATGTACCTCGAACCGCACCCAAAACGGCGGTTTTGACAACGGATTTCTCTCCGAACCGTCGCAATCGTCGCAACCCTCCACGCCAGCTGAGCCGTCCGAGCCGTCCGAGCAAACGCCTCCAACGCCTTCGCCCGCGCCGACAGAGCAAAGCGCGTTTTGGGAGGATTCCGCCGTAGATATTTCCCTGCTTAACCCGAACAAAAAGCTAATTTCGTTTACTTTCGACGACGGACCGGGGAAAACCTTAGAAAACATTCTCGCGGTGTTCGCAGATTTTAACGAAAACAACCCCGACTGTATCGCTACCGCCACCCTTTTTTGCAACGGTAGGCTAATCAACGAAAGCTCAGCGCAAACGCTTTCGATGGCGACGCTTTTGGGTTGGGAGCTTGGCAACCATACCTATTCGCATTGCGATTTGGCGCAACTGCCCGACGACCGTCTTTCCTACGAAATCGATACCGTCGAGGACCAGCTACGAAAAATTGACGGTAAGCCTCAACATCTTTTCCGCGCCCCGTACGGACGCATAACGGAAGAGGCGAAATCGCGTGCAGGCGTTCCCGTCTTTAACTGGACGGTGGACACGCTTGACTGGACGGGCGTTAGTGCGGAAGAAATTTACAACGAGGTAATGACGAAAATATACGCAGGCGCAATCGTGCTAATGCACGACGGGTATCTTGAAACCGTGCGTGCGCTCAAACGCTTACTGCCCGATTTGAAAAACGCGGGTTATCAGGTTACGGACGTTTCGCAAATGGCGAAAGCGCACGGCTGTAAATTAAAAAACGGCACGGAATATATCCGTTGCCGTCCCCAAAAATAAACTATTAAGTCGGCTTGGAGCAAAATGATTGCATATCGTTAAGCCGACCTTTCTTTTTACTCGTATACAGAACGCTTTAACACGCCAACATAGGGTAAATTCCTGTATTCTTCCGCGTAATCCAAACCGTACCCCACCACGAACTCATCCTCAATGGTAAAGCAGGTATATTCGGGTTGCATCGGCGCTTCTCGCCTATCGGGTTTATCTAAAAGCGTAACGATATTCACGCTATTAGGCAGGCGCGCGTTCAAGAGTTTTTTCAGGTTATACAAGGTATTCCCCGAATCGATTATATCCTCTACAATCAACACGTCGCGCCCTTGAATGTCCGTAGATAAATCCTTCTTTATCTTTAATTCGCCCGTCGATTTCGTACCGTTGCCGTAAGAAGATACCGCCATAAAATCCACGGTAAGCGAAGTTTTCATATTCCGAATCAAATCGGCGAAAAATACGGTGCTACCTTTTAAGATGCAAATCACCACGGGTTTTCTATCCTTATACAGCTTATCCAGCTGTTTGCCCATCGCTTTCACCTTTTTTGCAATCTGTTTTGCCGTCAGCATTATATACTCGACGTCTTGATGCATTTCTTCCATCGTAAAAATTTCTCCTTTATTTTCTTTTCACCGACAGGTATACCGCCCGCTCGGAATTTTTTGTAACTTTCACTTCGTCCGCAATTTCCACACCGCAAACCGCAAACACCTTCCCCCCGTTTTCTTCGGCAATTAAAGGCAACCATTCCCTTTCTTCCACGGGAATTTTTTTCTCGTTGAACAGCTTTTTTAAGCTCTTATTCCCCGACCCGAACCTTTTCATCTCGTCCCCCTCGCGACGAAACCGAAAACACGCGCTTTTAGGCAATTTATCCGCGTCTATTCTTAAAATTTTCCATTCCCCCTGCGCGCTGTCGGGCATAGCAGAAGATACCTTCACCTCGTACCTGCCCCCGTCAAATCCCTTTTCGCTGAACGGCTGTTCCGCAGGTTTTTCTAAGGCAATCACCTCTTTGTCCTGTTCCAAATAAAACGCAATTCCCGTCAAAGTTTTTTGCGCAATCACGCCTTTGGGCAGGCAAATATACGCGCCCCGCTCGGCGTTTTGCAACTCGAACGCGTCTTGCAAATGCACGGCGGTATAGTCCTTTTCTACCCCTAAATTTTTCAATACGGTTAAGCAAGCACGGCGAAACAACGGTTTGGCACGGCAAAACGCCACAGTATACCGTCTTTCCCCCACCGCCGTCAAAAGCGCACGGCTTTGCTCGTATAAATAGTCGTCGTCCTCACCCGCAAAAAACGCAAACCGCGCGATATTTTCCACCGCGCCGGGCACGGCGTTTTCCAAGCTCGGCAAAACTTCCAAGCGAATTTTATTCCTCGTCGCGCAAAGTTCCAAATTCGTCTTATCCACGCAAAACGCGAGCTTATGCCTATCCGCGTACTCGATAATTTCCGCTTTTTTCCAACTTAAAAACGGTCGCAACAGATACCCGTTCACCTCGCGCATACCCCTAACGCCCGTAAGCGATGCTCCGCGCGCCATTCGAAACAGCACCGTTTCCGCCTCGTCGTTTTGATGATGCGCCAAAGCGATATAATCCGTTTTACCCGCCTTGACAAGCTCGTCGAATTTTTCATAGCGACACTTTCGCCCCGCCGTTTCCAAGCTAATTTTTTCCGCTTTTGCGCGGGCAGGGCAATCCACGCGAAAAACAAAAAGCTCTATACCCCGCGCCTTACATAAATCCTGCACAAACCGCATATCGCGCAGACTTTCTTCCCCGCGAATCCCGTGTTCGATATGCACCGCCGAAAGAAAATAGCCGTACTGCTTTGCGCCCTCTTGCAAATACTGCAAAAGCGCAACCGAATCCACGCCACCGCTGAGCGCTACGCATATCCGTTTTCCGCAAAACCCACTAAAATCCTTCATAGTTTCAGTATACCACTTTCAAGAAAAATTTGCAAGGATTTATAAGAAGATAATTGAGAAAATATCCCCGTGCGCTTGCTTTTCGTTGTTTTTCGTGGTATAATAAATATACCCTAACAATCAAGGAGGAATTATTTTTATGAGAACGATTAAAGCGCAACCGCTTTCCAAAAAAGCTTTCGCACCCTACGGGGAATATTACGCTATGACCAAACCCGACGGCTACGCGTTATGCGGTGAAATTCACCGCTTTTACCCCGACAGAATTACCGCCAGCCAAGGCACAAACGTGGCTTATTCGCCTATCGTCGTGCAAAAGCCGGAAAAAATGCTGGTGAAACAGGTAGAGTACCACACCACCACCTCGGAACTCATTATGCCCCTCAACGACGATATGATTATCCACGTAGCGCAACCCTCGGCGGGCAAACCTATTCCCGAACATACCCTTGCTTTTATCGTACCCAAAAACACGCTCGTCAAATTAAAAGCGTGCGTTTGGCATTTAGCGCCCCTGCCCAAGACGAAAAACGAGCTTACCGCGCTGATTATCCTGCCCGAATGTACATACATTAACGATTGCAAGGTCGTAGATTTAGCGGAAGACGAACAGTTTATTATCGAACTTTGAGTTTTTTCGCTCTTCTATCAAAAATTCACCCCCGCACCGAGAAATCGGCGCGGGGATTTTTCTTAGTTCCCGTAATATGCGTTTAGATAGAGTTTTTTAATTTCCGAAACGAGCGGATACCGCGGATTCGCACCGGTACACTGGTCGTCGAACGCGTCACGGCTCATCTTATCCAAACTCGCCAAAAACGCCGATTCCGTACCCTTATCCCCTATCGCCTCTTTAATTGTTTTGGGCAAGTGCAAGACTTCTTTCAAGTCCTCGATTTTCTCTATCAAGCTTGCAAACAATTGCTCGTCCGTTTCCCCCGTTAAACGCAACCGCCTTGCAATTTCGGCGTATCGGCTTAAACAATCGGGATAGGCGTATTGCGGGAAAGTACCCATTTTTCTCGGCGCTTTTTCGGCGTTAAATTTCATCACTTCTACGAGCAATAACGCGTTGGCTACCCCGTGCGGTAAATGCCAGTACGCACCCAGCTTATGCGCCATCGAATGACAAAGCCCCAAAAACGCGTTGGCAAACGCCAAACCCGCCATCGTCGCACCGTTCGCCACCTTTTCCCGCGCCTTGCTATCCTCTCTACCCTTCTCAAACGCAGGGGGCAGGTATTTAACGAGTACGCTTATCGCCTCGAACGCAAGCGCGTTCGTGTAATCGGACGCCATCACCGACGCCACCGCCTCGACGGCGTGCGACAGCGCGTCAAACCCCGCGTTCGCCGTTAAACCCTTGGGTATATCCATCATCAATTCCGCGTCGCAAATCGCGATATTCGGCAGTAATTCGTAATCGGCAAGCGGGTATTTCGCACCCGTTTTCTCGTCGGTAATGACGGCGAACGGCGTTACTTCGCTACCCGTCCCCGCCGTCGTGGGAATGGCGATAAACGACGCCTTTTGTCCCATCTTCGGAAAGCCGTACACCCGCTTTCGTATATCCATAAACCGAAGCGCCAACTCGTCGAATTGCACGTTCGGGTGCTCGTATAACACCCACATAATTTTCCCCGCGTCCATCGGCGAACCGCCACCCACCGCGATAATAATATCCGGCTCGAACTCCGCCATACGCTTTGCGCCCGCCTTTGCGCAGGCAAGCGTCGGGTCGGGCGTCACCTCGAAAAACTCGGTATGCGCAATTCCCAAAGCGTCCAGCTCCGCCGTAACCTTCGCGCACACCCCGTTTTGATATAAAAACTTATCCGTCACGATAAACGCGCGACGTTTTTTATACCCCGTTTCCCCCAGTTCCGCAAGTGCCGTTTTCAAACAGCCCCGCTTAAAATATACCTTTTCAGGCGCGCGAAACCACAGCATATTCTCTCTGCGCTCGGCAACCGTTTTGATATTGATAAGCTCTTTAATCCCGACGTTTTCGCTCACGCTGTTACCGCCCCAAGACCCGCAACCCAAAGTCAGCGAAGGCGTTAATCTGAAATTATACAAATCCCCGATACCGCCTTGCGAGGCAGGCGTATTCACCAACACCCGACACGCTTTCATACGCGCACAAAACGCGCCTAATCTGTCCTTTGCTTTGTATTCGTCGATAAAAATAGACGCAGTATGCCCTAAACCTCCGCCTTTCACCAACGCGTCCGCCTTATCCAACGCGTCCGCAAAATCCCGTGCTTTATACATAGCCAAAACAGGCGAAAGCTTTTCTTTCGCGAACGGTTCGTCGTCAGCAACCGACTCTACTTCTCCCACCAAAATTTTACATTCACCGCGTACCTGTATACCGCAAAGCTCTGCAATATCCCTTGCCGTCTGCCCGACGATTTTGGGGTTGAGCTTCCCCTCGCCGAACATCAGCTCACGCATTTTTTGCTTTTCGTCCTCGCTTAAAAAGTACGCGCCCTGCGCGGTTAATTCCGCCTTTACGCGCTCGTAAATTTCGCTATCCACCACGATTGCCTGCTCAGACGCGCAAATGACGCCGTTATCGAAAGTTTTAGAATGCATCACGGACGAAACGGCGACGCGGATATCCGCGCTCTTGTCTATCACCGCGGGCGTATTCCCCGCGCCCACGCCAATCGCGGGCTTACCCGACGAATACGCCGACTTCACCATTTGCGGTCCGCCCGTCGCCAAAATAATATCCGCCTCTTGCATTAGTTTCGCCGAACTTTCCACGCTCGGATTTTCTATCCAACCGATAATCCCGTCGGGCGCGCCCGCTTCCACCGCCGATTGCAACAACGCCTTCGCCGTGGCAACCGTACAGTTTTTCGCACGCGGGTGCGGGGATAAAATCAAACCGTTCCGCGTTTTCAAACAAATCAAACACTTAAAAATCGTAGTAGAAGTGGGGTTAGTGGTCGGAATTATCCCCGCGGCAACCCCTATCGGCTCGGCAATCTTCGTATACCCGTTCGCCTCGTCGCGTTCAATCACCCCGCAGGTTTTCTCGTCCTTATACCGATTATAAATATACTCCGACGCGTAATGGTTTTTGAGTACTTTATCCTCAAATACCCCCATACCCGTTTCCGCCACCGCCATTTCGGCAAGTTCCAACCGAATAGCATTCGCCTTAAACGCCACTGCCTTAAAAATTTTATCTACCTGTTCTTGCGAATAGGTTGCAAATTTTTCTTGTGCCGATTTCACCCTTGCAACAAGCTCGTTCAAGGCTTGATTATCCTGTTCTTTTCCGACCATATAAAAAACCTCCCGCGCGCCCCGTCGAAACAGCCACGGCAACCGCGTGAAAGGCAATAAAAAAGACGGAACGCAATTATTTTCGTCCGTCCGTTCTGTACAGTTTCCCTGCGAGAATGGCAAGCGACGCCGCCAAATCCTCGTTTTTCAGCACGATATCTTTGGGTACGCGCAAGGGCGCAGGCGCGAAATTCCACACCGCCTCAATCCCCGCGTCCACCAAAAGATTTAGCGCCTCTTGCGCCGCGCGCTTGGGTACGGTGATGATACCTATCCTTATCTTATGCTCGGCAACGAACGCTTTCAAGGACGACAGTGCCAGAATGCGTTTGCCCGCCACGCTCGTTCCGATAAGCGCTTGGTTAATATCAAACGCCGCCACGATTTTCAAGCCGTTGCTCTTAAACCCCTCGTAACCAAGGAACGCTCTGCCCAAGCCACCCGCGCCGACGACGATTGCCTCGGATAAATTATCATACCCCAAAAACTTTTCAATATCCACGATAAGTCGGCTGACGGCAAAACCAAGTCTTGGTCTGCCCGCCTCCGAGGACACGAACGCAAGGTCTTTTCGTACCAGTACGGACGATACGGAAATATTTTGTGCAATTACCGTCGAAGAAATGTATTTCGCGCCCTTGGAATTTTCTTCTTGTAAATAATGCAGATACAACGGCATTCTCGCCAAAGTCGCTTTGGATATACCGCGTTCCTCTTTTTCTACCGTCTTATTTTTCATCTAAGTCTTCGCCCTCCGCTAAAACGCGTTTTATAAACGCCTGCTTTTGCGCCGAATATTCCCCGTACCCTAACGGCGCGTTTCCTCTTTCCACCTTACTCTCAAACGCAATTTCGCCCGCTTTAAGATACACAACCCTATGCGCAATGGCCCACGCCTCTTCTATATCGTGCGTCACCAACACCACCGTCGGTTTTTGCTTTTCCCAAAGCCTTAAAAATACCTGCCAAAGCCGAACTTTCAACGGCGTATCCAGCGCCGAAAACGGCTCGTCCATCAACAGCAATTTCCCGCCAGACAAAAACGCACGCGCAAGCGCCACCCGTTGTTTTTCCCCGCCCGAGAGCGCGCTCGGTCTTTTATCCCTATGCTCGTACAAACCGATTTGCTTCAACAAATCCTCAATCAACGCATATCTGCCCCCTGTAAAGAGCAAATTTTGCGTTACGGTCAGGTTAGGCAACAACCTCGGTTCTTGAAAAATATACCCCGCGTTTTTTGGTACGCCGTGCAATTCCCCCTCAAATTCTACGCACCCTGACAAGATATTTAACAAGGTCGTTTTCCCCACGCCCGACGCGCCCAACACGCAGGTAATTTCCCCGTCCGCAAACTCGAACGAAAAATTATCGAACACCTTCTTTTCGCCGTAAAACTTTGAAACTATGCCGTTCATTGCACCCTCCTTTCAACAAAGCGCGCAAGCAAAATCCCCAAGCTCTCTATGAATAATCCCACCAAAACGACGAGAACTGCCAACGCAATCGTCCGCGCCGTTTGCATATAAATTTTTGAGGTCTGCAACATACCGCCAAGGCTTATAAAGGTACTCGCCAGCACCTCCGCGCTCACAACGAGCTTTAACGAAAAAGACGCACCCCCTGTCGCTTCCCGTACGATATACGGCGAGGCAATCGGCAAATACATATTAAAAATGCGTTTCTTCAAGGGTACGCGGTACACCTTACAAAGCTCTTCCAAATCCTTGCCAACCGTAGAGAGCGCCGAACTTATGCCCGTATACAGCAACGGGAACAACGCCGTCACCGCCACGATAACGGGCGCACTTTTCGGCGTCGCCCAAACGAGTAAAACCAGCATTATCGCCATCGTCGGCAACGAACGAAACACCGCCACCAACGGCGCAATAATCTTTTCGGCAAGCGGAAAAATTTTCGCCAAAACCGCAAAAAACAAACCAAAACCAAACGAAATACAAAACGCCGAAATCGCCCGTAAAAAGCTACCCAAAAACGAGCGGTAAAAAAACGGCTGGATAAGCAGTTTTCCCGTTTCGTTAAATACCTGCCTTGCACTTGGAAAGATATATTCGTTTTTAACTATTTTACAAATAAGCGTCCAAATCAGCAATAAAACGGCAAAATACGCAAGGCAAAACACGGCGTTTTTCAACACCGTTTTCCATTGTCGCCCGTTTTTTTGCCCGTTCATAATTTATCCTTTATTTATATTTGTTCCTCGTATTTCACGCCGTTCTTTTTCAATAAAAGTTTCAAGGTCAGCCCGGGGATATTGTTGATTTGTATCGTCCCGACCTTTTTCCCTAACAGCGCGCTCAGCTTGTCCGCACTCTCGATTTTTGCGTTCTTATCCGTGGAAAGCAAATACAAATTCCCGTGCGTCACCGTACCCAAAAGTTTGTACTTTTCCCCGTTCCCTAAAAGCTTACTCGCCACGTTCAAGGGCAACACGCACAAATCGGCTTTGGGATTTTCGCCCGTAACGAAGGTAGCAATCGTACCCGCGTTCACCACTTCAAACTCGCAATCCGCCCTATTCTCGTGCATAAACTTCGCCATCGCCAACGCAGGCGCACCGTCGGGCATCACCACTTTCGCCTTATCCTCGGCCAACGCGCCTTGCCCGTTTCCGCTATAAAAGAACGAATCCGCCACACGCTTTGCCGAACTTTCGTCCACGCTTAACAAATCCTCTAAGAAAGCGTTTATTCCCGTCTTACTTTGGATAGCGCTAACAAACCGCACCCCGCAATTTTCAATCACGGCTTTTGTCAAATTCTTCTCGCTCAAAGAGGGGGTCATACCCTCTGTCAAATGCGCGGACACGGCGTTTACCACGCTGGAAATTTCCGTCGTTTCCAAACCCAGCCAAGAGGACGCCTCTATCATATGTTCCATAAACGCGTCCACCCACGCACCGTGCTGGGCGATAAACGAACTCTTCGCCACCAAAACCGCCTGCGGATACCCGTTTTCCCCGCCGTATAATTCTTGCAAATCGGCAACGATATGCAAGGGCGTAGCCGTACTCGCAGTCGCCTTAACTTTCGCGCTCGCCAACGGCTCGGCAGTCAAATAATAATCGTAATTTAGCGCAGGCGAAATATCCGCAGGGTTGGCTATCGGCACTAAACAAACCGCCGTTTCCGTCCCGTTTCGCTCCTCTTTACAACCCGCAAACGCACCAAACGCGCTCACCGTACTCACCGCTAAAACGACGGATAAAGATTTACAAATTCTTTTCATATTCTTTCCCTAACTTTATTCCAAAACCGCCACGACTCTATGAATCGGCAGTCCTTTTTCAATCCATTTTTCTTCGTATTCCGTCACGATATTCCATTCGGGATTACCGTTTTCGTGCAGGTTATAGCTCAGCTCTTTTACTTGAAACCCGCAAGCCTTAAACTCTTCCAACGAGAACTCAAAAAATTCCCTATCGTCCGTTTTTTGCACGATTTTCCCGCCGTCCGCTAAGAGTTTTTTATAAACCTCTAAAAAATTGCGATGCGTTAAGCGTTGCGTCGCGTAACCAAGCTTGGGCAACGGCGTGGAAAAATTCAAATAAATCGCGGACAAGCTCTTTTCGGGGATATAACAGGGCAAACACTCGGCACGGATATTTAAGAACTTCACGTTATCCAAACCGCGTTTTGCCACCTCTTCCAACGGCGTCAAAATGACGTTGCTCATCTTTTCCAGCGCCAAGAAATTGACGGACGGATACTTTTCCGCCATCGCAATGACAAACCCGCCTTTACCGCAACCTATTTCCAACGCCACGGGCTTATCGTTCCCAAACGCCTTTTGAAAATCAATTAACGCGCGAAAGCTTTCCACCGCCTCTTTCATATTCAAAATCCCGTTCGTACCCTGCGCCAACAAATACGGACTTACGGCATCCATTCGCGCCTCGAAATTCCGCTTTTTTCTCATTCTCATCGACATATTTTTCTACCGCCTTATTTCCTACCCGTACTTCCGAACCCGCCAACGCCACGCACCGTCTCGCTCAGCTCGTCCGTCTCAAAATAATCCGCTTTCAAAAAGGGCGCGACGACCAACTGCGCAATGCGTTCCTTCGGCGCGATTTTTTGTTCTATTTCGGAATGGTTATGGAGCGCTACCATCACCTCACCCCGATAATCCGCGTCCACCACGCCTACCTTGTTCGCAGGCGCAAGTCCACGCTTACTCGCCAGCCCGCTCCGCGCGTAAATCAACCCCGCATACCCTTCGGGTATTTCCATCGCAAGCCCCGTACGAATGAGCTTGGTTTCCCCGGGCGCAAAGGTAATTTCGCAATCGCTCAGCGCATACAAATCCGCCCCCGCAGCGTACGCCGACGCGTAGGTCGGCAAAACGGCGTTCTCGTCTAATTTTTTCACGGCAATTTTCGGCATAATTCTCACCTCGTAAAATTTAATCGTTATTTTTTTATCTATTATACCAAAAACCCTAAAAAAAAGCAAGCAAATGAAAATCCCTCGCGGAAATTTCCCGCGAAGGATTTTTTGACGCCTTGCTATTGCGAGAGCGTTAGCCCGTGGCAATCCCTTTATAATTCTTCCACAATGCAAAACCTCGTTTTGCAATTCACGCCCAAAGGGCAATTCACGAACGAAGTTCAATTCACACAAAGCTTTGCTTTGCAATTCATTCTTTCTTCAAGGACTCCGCATGAAAATAATCGTACAAGGGCGAATAATATTCCCCCAAATACCCAACGGCAACCTTATCCGCCTTAAACGCCTCAAAGCGTTCTACCTTATCCTTATAATTCACCTCGTAGTACGAACGCACAATCGCAAGCCGTTCTTCCATCGCCAAAGCGTAATTCACGCTATACGGCGACGAACTCGCCTCCTCGCTCCGTACGGAATATTGCAAATAGAACAGCAACCCGTCCCGAATCGCGCCGACCTCTTGTTCGTATTCCTCTTGCAACCTCGCGCAATACAATTCCCAAAGCTCAGACAAAAAGGTATTGTTCTCAATCAAACGGTTTTTCTCGTCCTGCTTGTCTTGGTTGAGCTTTCTAAGCAACCGATTTTTCTTCATTTGCGCCGACTGGACTTCTAAAAGTTGCGCCTCGCTCAGCTTTTCGTACTGCTCGGAAGTATACGAAATAATATCAATTTCCATACCTTACCCCCTTTCCTTTATTCCCGCGACCTTTTCCACGCTCACCCAAATCCCCGTCACCCTTGCGTCCTCTTTCAAACGCAACGCAACCGAGAACTTCCTACCGCGCAAAAACACCTTCGCACAAGCCTCGCCTTCACGCAAATCCAACGCAAACCGCTTTGTCTTTTTCCCGTTCCCGACCAGAAGTTCCGCCTCGCCTTCGCCGTAAACAATCAGTCTTTGCAAACACTTCAAACCAGCCTCGCCAAACGCCAAACCGCCCGTTCTGAAAACGCGTTCCGCCCCGCTCGGCAATTCGCCGTCCTTATGCACGCTTTGCACGCAGTTTCCCACAAGACCAACCGCGCCACCGCAATATTCGCTCAAACCTTCCACCGCGAACGCAAAATACCCTTCCGCAGTCTGCCCGTCAATCACCAAGCCCCGTTTTTCCCCGTTTTCGCTTTCGTACACCGCGTAATAGGTATTCTCAAAAACGGCGTGATTGCATACCTGCCCTGCTCGTTTGGGTAAAAACTTCAAATTCTCGCATACGCGCAAGCACCTTTCCCCGTCGAAACGGTACGCCCCGTCCTCCGCGAGAAAGAACGCTTCCCCGCTCCGCGAATTTACGACGCCCACGCTTCCTTGCAAAATTTTTCCGCCACGGTATACGGTATCCTTAATTTGAAAATCCCGTACCGCGCCCGTCGGCGTTAAGACGGAAATACCGCGTTCGAAAAACAGGAAAATCTTATTCTTAAACGGCGTAATATCCACCAGTTCGCCCCTGTCGCTCGGCAATTTTATCCGCCCGCCCCCGTCGATACCGTCAGTAAAATCCAACGGCGCAAACGGTGCGGAAAACGCCAGCGTAAAAGGCTGTTCGGCGCAAAATACCCGACCTAAAAAATAGCATCCGACGGGCGCGCCTCTTTGTACCCCCGAGTTTCTAAGTCCCTTTCGTTTATCGTAAAAATACACCCCCGCATACCCAACGAGCGCCGTCGTCAATTCTCCGTCCTCGTCCACCGCGGTAAACGCGTGCATTTTCGAACCGAACCCACGGATTTCCTGCCAAAACCCGCCCTCGTCGTTGCGCGCGTAAAAATTCCCGTTTTCCGTCAGCACGCCTAAACTTTTAACGACCTTACCGTCCCCGTCCTTATCCCAAACGGGAAAGAACTGTTTCACAGGCGACGAGCCGTCTATAAACAACACCCTATTCCCGTCGCTTTCCAACGGCGTAACGCCAACACCTATGCACAACGCGCCCTTTTCCACGGCGCAGTTTTCCCCCACGCCGTATAGCGTACCCTCTTTTTTCGAGGCTTGCCTGCGCCCGTCCAGCGCGAACGCCCCGAACGCAAACGCTTGATTTTTCACACGCAACGCAAGCGTGTTCTTATCCCGAATCAACATCACACCCACCGCCTTGCGCTTATTTTTTTGCAAGGTTTGGCTCTATACACCGCGCAAATCGCGTCCTTGTATTTTTTATCCCAAACGCTCGCTTCTTCAAACCTACCGCACGAGAGCGCGTACTCGGACGCCATACCGTAAGCAAACAGCCTTGCGGATACGAACAGCGAAAAATCCGTACTCTCGTCCAAGCCTTTATTCGTCGGCAAATAACTGTACTGCACGGTAATTTTCCCCGACTGCGTCTTGATATAATCAGGGAATAACTTATACGCACACTCATTCCCCCAAGCGTCGCACACTTTGGTAATGCGCACGGGCGCAAGCGGTAATTCGTCAAAATATACCGCGCCTGTTTGCGTTTCCACACATGCCTCCGTCATCAACGGAAAATAATCGAGCGCCAACTCGTTTTCCACCAAATTAAAGCACCTAAGCAAATTTTCCGTTTCCGCCTTGCCTTGCGGATTAGCTTCCGCGTCCGCAAAATACGCGTCCACGCTCTCTTGCATTTCAAGTAGCTCCGCCGTCAACTTAATCGCCTCTTTCACCGTAATTTTACTCACGCTTTTCAACCTCCTCTTTATTAAAAAATACGCACCCGTATACCGTTCGTCGCGTACACGGGTGCTTCCTTTTACCTTACGCCAAACAATTTTCTATCGTTTTGCGCCTTGACCTTACGCCTCGGTAATACCTACGAGCATACCTTGACCGTTGGGACGCTGACACATAAGCTCGGCGTATTTCACGAGCGTCGCCGTATACACGGGTTTGCCGGGGATTTGTTTCAAAATCTTACCGTCCTCGCCCTCTAACCATTTCCAATCGCAAAGCTGATGAATTTGGAAATCGTTGGTGTTTAACAAATACATCGTTCCCGCAGGGCAGAATCTATCCGCAACGACGGGAATACCGTTAAAGCTAATCGCCTTAAACCCGCCTTCGAATTCCAATGTCGGCATAACCACCTTATACTGTCTGAAATACTCGGCAAGCGCACGTTTTACGCCCCAGGAACAAACGATAAAGTTGATTTGGCTACCCGAGTTTTCCTCAATGCTGTCAATGGCTTTTTGAATGATATTCTCGTTAATTTCGCCCACGTTGGTTTTCATATACGGTTTCATTAACGGGCTGACACTTCTATCCACGCCGTAGAGCGCCTTATCGTTGAAAAGCGCCTTCAAACCGGTAATTTCGTAGCCGTTGCTGTTATGCAAATACATCATCGCGCCAACGGGAATACAATCCGACAAATCCTCAGGACCGCTAAAAACGACAATCTTGCTTTCTCTATCCACGCTAACGACCTTATAGCCCTGCGCGTAAGAAATAGGCTCACCGTCGGGGGTAGCAAAATCCACCACCATACCTTCGACGACGCCGTGCGTATCCGAAAGCGTAATCTTACTGCCGACGTCAATCATAGTTACATGCGTAATAAAGCCCGTACCGTCGCCGTAAAGCATACGTCCGAAGTTAAAGGACGCGCTCTTGATAAGCGATTGCATTTCGTCGTTGAGCAAATTGACGAACGCCCCCTCGTTATTCGCGGACGCGCGGAGCGCCTTATCCGAAATTTCAATCGTACCGTAAAGGTTTTTGAGTGTAGAAACGAACTGAACCCTTTCCGCAGGCGAGCTTGCAGGCAAATCCCCCGTTTCGCTACCCGCCGAAATACCGCCGTTAAGCCCGTATCTAATCATTTTTCGCACGTCCTTACCCACGACGTCCGCCGTTGAACGCTGGAATTGCGCTAAGAGCGGGTTAGTTTTCATATCCAACGCCTCGGTCACCGCGTCCAAGTAAAAAGATTTCAATGCGTTATCTGCCGTTTCAATAGTAATCATAATAAATTTTTCTCCTTCTTTTTTAATTTTTTTGATAATTTTTTATAATTTACGCCTTACGAATTTTCCCGCGTAAACCAGCGCAACGCCATACGCCCCGCCTGTTCCACGGTTTTTGCTTTTAACGGTGGCGCGGACAGCGTACCCGCGCCCCCTCGCATCAACGGCGCGGAAGATTTCCCCACCGAAGAAAGATAATCCCCGATAATCTTCAACCGTACCGTCTCGTTTTGTTTCGCGCGTTCAAAAAGCTCGTCGTCGGTAAGATAGGCAGTTTCACGTTCTTTTGCAACGCACTCTGTACTCTTCCCTTCGTTTCGCGCTTTTTCCTGCCGATTTTCCCCTTCCGAACCCGCGTTTTCGCCTTCCGTTTGCGCAGGCGAAAGGCATTGTGCCCCCGTCTCGCCGTCAAGGCTTTTTTGCTTTTCGGGTTCATCCAAAGCGATAGGCTCTTGCGCTTGCTCTTTATCCTCTTGCAAGCCAGCGACAAAGCAGTCGAATTGTTTCGTTTCCGCTTTCACCGTTTCCGCGCGCCGACGCAGTTTTTCCACCGCGCCTTGCCCCGCATTTTTACCCTTCGCCCCTTCCGAATTTTCCGTTAAGCGTTCGAGTTCCTTCAAGCGTTGGCTCTTTCTCGTAAACTCTGCCTGCAAGCTCTCGTACGCTTTTTCAAGGGCGTCTACGCTCTTAAACTTCTTGGCAATCGAACCCGTTTCTTTTGCGCGGTTTTCCCCCTCCGCGCCCTCTTGCGCCTCTGCACCCGTTCCTGCCTCTTTTTGTTCCAAACCGTAAACGTTCTCCTTTTCTTCCATATTATAAAACCTCCTCTTTTACTTCCGCTTCCGCTTCTACTTTTTCTTTTTCTTGCTTTGCCTTCATAACCTTATGCGCGCGAATATGCGCCAAAAATACTTTCTTAATTTGTTCCTTGTCTTTCCGCTTTTTGAAATCGGCAGACAACAAAAACCTCGTATGCGCCGTTTCGTGCAAAGTATGCTCGTCGTACTCGTCAGGCACGACCTCGCCCGTCAACAACGCCAAATTTTCCTCTTCCGCTTTTTCAATATGTAACGAAGAAATATCCTTGACGTTCTCGTAACTACCAAACCCGAACGCTTCCAAAATTCTCTGTTTGTTCTCGGCAGTCAAATTCCCGTTCTCGTCGGATAAAATCCCCGCCTCGTACAACTTCAACAGCGTTTGCTTTTTCTCTTCGGGGGTACTTGCGTTTTCCGTATCGAACTGTAAATCCCCCACTTCCAAATCCGCCGCGTTAAAATAATACGCCTGCACCTTTTTATTCTCGCCCGTAAGCGTCATCAGCCTTGCCGACCCCGCGTATTGTTTGTAAAGCCGTAACGTCTGTCTACCAATTTCCTTAATCGCCCCTTCAATCC
The DNA here is from genome assembly GCA_045537295.1 of Candidatus Scatosoma sp. GTDB lineage: Bacteria > Bacillota > Clostridia > Christensenellales > Borkfalkiaceae > Scatosoma. The sequence continues at coordinate 2,067 of JAZSPG010000022.1, read as the reverse complement.
CAGTCAGCGTCGCGGACAGTCTCGCCTCGTCCTGCGCCAGCAACAGTTGTAAGCCCGTCGCACTCGTCACCCTCGTCGGCGTCGAACTTTCCGTTATCTCACTCACCCCGCTGATTTTAGAAAATTCCTTTTCCAACCACAACTCTTCCTGCGCAAACTCAGAAGGTATACTTCCGCAATCAAGCATTTCAGGCGCTTTCCCGCCTTGGCGGTACACCAAAATCTTACCGGGCAACAACCCTTCCTCTGCAAGCTCGTCGGTATCCACCGAACCGTCCTCCACCGTCAAAACACCCAAGGACAACCGATTAAAAAACTCGTGTTTCCTATTCCGCACAGCGTTATACGCTCTTTGCACGGGGATTAACCTGTCCACCACGGACACACCGAAAAAGGACGCGGGCAATTTCAAGCAGTCCTGCTTAACGAACGGGAACGCCCGCTCGCACCCCTCGCCGATTTTATACGGCAAACCGCCCTCGAACAGCAATTTCCCGCCCGCCACGATTTCCAGCTTTCCCTTCGGGCAAAGGGCGGTAGGACGGGTATACCGTTCTATCAACACCACGCCGTCGCGCACGGGCGCAACGCTTTTCCCCGCGTTGAAAACGGACAGCTTCGACGCGGACGCCTGACTGTACACGGGCGTTTCCGTTTGTTCTCCGCCCTGCACTTCCACACCGAACTTTTCGAAAATATAATCCGTCGAAACGATTCTCGCGTGCATAATGCTGGCCAAATCCTCTATACTTTCGGCGTCCAGCCTGTCTGGATAAATCTCGAACGGCGACAACGCCGTCACCGCAATTTCCCCCTCGTACACCGCATTCCCCGCTTCGTCCGTCGCCACTTGCTTACCGCCTTGCTCGTTCCATACCAATTTATAGAACGCGCTACCGCAAACTTCCGACCAAACGGTCGCTTTGGATACCACCTCGTCAAGTCCGACGCGTTCTCTTACGTAGTTAAATACCCCCGTCGCGAGCTTCGCCGCTTTCAAATCCCCGTCCTCGTCTGAAAAAGCGCGCACGCTCAAAATCGGGCGCAATTTTTCCAGTTTTGCAAGTCTTGAATCGACCGTCGGTGCAATGCGGTTAAACGCCTTGCGCGATTGCCAATAGAACTGCTTGTCCTCTTCGACCAAACTTCCGAACGGCGAAATATCGCAGTACTGATTCCCGCTGTAAAAATTCAAATTTAACAGCCAACCGCTCTCTACGCTTCGTCTTTCCTCGCGCCTGCGTTCGAAATCGGCGGTAATTTCTTCCACCAACTTCTTCTCACGGCGCATTTGCGCTTCCTCTTTTTCCTTTTGGGAAAGTTTTTCTTCCTTTACCATAAAAAATCCTCCGTTTTTTATTTTTTTCTTATTACTCTTTTACGGGGTTTCGCGCGGGGCTTTTTCACGGCGGGCTTACTCTCAACGCATACCTGCCCCGCGCTTTCCTCCGTTTTCCCGTCCGCGTCCAACAGTTTGATTAGCCGTAACTTTTCCCGCTGTAATTCCTCGTCGGACATTTTTGAAAAATCGTTTTCCGCACCGCTTTCCGCCAGCAACAACTGCACGGCTCTCAAATCGGGCGGAATTTCCTTTTTCGTCTTTTTCCGCTTGGTAAGCTTCAATTCCCCGTCCACCTCGGCAAATTCCTCCGTCACCTCAGCGACCTCGAACCCCAGCGCCACTTTCATCAACGCCTTCCCTATCTTCGCCTGTTCCTTTTCCTGCATACCCATCTCCTTCTCACACTATCCAACAAACGAATTGCGCCCGCAATCCCTGCCTTGTCAATGCGAGGGGCATAGCCCCGTGGCAATCCCCTGTCCCGTGACAATCCCTTTATCATTATCCCACAATGCAAAACTTGGTTTTGCAATTCACGCGCCGTTCGGCGCAATTCAAGAAATTTATTTCAATTCACGCAAAGCCCCGCTTTGCAATTCATTCTTACCTACCTTCTCGCTCTTTTTCTAAGCAACGCCTCCTTATCCTTTTCAATCACGGACTTTTCCCGCTTAGGCGCAATTTTCTTCGGACGGCTCATCAAATAATAGCGCATCTCGTCTAAG
>JAZSPG010000004.1:0-9200 GCA_045537295.1 Candidatus Scatosoma sp. | reverse complement strand
CGCTTGACCAACGGGCCTTGTTTTATATATTAACGATTTTTAACGATTGTTTTCTTGGTAGCGGCGATGAGATTCGAACTTATGACCTATCGGGTATGAACCGATCGCTCTAACCAACTAAGCTACGCCGCCATTTTGGTTGCGGGGGCAGGATTCGAACTTGCGACCTCCGGGTTATGAGCCCGGCGAGCTACCTAGCTGCTCCACCCCGCGATATAGCGTTTTTACCAACGGATTTTGCCCGTCACTCAAAACAGCTCATTTATAATACTAAAAAGAAAAGGTTTTGTCAACTGTTTTTTTGTGTTTTTTGCAAAAAAAATTAAAAAATACGAAAAAGTTTTTTCATTTGATTTTTTTTGTTTTACGCAGGGCGGTAAAATACTTTACAATAACCGCATTTTACGATATAATATAAAAGTCAAAATGTCGTATTATGTCTTAAAGACGAAAAAGGGAAAACGCGGTATGAAAATTTCGCAAAATTGGAAAGATTACGTCATTATCGCCACGGGTGACGGTTATAAATTAGAGCGCTGGAAAGACGTTTATTTGCTCCGTCCCGACCCGCAGGTGATTTGGCCTATGCAATGGGATTTATTTTCTTTTCCCAAGCTCAACGCGTACTATAAGCGTAGCGACAAAGGCGGTGGCGGTTGGAAAATTCTCAAACCTATCCCTGAGGAATGGAATATTTCCTACGACGAACTCAATTTGCAGTTCAAAATCAAACCGATGGGCTTTAAGCATACGGGCTTATTCCCCGAGCAAGCGGTTAACTGGGAATATATGACGAAACTTATCCGTTCGGCAAACCGCGAAATAAAGGTGTTGAATTTATTCGCGTATACGGGCGGAGCGACGGTGGCTTGCGCGAAAGCAGGCGCACAGGTAACGCACGTGGACGCCGCGAAAGGTATGGTGGAACGCGCGGGCGAAAACGCAAGGCTTTCGGGGATAAATACGGGGATTCGGTATATTATCGACGATTGCTTGAAATTCGTGCAACGCGAAATTCGGCGCGGAAACAAATACGACGCGATTATTATGGACCCGCCCTCGTACGGTAGAGGTCCGAACGGCGAAATGTGGAAAATCGAAAATGATTTATATAAATTCGTTGAACTTTGCGCTAAGGTGCTTAGCGACAATCCGTTGTTCGTGCTGATTAACAGCTACACGACGGGCTTGCAACCGATGGTGCTGAAAAATATCTTACAGCTTACCCTCAAAGATTTCAACGGCAGGGTAGAAGCGTACGAGGTAGGTATACAAACGGAGGAGGGTATTACCCTTCCTTGCGGAGCAGGAGGTATATTCGTAAATGACGGAAACTAATCAAACGGCAACGGGTGCGGAACAATACAAACCCCCGTTCAGTATTTTATACGAGGACAACCATATTATCGTGGTGCTGAAAAATCAAATGACGGCTTGTTGTCCTGACGAAAGCAAGGACGATAATCTTCTCGACCAAGTAAAAACCTATCTTAAAATCGCTTATAACAAACCCGGCAATGTGTACGCGGGGCTGGTACACCGTTTAGACAGACCGACGGGTGGTGTGATGGTATACGCCAAAACGAGCAAAGCGGCGGGGCGTCTTACGGCGGGTTTGCAGTCGGGTGATTTTGAAAAGAAGTATTTGACGGTGCTTTGCGGAACGCCCGAAGAAGAGCGCGGTACGCTTTGCAATTATTTGCGGAAAAATACCGTAAATAATATGGTATATATATGCACGCCGTCGGAAGAGGGGGCAAAATACGCCGAACTCGATTATAAAGTAGTCGAAAGCAAGGGTAAATATTCGCTGGTGGAAATTCGCTTGCATACGGGCAGAACGCACCAAATCCGCGTGCAGACGGCGGGTATTTCACATCCCGTATTCGGCGATATGCGTTACGGTGGGGCGTTGGCGCAAAAAGGCAAGCTTGCGCTTTGGGCGTACAGTTTATCCTTCTCGCATCCGATAACCAAGGAAAGATTGCGTTTTATGGCGTACCCGCCCGAAACGGAAACGCCGTGGAAAGCGTTCGATTTATCCAAGGCGGTAGAAATTAAGTAAAAATTTGAAAAAACCGTACAAATACATTGAAATGCGTTTGACAAAAGTTGCGTTTCGGTGTAAAATAGATTAGTATGGTAGTCTACAATACTATTGTGAGGCAATGTTGAATGAAAAAGAAGAAAGTTACAGCAATATCTTTGATGCTTGCAACCACAGCCGTATCCGTGGCTGTGGGCGGTGCGCTTTTAGGGGGCGGGATTAAAGCTTCCGCAGAGAGCTATTCGCTCAATGACGTGTTTTCTGCGTCGAGCGCAACGATTACGACGACGGACGTAACGGTTGGCGAAGAAACGAAAAAGGCGACTTCCTTTAAGCTTTCCGACGAGGGTAGCGTTACCTTAAAACGCAACCTTGCGTATAAATGGTATGAGAAAAAGACGGACAGCAAGGAAGGCGAGGTGAATTATTTCACGTTCAAATTCTCGTTTGAAACGCTGGATTTTGAAACGGTTACCTTTACGATGGATTCCACGTCCGCTTGGGCGACCGCCGACGATAAAGCGACCAACTCTATTCGTTTCGCAAAAACGGCGGACGGCGTGAAGGCGTACGTATTCGAAGGCGATACGCTTGATACGGAAGAAGAGGACGAATTAAAAGCGAACGCGTATACCCTTCCCGTAACGGCTACGGGTAAAGAAGAAGTTACGCTTACGCTGGAAGATAACGCGAAAGGTACGGGCTACGACGACGGCGAGTTCGGCGTTTTGGTTTCGGTGGGCGGACAAGCTACGCAAAAAATCGGTTCGCTCGTAAACGTGGGTGCGAATTACGCGGAATACACCTACAACGATACCTTGCCCTTAAAGATAAAAGCAGACTTGGGCGCGAATAACGCCGAGGGGATTGCGGATAAAAATTTGGTTATCGTCGTCAAGGAACTCAACAAGCAAAGTTTCGTCGGCGTAACCGAGGATAATAAAATTGAAGACAACGCCGCGCCCGTCGTGGTCGTGAACGAGGACGTATACGGGTTCTTGCTGGGTACGGCGTTCTCGCTTGACTATACGGTCGTGGACGTATTAAAGAGCAGTAATCTTTCTAAGACCTTAGAATATTATCAGTACAACCCGTCGATTGCGTCGGATAATGAGAAATTTGAAAAATACACGGCGCTTAGCACCTCGACCTATTTCTTCCTCACTTCGTACGTTCCTGCGGGCGAAACGGAAGCAACGACGGTTTATAAAAAAGAGGGTAGCGAATTCGTTTCCGTGAAAATTACGGTGGGCGACGGTACGTTTAACGGTACGGATAAGGACAAAGCGGAATACGATTTGGCTTGGTACGCAAACGCAAGCCGTGTGAACTCTGCGCTGAGCGAAAAGCTTTTATATATCCCTGTGGATAGAAACGAGGACGGCGCGAAATATAACGCGAAATTCGTAACGACGGACACGGTGGACGGCGAACAGCAAACGGTATTAGTTGACGGGTTCGACGAAATGCAGGAAGTTATCGATTTCAAGACGGCGCTGAAAAATGCGTCCGAGGACGTGTATGCGGGCAGTAACTCGTATATCTACTTCCCCTCGTTTAAGTGGTTGATTGACGATAACAACGGCTACCGTAACTTGAAATTCACCATTAGCTACCGCGCACCCGGTTCGGACAGCGAAACGACCTCGTCCAGCCTTTCGTATAATGCCTTGAAACTTTCCGTAGCAAAAGAGGGTAAGTACGAGTTCAAGGTATTCGCGAACGATAAAGCGGGTAACACGATGAAGTGTTATTTAGACGGCGAAGAAGTGAGTGTAAGCGCGAGCAACGTTTGGGATATCGAGGGTATACCTTCGTTCTCGTTTGAGATTAAGAACAAGGGTATAAAGGTAGAAGACCCTTCCTCGTCCAGCGGTAGAAAGCAATCGGAAGTTTTGGATAAAACGTTCTCGCTCGACTCTTTTACGGTAGTGGGCGCAACCGATTTGAACGAAGAATACGCGTTGTATAAAATCGACCTTGAAAAATGTTCCAACGTAGCGGTTAGCGATTTGTCGGCGATTACCTACGAATCTCTTGCCGAGGCGTTGAAGGGCTACGATTACGCGGAGGTGACGGACGGCGATTATATGTCGGTATACCTCAAAGCGTACGCGGAGCTTTTAGCAACGCGCGTCGGCGTAAAGGCGGAAACGCTGTTAAACAGCGGATTTTTTGAAAAAATCGGCGAGGCTGGCGATAGAATCCACAGCGAAGAAAAGTATGAAAAATACAAATGGAGTTCTTCCTCGAAGAGCTTTGCGACGGTAGAAGAAGGGCAATATTTAATCCTTGCGGATTTCTGGGAAGGCGAAATTCCCGCGCAACGCGCAACGGCGTACACCGTCGTTACCGTAGAATCGGAAACAGCGATTATCAAGGGCGAATCCAACTGGTTGAAGAACAACGTTGCGTCGGTGATACTCTTCTCGATTGCGGGCGTAATGCTTATCTTAATCATCATCTTGCTTTTGGTGAAACCGTCGGACGAAACGCTTGAAGACGTAGACGCGAAAGCGGAAAAGAAAGAAAAGAAAACCGAGAAAAAGGCAAAGCGCGTCGAAAAGACCGAAAATGACCAAGACAAAGAATAATAAATAACGAATAATGCAAAACGCCGTGTTTCTTTACGAAACACGGCGTTTTACGCTACAACTCTATTTTCTAATCACACAAAACAAAATAACAAACAGCTTGAATATAATTATAGATAGTTTATTCAATTTTTAATAAAAAGAAAATTACCTCCTATGCATTTTTTTATACTGTAACGGGGTGTAACCCGTTATTTTTTTGAAAGTTTTAGAAAAATAATTAGGGGTGTCAAACGCCAGCGCGTCAGCAATTTGCGTAACGGACAGTTCCGTTTCTCGCAATAATTTTTTGGCTTTTTCCGTTTTCAACCTAGTAAAATACGCCATTACCGAATGTCCCGTCGCCTTTTTGAATTGCTCGAAAATATACGATTTGTTATAGTTTAAGGCATTACAAATATCCGCAATTTCCAAGCGTTCGTGTATATGCTCTTTCAAAAACGCTACGACTTGTTTGGCGACCTGTTCGCCCAGCTTTTCGTGCGGTAAAAATACCACTTCGGCGTCTTCCTTTTCCGTTTCGCTTCGCATCAAATCGATAAGCAAAATTTCCAAGTAGTTTTTGATGAGCTGTTGTCCGCCAAGCGTGGGCTTTTCAAGTAGCGACATCTTTTTAAGTTCTGGGTCGGAATAGTGCAGGTGAAAGGTCTTTTTCCCTTCCTCGATTAACGCGTAAATAAAACGGAGCAGACCTTTATCTAAAACGAATTTACGGTTTTCAAAAAACCGTACCGCCTCGCTTTTACATTCGAACGAAATGATAAACACGTTGGGCGCGCTTTTCCCGTTCGCGCGCAAGGAATGTCGTTCGTTGGGTTTATGGAAAAGAATTTCGCCCTCGTTTAACAATACTTCCTCGCCGTCCGTCGTACAAAAAATGCTTTCCTTGTCCGCGTAAACGATTTCCCAAAAATCGTGCGATTCCTCTTCAAACGTGAAGTTTTTCGCAAACTCGAAATAGTGAATGGTGATAATCCTGTTGATTACCAACAAATTCTCAATTTTATGCCTGTAATACTTTTTTTCCATACCAGTATCATACCACGAAAAAGCTTAAATGTCAATTATTTTATAACAAAAAATAGGGCGGAATATTTTACTCTTTTTGCGGACTTTGTGCCATTGTAAAATTTGCGCGCGCGTGATACAATATAGGAAAGGATAAAAAGGAGTAAAGTATATGAGAATTTTAGCTGTCGGCTGTCATCCCGACGACGTAGAAATTGCTTGTAGCGGTACGCTTGCAAAATGCGTAAAGCGCGGGGATACGGTAATCGTTTGCCACACATCCTCGGGGAATTTAGGGCACGTAATTATTCCGCCCGACGAATTGCGGGTTATTCGTGCGAACGAAGCGAAAAGAGCTGGGAAATTAGCGGGAATCGAAGTAATTTACGGCGGTTTCGACGATTTGGAAATTTACGATAACAACAAAGAGGCTCGCGATAAGATGGTGGATATTATCCGCTACGCCGACCCCGACGTGATTATCACGCACGACCCTAACGATTATATGCCCGACCATACGGCAGTATCTCGGCTGGTGTTCGACGCAAGCTTTACGGCAACTTTGCCGAATTATCCCACCAAGGTGAATAAGGTAGCAAAACTCGTACCTATTTATTATATGGACACGCTTGCGGGCGTAAACTTCAATCCCACTGAATACGTGGATGTTTCCGAAGAAATTGATTTGAAACTTGAAATGCTGGAATGTCACGAAAGCCAGCTCGTTTGGATGCGCGAACACGACAATATCGATTTTGCGGATATGGTGCGTACCTGTTCGCGTTACCGCGGGTATCAATGCGGAGCGGATTACGCCGAGGGTTTCCGTCAATGCCAAGTATATTTGAAAGGTACGGCAAAACGTTTATTGCCGTAAAAGCTGGGAAAAGATGAAAACGAGATGGGGGATTATCGGCGCGGGCGGAATTGCGGATAGACGTACCATTCCCGCGATACTTAAAAACAAAAATTCCGAGCTAATTGCGGTGATGGACAGAGTACCCGCCGTAGCGGAGGCTATCGGAGCAAAATACGGCGTTGCGTATTACAGCGACGAGGCGGAAATGCTGAAAAATAGCGACCTTGACGCCGTGTATATCGGTACGCCCGTTATGTGCCATTTTGAGCAAGCAATGACGGCGCTTGAATACGGTAAGCACGTGTTCGTGGAAAAGCCTATCTGTATCAACGCCAAACAAAGCCGTGCGCTTGTGGACGCGTTCAAAAAAGCGGACAAGCAACTCACCATAGGGTATATGATGAAATACCATAACCTTCACGAGCAAGCCAAGGCGTTGATTAAAGCCGACCAAATCGGTCAGGTAAATAACGTGCGGGCGCAGTTTTCCTGTTGGTATCCCGACATAGCGGGGGCTTGGCGTCAGAAAAAAGCGCTTGGCGGTGGCGGAGCGATTATGGATTTAGGCGTGCATTGTATCGAGCTTATCGAGTACCTTTTGGACGACGAAATCGAGGAAGTAAAAGCGCTGTATTCCACGCGAACGTTTTCGTACGAGGTGGAGGACGGCGGGGTTATCGCCTTTAAGACGAAAGGCGGAACGCTCGGGCATATCGACGTGAATTTCAATATCCCCGATTTAGCCTCGGAAAGCAAGTTAGAGCTTTACGGCAGTAAAGGGTATATCCTTTGCAAAGGTACGCTGGGGCAGGAAGAAACGGGTACGATGGCGCATTTGTACGCGCCCCAAGGCGATTATTCGGCTATGCAAAATAGAACGGTGAGCGAGCCTACGCTGTACGTTGGCGGGAACGCGGATTTGTACGAAAAGCAAATCGCGCTGTTCGTCAAGACGATTCAAAGCGGAACGAACGATTATTTCTACGCGGATAGAGCGGTACAGGTCCAAGAAATCGTCGATAAAATTTATCAAGAAAAATAAAAAATAAAAAAATAATAAGGAGATATAAAACTATGAACTTTAATTCTACGGTAAAAGGCAGTGCGTTAGAGGGTTTTTACCCTGCGGGTTGGGATTTTGAAAAAATCGACGCGTGTATCGACGCACCCGAAAAAATAACGGAAAGACAGGCGTTTTGGAATAAGGACTTCACGCCGATTCAATGCGACAGCTTAGGCGAATTTGAAACGTATATGGGTCACGAAATCGCTATGCAAATCAGACTTGCGAAAGAAAAGGGCGAAAAAATCGCGTTTATTCTTCCCGTAGGTCCTATGGGTATGTACAAATGGGTGGTATACTTCCTCAAAGAATGGAAGGTTTCCTGTGAACACGTGTACACCTTTAATATGGACGAATGGGCGGACAGCGAGGGCAACACGCTCGCGCCCGACAACACGGGTGCGTTCCAGTACGCTATGGAACAGGCGTTGTTTAACCCGCTCGGCGAGTTGACCGTACCTAAAAACCAAAGAAACTTCGCGACCAAAGAAAACCTTCCCACCTATCCCGAAAAAATCGCGGAACTTAAAAAGGCGGGCGCGAAACTCGTACTCGTATACGGTATCGGCAGAATGTGCCATATCGCGTTCTGGGAACCTCAATTCGCGGGTGAATACGCGAGCGAGGCGGAATGGAAAGCGCAACCTTACAGAATCGCGGCGAAAATTCATCCTTTAACCGTAGAACAAAACGCGTTCACCAGCTTTAAGTCGAGAACGACGCTCGTACCTTGCCGTGCGAACACGATAGGCCCTGGCTTGTTCTTGCAAGCGGATTATGCTATCGGCGGTGCGGACGGTACGCTCGGTCGCGGTATGCAATGGCAAGGTATGTCCCTTTGGATGACGCTTCGTCACGGTACGACGCCTTGGATTACCTCGTCGTATATCCCTACGCTTGCGGGCAGACTGTTCTTCTTGAAAGAATTAGCAGGACCGTTGGTTGCGGAATGTAACTAAGATGAAAAGCGGTATTAGCGGTATTGCGGTTGCGGGAACAATTCTCGTAGACAAACTCAATGAAATTTCCGCCTATCCCTGCGCTGGCGAGCTTACGAAAATTTTAAGCGTTTCCAAAGCGGTAGGCGGTTGCGTCCCCAACGTTTCGGTGGACTTAAAGCGTATCGACCCCGATTTGCCCGTCAAGGCGGTCGGGCTTGTCGGCGCGGACGAAGAAGGCGAGTTCGTAAAAACCGTGCTGAACGAAAACGGCGTAGATATTACGCTGATTGAAACGGGCAAGGACAAAACGAGCTTTACCGACGTAATGAGCGTTTCGGGCGGTCAGCGTACCTTTTTTACCTACGCAGGTGCGAACGGTGCGTTCGGGTACGATAATTTTCCGTTTGATAAGTTGCAGGTGAAAATGTTGCATTTGGGGTATTTTCTGTTGCTCGATAAAGTGGACGAGGGCGACGGGGTAAAAATACTCGCGGAGGCGCAAAAACGGGGCATAAAAACCTCTATCGACCTCGTTAGCGAAAACTCGACGCGCTATCAAAAGGTGTTGCCCTGTCTTAAATACACGGACAATTTGATTATCAACGAAGTGGAGGCGGGCAATCTTACGGGAATAGAGCCTAAGCTACAAAATCTGCGCGCGATTGCCGAAAAATTAAAGTCGTTTGGG
>JAZSPG010000050.1:0-56701 GCA_045537295.1 Candidatus Scatosoma sp. | reverse complement strand
TTTTCTTTCTTCTTGAGAAAGTACACCTAAAATCTTTTGCGATATTTTTACTTTTTCATGAACAGGCATATCATGAGCGGGAATTTGATCTGTAATTTCCCTCATTATATCACAAATATTGTCACCATACTTTATGCCCTTATTATAACAATTGTCGATAATATTATAAAATTGTTCAGCCGTATAACTCATATCTTTTTCCTTTGTGTTTTTCTTATTTTATTGAAATGCTAAAATAGTATAAACCAAAACTATCTTTTAATCTATTCTAACACTTTTAATAAAATTTTTCAAACATTTTTATCTCCTTAATCATAATTTTAAGGTTCAAGTCCCGTCGTGGGAGTGTAAAATGTTGTACTTAATTAAGGTTAGTTAATAAAAAAGTCAAACGGTGTTTTTAGGAATTTAGACAACCTAATCACGTCGTTTTTGATTTCTCATTATCAAAAATTTATCAAAATAATCAAAAAAGGGCTTAAAAAGCCCCAAAAACGCAAAAAATTAGCACATTTATCGTTTAGACAAATGTGCTAATTTATGTGGCTGGGGATAAGTGATTCGAACACCCGAATGATGGAGTCAGAGTCCATTGCCTTACCGCTTGGCGAATCCCCAATATTCATCTTTCACTTGCGTTATTTTATCAAACTTTTCGCTTTTTGGCAAGTGTTTTTATATACTTTTTTCAAATTTCCTCAAAAAAAGCCTAACCCTCCCTTTTTTCGTCTTACTACGCCGTTTATACTCTATGTCGTAAGGAGGTGAATTTATGAATATTCTCCAAAATACCCTTTATCTAAACCAAATGCCTCGCGGTACTTGCCATCAGCTCGGCGTTTCGTTAAAAACAGGCGCGATTAAATATCTTTTTTGCGAAACTAACGCTCGCGAACAATTCGCCGTAAATGCAAGCGCTATCCTTGCTATCGAGGACTTTCGCGTTCAGCTCTCTTCGCTTAGACCCGTAATCCCTAAGAATGCGGTGAAACTCTCAATCGGGCTACCCGTGTACGCGTTCACGGGCGTATATTTAGGCGAAATTAAAAAAATCCAGCGAGAAAATATGCGCGTAACCGCCCTCATCACCGATAAAAACGCGACAATACCCTTTTCCGCGGTTCTTTCTTGCGCAGACGCCGTGATTTTGCGTAAAAATTTACCTTATCCGCTCGGTCAACGCATACCTGCCCCCGCCTTACAGCTGATTACGCGTCCCGTTTTGAAAAACGCGATTGCCGAAAAAAACTTAATTAAACTCACGCTCTCCCTCGCGCCATTTACCCTATTTAACTAACTGAAACGGAATATTTCGCGCAAAGTTTCAAGGTACGGGAAAGTGCGTCATTGACGGTTTTTACCTCCGCCATTTTCCATTCCGTCTTTTTAAGGTACGCCTCGAACAGCGCCGAAAGCTCTGTAATTTCCAAGCGTTCGGCAACGCTTACGCTTGCGTTTTTCAAGGCGTTTAACAGCTTGCGCGCGTATTCTAAACGGAAGTATTTTTCCGCATTCGCTCCCGCTTCCCCCGTTTCGTTTTCCGAGGATTTTAAGACGGTGTTTAATCTCGACCTTATAAACGCGTTATCTTTTTCAGGCAGGGTGTATTTGAGTTTCCTCTCGATTGCCCTGCGTTTTTCCCTACGGTTTTTTATTCCCTTTCTCGCACAAATACACAAAAAAATAATCGGGTATACCACCCCGCCTAACACCGCCAAAACGAAAAATACGAGCGTTATCGCTCCACCCTCAAACGCAAGCTTTTCGCCCACGGCCCAAACCCAGCTCATTATAACGGCCCCCTTTTTGAAATAGTTCCTTTTCACTATTGCCAAAAAGCGAGCCGTCTTTTTTTATTCTTTTGTCAAAATATCTCGAATTTTACCGAAATTTTATTCGACTTCCGTTTGAAAACCTTTATATATATTCACGATAATACAACGGATTTTTTCCTGCGGGATTTTAGTGATTTTCGCAGTCGCTTGGCGGTATAAATCAAGTTGCGGTTTGTAATGCTCGACGAGCTGTTGAGCAGTCTTTTTCGAGTATTTATAATCAATAATCTGCGCCTCGTTCTCGCCGATAACCAACAGGTCGATTGCGCCTTGAAAAAGCATTTCTTCCCCGCTGTCCCGACGAAGAAGTTCGCTGTTTTCACCCGTCTTTTTGCCGTAAGTGTCTTTCACGGGCAAGGAAACCAAAAACTGCTGTTCTTTATACAGCCGTTTCCCCTGCAAACCGTCGAACGCTCCGCTTGACAAAATTTCAACGAGTTTTTCCACTGAAAGCAAGCGCGCGTTTTCCCCGTCCGCAAGTCGCATTTTTTCAAGCGTTTGTTCCACGACAGCCAAAAGCGCACCGTCTTTTATGCGCGTTCCGTCGGCATTATAAATCTTTTCAAAATCCAGCGTTTCCAAAAACGCGTGGTAGGCGATACCCCGTTCCGTATCCGTCGCGTCCAAGCCTTCCGTTAAGCTTTCCACCTCGTCGTCCACCCGTTCGCCGTGCGCATTTTCGATTGTTTCCTGCACCGCGTAAGCCGTTTCGTCGTATTTTTCCATAAGTTGCGTAGCCGAACTCTTGACGGGTAAATTTTCATAGCCCGTATACGTGTACCGCCATAAAAACGCGCTGAGTATGCTATCCTCCAAGTCCTTTTCGGGCGCAAAGGGCATAGCCGTCCGTTCTTGCTTTTCCAGCAACGTTAAGTTATCGTCCACGATATACCCTTCCCAAACGGAAAAATCGGTGAAATCGGCAAACGAATGTGCGTATTTGATATCGGGCGCAAGCGTTCTTTTCTTGAAAAGTAAATGCAACGCGAATTTTGCGCGGGTCAATGCTACATAGTATAAATTCAACTCGTCTTTTACCGATTCGCGTACCTGTTTATACTCGCAAAGCCGACGCAAAAGCGTGGTGGTTTTTAGCATTTTTTCGCTGTCAAACGCTCTGGGGGCAAGCGCGTATTTTTCCTCAATCAACACTTCGTCGTGGTCTGCGCCCCGAAACGAAGCGTTCAAATCGTCGATAATCACGACGGGATATTCTAAGCCCTTGGACGAGTGCATTGTAAGTACCTTTACCGAGTCCTCACCGCCGTTTTCGCTGTATTCGATTTTATACGAAGCGTCGCGCAGGCGTTCTAAAAACGCGTGTACGCTAAGCGGTTCGGGCGAGGAAGCCTCGTCGATAAAGCGGTGGATTCGTTTTAAGCAAGCAACGCCGTTGTCTAGTTCTAAAAGTCTTGCCTCCATACGCGTTTGCGAAATAATTTTCGTCAACAGCTCCCCTGCGCTAAGCACGGTAGAAAGGCGTTTCATTTCCTCGTAATACGCGTAAAAACGGCGAAGTTTATGCGAAATTTCGTCCGTTTTTTCCTCTGCGTATCGCTCACACGCGCTACGGAAAAACTTTTCCTCCGTATACGCTAAACGAATATCCGCCAACTCGTTAAAGGTCAAATTTTCACAAGCGGACAACAACGCGCTACAAAGCGGTATGTCCTGCTCGGCGTTATCGATAAGGACCAGCCAGTCGATAAGCGTTTTTATCTCGGAAAACTCGCAAATATTCACCGCCGACGCAGAGGTGACGGGAATACCTTTTGCTGACAGCGAGGCCACTGTTTTGGCGATTTGTCCCTGTTTTTTGCGCGATAAAATCGCGATATCGCTATACCGCACCCGCTTATAGCGTTTTTCGTCGCTGTCATACCAAGTTTTCGCCAGCTCGTCCTGGATAATTTGGTAGATAAGGTTCGCAAAAACGCTGTCCTCTCCCTCGTTTTTCTCGGCGCGGTCGCGCACGGAATACACCCCGCGTTTTTGTTTTTCCGCTTTTTCTATTTCGGGTAAAAAGTGAACTTGTACCCTGCCGTCGCCCTCTAAATACCCGTTCCCGCGTTGCATATACGAATCTTTTTGATAGTCCACAGAGGAGGTTTGTTTCGTCATAGCCAAGCAAAACTGCGAATTTACGGCATCTAAAACAGCGTCGCTACTGCGGAAATTGCTCGTCATTTGTAAGGCGTTGCCCTTACCCTTTTCAAACGCGCGTTGCGTTTGCACGAAATACTCCGATTTACTGCCTCTAAAACCGTAAATCGCCTGTTTAACGTCGCCGACGAGAAAGATATTTTCCCCGCCGATTAACGAAATAATTTCCTCTTGCACGGGGTTGACGTCTTGGTATTCGTCCACGAACACGTATTTATATTTCGCGCGAAGCTCCTCCGCTATTTCCTGATTTTTTAATAACTTCAAAGCGATATGTTCTAAATCGTTATAATCAAGCGCACCACGTTCGGCTTTTAACTGTGTATACTTTTCGTCGAACAACAATAAATATTTCGCTATCGCGCGCGCCGTTTCGCCCGCGCTGAAAAAATTGGTTAGTTCCGCGTCTTTACTAAGCGTAGGCGCAAATTCCTCGTCGTAGATTTTAGAAATTTTCTTTTTGATTTCAGATAGCCGTTCCACGCACAGCCGATACACAGGCGTGTCCTTTTTGTTTGCGCGCTGTTTCGCCGAAAAGCTCGGTTTTTGCAAGGCGCAAGCGGTAAAGTAGTCTTCGGCGGTTCGTATTTCCTCTAAGCAACAGATAAGCTCTTCGCAAAGCGCTAAGGACGGCGCGGAATGTTCAAAACCCTCTAAAAACGCTTTTTCGCGCTGGACTTGCGATAAATAATATTCCGCTTTTTCTTTGAGCAAGAACAATAAATCCTGACAAACGCTTGCAAAGGTCTGCTCGGAATACTCGGTTTTGCTTAAATATTCCTTATAATCGGCACGGTTTCTAAGCTGTTTATAGCTCGCTAAAAAAATTTTCCGCAAATTGTTGTCGCTCTTTTTGCGCCAGTAGGTAGAAATTAAATGCAAAAATTCTTTATCGCCTTGCTCGTAACCCTCGTCCAACAGCTCGTCCAAAGCGGAATTTTGCATTGCCACCCCCTCTGCGTCGTCGCCGTTAATTACCCGAAAGGCGTTATCCACGCCCGCCGAATAAAAATGAGAACGGATAAGCTTAGAACAAAAGGAATGTATGGTGGAAATATCCGCGGACGGCACTTCTTCCAACTGCTTTTTAAGCGTCGCTCGACGTGCGGGCGGAGTCGCAGGGTCGTTAATCGTCTTAATCAACGCCTTGCGTAATTTTTCTTTCATTTGCGAGGCCGCTTTTTTCGTAAAAGTTACGGCCAAAAGGTTGCTCACGCTCTCGCCACCGCAAATCAAGCGGATAATTTTTTCTATCATTACCGTCGTTTTACCGCTACCCGCCGAGGCGGAAACAATCGTTCTGCCCGTCGCGTCAATCGCTTTTTGCTGTTCGGCGGTGAAACGGCTCGCGGGAATTTTATTTTCGTCCATTTTTAATCCTCCCTACCCTCGCGCGCGGTTCTCGCGATTTCCGCGATTTCCGCAGGCTCGATATTCGGTTCGCTTCTCGGTGCGCGCTTTTCGCTGTTAAACCCGCACATACCGCCGAATTTACAGTATTGACAGCCCGTTCCGTACGGTGAGGGCGCGATATACCCCTCTTTCAATTCCTTGCACGCCTGACGGGACGCGTACACCGAATAATCGAGGAAATCGCGGAAAACTTCCTCAGGCATAACCCGTTTGCTACGCGCGTTATTTTTCAAAGACGCGGGGAAATACTCGCTTTGCTTGTCCGCCTCGGTCAGCGTTTTATCGCCCGCGCGAAGCGCGTCCTCGTCGCCGTTTAAGAAACCTTTCATTCTAAACCTACCCTCGTCGCCGTCCGTATATTCCACGGATGCGGGGAAATAGAACACGCCCGCAGGTATTCTTTCGCCTTTGAGCGCGGACATATACAGTTGCATTTGTAATTTCCTGCCCGTATAATACGAACCCGCGGTATCGTCGATTGCGCCCGTTTTATAATCAATCACGCGCACGAATTTTTGCGTACCGTCCACGCGGTCAATCTTCCCGCGAAGCGTTTCCGTCGCCACGCTTTTCTCCGTTTCTTCTACGGTAAATTCGGAATTTTTTATTTGACGGAACACGGCGAGTGCGACTTGTGCGCCTTCCTCTAACAATCTTTGAGAAAAGAATTTTCCGGGCGCGGTGTCCGACTGCGAGGCGTAAATAGGTTTTTGCAATAACTTCTCGCCTTCGCGGATTGCGAACGCGTACAGTTCTTCTTCCGAACTTATACTTTCGGCTTGTTTCGTCGTAATCTCCAAAAGCTCGTGTACGAAATTACCCGTATCCACGGCAAGCACCGCCGTTTCGTCTCGTTCCTTTAATTTCAAGCCCCGTTCGGCAAAGTTTCTAAACGGGCAAGAAAAGTACCCTTCAAGTGCCGTCGGGGATATTTTTCCGTCGCGGAAAAATAGTTCTTCGCCCCGTTCAACGCATACCTGCCCCATACCTTTGGATAAATATTCCTGTTTATGCCGAACGCTTAACTTATCCAGCGAGGTGAATAGCGACGAGTGTCTTGCCTTGGCTTTTAAGGCGCGTTTACCATCGTTTGCTTTGGTGTTTTCGTAGATATTTTTTTCTATCAACAACCGTCTAACCGCGGGTGTGGGTGCGCTACAAATATACGGAAAATCCCCGTCGGTAAAGTCTTTCACTCGTGTGAGCGCACCGCCGTCTTTTGCGCAAAACATACCGTCCAAATAATGAAATATTTCGCTGACGGCGGGTTCGTTTCCGTCCGCGGACAACGGATAGGATAAATACAGTCTATCCGTAAAGGTACATAAATTCAAGCAAACGCTTTCGCGGGTGCGCAAATTCACTTCCGCAACGGTGGGTTCTAACAGCGTTTTTACCTCGGCAAGTTTGGATATTTCCTTATCCGAAACGATTGCCGTATCGCTGGTTGCGCGCGGAACTTCTTCCGTCATTCCAAGCGCGAACAAAACGCGCACCTTTTCAATTCGGCTCTCGGATATATCCCCGATAAACACCGCGTCCGCTTTCGAGGGTATGAGCGAAATTTCCGTCGCGTCCAAACCGTCTAAAAGCACTGCGGAAAACTCGCCCACCGTCATTTCCGTTTGGGCAAGTAACTTTTCCGCCTCTATCAACAGCTCGTCTAATTTTTTGTCTATCTTCGCAAGATAACTCTTTTGCTGTTCTAACTCGATTTTTTCGCAAAGCTCTATCAACCGTTCTTCCGTGTGAAAATCCCGTAAAATGCGCCTAATCACCGCGCAGTATTCCCCACCGCTTGCGCGCGGTCGGATATTTTGCGTCGCCAAAAGCAAGCGCTGTCTGCCCGCTTGCAATTTTTCCAAATCGAACGCGCCTGTCACCGCCTCGCCCGTTTTTATCTCGCGTTTCGCGCCACCGCGGTAGTTGGCGAATTTTAATAAATAGTTACGGTATTCGTCGCTCTCGCCGAAAAAGTAGTTTTGCGTAAGCGATTGCACGGCTACGGGCGAGAACTTTTCCTTTACCACGCGCAAGCAATCGAGCAAAAACACCGAAAGCGGATGCGTTTTCAACGAGCGTTTTTCGTCGATAAAATAGGGAATACGGTATTCCTCCAACGCTTTTTTTAACGGCAGGGAATACTCCGCTACCGACGGTACGAGCAACGCAAAATCTCGGTATTTTAACCCTGCGTTTTCCGCTGTCAAACGGCGGATTTGCACGGCGATATATTCCGCTTCGTTGGTTTTATCCTCCGCCTCGAAGGTACGGATTGCGGTAGTTTTTATCCTTTCCGTTTGGCGTTCAGGGTTAAACAAGCCCTTGCGTAAAGTTTCTGCCTCGCCGTCTAACCGCGTACCCAAATCCAGCGCCTCGACCTTGCCGTATTCCTCGGCGGTGCGTAAAAAACAGTTGTACGCGCGGTTGGTGTAAATATCCTCGTCGCCACCGCAAAAAATCCCCACGACGCTTTTCGCCGTTTCCATACACGCACGAAGCGTTTTTACCGCTTGCGCGGTGAACGAGGAATAGCAAACGAAAAACACCGTCGTTTCGTTCAAATTTTTATGCGCGCGGATTGCGGACGGAAGCATAGAAAGATACCCGCTTTCGTCCTTTAAGCCGTTTTCGGATAAATAACGCGCGTATTCTTTATAAATCTCGCTCAAATCCTTGATTTTTTTCTTTAATACCTCGTCGGTTAATAGCGCAAGGCTTTCGTCCAACACCTCGCCCGTGATTTCGGACGCGGAAAACTGCGCCAAGGTTTCGTAAATACTCTTGGCGTTGTTACCTATACCCGTTTCCGAGGTAAAACACTGCAATTTATTTTCCCGTTGTAAGCGGGTCATTATCTTCCCAACCGCCATCACCGAGCCTTGCTTGCTCAGCACCGCCTCGTTCTTTTTCAAAAACCTTGAAAAAGTGGATACGGTAGAGAAAAAGCTACCGCCCATACGCGCCGTCAAAGCGCGCTCGGCTATAAGCGTGAGCCTGTCCTCGCAAAATATTAAATTGCGCCCGCCAAGCGCTTCGCTTTGTTGAGCGTAGCTTGACATAATTTCCATACACTCGGAAAGGGTGTACGCTTTAATCGCCGTCAACATTTACGCGCTCCTTTCATTTTTACTTACCTATTACTATTATAACATATTTATAGGGAAAATTTCAGCTTTTTTTCACAAGAATTTTTAAGAAATCGGTATTTTGTTTTTACAAATCTGAAAATATGTGGTATAATAATACCGTTAAGGAAATTTTTAAGCGAAAACTTCGCGTTTTCGCGGTAAAGGTAGAACAAAAACTATGAAAAGAAAAAGTATTTTGGCATTCACCGCTTTACTTGCGGGTGCGTCGCTTTTCGCCTCGTGTACCAACAACAACCAAAAGGTACAGTTCAGCGAATACTGGCATAAGGATATGAACACCCCTTCCGCTACCGTTTTAGAAGAGCTTACCTATAAGGTAACCACGAACACCGCGGACGCGGGTTCGGCAAGATATTACTCGGCGGATTATACGGGTACTTACACCACCAAGCTAGAAAAAGACGGTAACAACTACATCTACACCACTTCGCTTGCCGTGACGGCGGTGTACGATTACGGAACGGGGAAAAGCCCTGCGCTCCAAGACAGCGTTACTTCAAAAGTGATATTTCAAAATTCCGCAAACGCGTTAAAGCCCGTGTATTCGGAAAAGGAAATTATAAGCCATTCTCCCGTCAACAGCGAAATTGACGCAAACACCGATTTTAACGGTTGGAAAACGCACACCAAAGCCGTGGTGGATTATGCTAGCGACAGCGCTACCGTTTACAACCTGTTAAAGACGGAAAACGACGCGGGTTACAAGATGACGAATACAATCGAAATTAGCGATAAGGACGCGAAAAAATATTCGTATTTAGACAACGAACAGCTTTTGTTCGCGCTCCGCGGGATTAACCCCACCACGACGACTTCGCCTACCTTGCTCGTGTACGCGCCCTATTCAGAAGCCGTTCAGCAAATCAAAGCGACTATCAATACTTTATCCGTTGCAGACGATTTCACCTTTCAATCGGTAGACGAGAACAAGGAAATTAAGGACGATATTTCCTATTATCCGATTACGCTTAGCATTAACGCGAAAAACGCGGGGCAATCGCAGACGGTATGGATTGCAAAAACCACCGACGCGAATAACAATAAATACCGCAACGTAATGCTTAGATACGAAGCGCCGATTTCGTATGGCTTGGGTACTATGGTTTACACCTTAACGCAAGCGAATTTTATCGGTTAAACTATTTAGAGCATATATCCTAAAAATCAAAAGCGTGGCTTTATTCAAGCCACGCTTTTCCTTTCGTTTTTTATGAAAGCGATTCTACGCAGTACATACTGAAAAATTCTACGCAATCGTCCAGCCATTTGGATATACGCTTATAATCGTGTACCGACGCGTTCTCCCAAACGGTATTGATTTCCAGCTTACCCGTGGACGCGCCGTGGTCGCAACGGGGGTATATATGCAATTCGTACGCGACCTTGTGTTTATCCAACGCCATCGCAAAACGAAGCGCGTTGTCGCTAGGCACGACGCTATCCAGCCCCGTCGCCCAAATGAATGCGGGCGCGGTGGTTTCGTTTACCGCCTCGTCTAAGTTCAAGGTTTTCAAAAGCTCTGCTTTTGCCTCGTCCGAATACCCGTAAAGCAAGTATTCGTACGAGCCTTGATGACCGTGGATTTTAGAAATAACGGGATATGCAAGCCCTACCGCCGTCGGTTTACAATCCAGCGTTTGCCCCGCTTTTTCGCTGACGGACGCATATTCCACGGCAAGATTCGCCGTTAAATGTCCGCCCGCCGAAAACCCGACGACGAACACCTCGTCCTTGTTTACGCAAAGCGTATCGGCGTTCTTTTTGATATAATCCACCGACGCGCCCAGCTCGATAAGCTGTTCGGGATAGCAATATCCCTCTTCCCCAGCGACCGAATAATTGAGTACGAACGCGTGAAAACCGCGCGCTAAAAATTCTAGCGCAACTATTTCCGCCTCGCGTTTGCTGGTAAATGCATAGCCACCGCCCGGCACAACGATTACCGCGGGGCGTTTCCAGTTCGGCGCGCTGTCTTTATTATCCCAAGGATAATCTACCGCCAGCACCGAAAGAAGCCCGCCTTTTAAGCCGTATTGTTTTTGTAAGTCCACCGTATAAATATTCATAAGTTTAGCCCTTTTTGAAAAACTCATTATAAATTGCCGAGATACAACCCGCGCAATCGGCGTTCTCCACACCGACGATAATGTTCATTTCGCTCGAACCTTGGTCTATCATAATCACGTTAATACCTGCGTTGGAAATTGCCGTAAACAACCGTGCGGAAGTACCGATATTTTTCGCCATACCGTAACCCACGGTCGCGATTAACGCGATATTTTCGTGCGTATAAATTTTATCGGGATGCACCGCCTCTTTGATTTCCTCGATAAGTATTTGCTGAACGCCGTTTTTGAGGTACGCGTTGTCGATAACAAGGGACATCGTGTCTACGCCCGAGGGTAAATGCTCGAACGAAACACCGTGTTTGCCGATAACCGCAAGCACCTTTTGCACAAACCCGACTTCGTTGTTCATCATAGATTTTTCCAAGGAAATAACGGTAAAGTCCTTTTTCCCCGCAACGCCCGTAACGACGTTTTCCCTGAAATTACGCGTGGAATTTTTTACTATATAAGTACCCGCGTCTTGCGGACGGAAGGTGTTGCAGATACGGATAGGGATACCCGCGCTTTTTACAGGGAAGATAGATTCGCTATGTAACACGTTCGCGCCCATATACGAAAGTTCTCTAAGCTCCTCGTACGAAAGCTCGGAAATCCAAGCGGGCGAATCGACGATACGCGGGTCGCAAGCGTAAAAACCGCTCACGTCCGTCCAGTTTTCGTACAAAGACGCCATCACACCGCGCGCAACGATAGAGCCCGAAATGTCCCCGCCACCGCGCGAAAAGGTTTTTACCTTTCCGTCATAACCCAAACCGTAAAAACCGGGGATTACGGCGCGCGGGTATTGCGAAAGTACTTGATTGGCTAAATCGAAGGTTTTTTCGTCTAAAATACCGTCCTTATCAAACCGCACGAACTCGGTTGCGTCAATAAACGGTACACCCAAAACCGCCGACATAACTTTTGCCGAGAGGTATTCACCGCGCGACGCACAATAATCTCTGCCTGCGCCGGCTAAAATTTCTTTTTCGACCAAATCCAGCGCCGATTGCATATCCAAATCTTTGCCGATTTCCTTTTCAATGCCTAAAAAACGGGTACGGATTTTTGCAAAAGTTTGCTTAAAAGCCTCTAAATCCCCGCTTTCGTATTCGTCCGAACATTTATACAATAAATCGGTCATTTTAATATCCCCGCCGAAGCGTTTGCCCGGCGCGGAAACGACGACGTAACGGCGTTCCTTATCCGCCTCTACGATTTTTGCGGACTGTAAAATGACGTTTCCGTCCGCCATTGAAGTACCGCCGAATTTACATACTTTAATTGCCATAACTATTCCTCACAACCCTCAATTTCTCTCAAATTCTCTTACCTTAGCCTATATTAAGCAAAACCACCACGAACAGCGCCAACAGCAAAGACAGCGCTTTTATCCAAAATTTCGAGATAAATACTTTTTTCAAAAATTGCATAAATTTCATCTTGCGCTACCTCCGCGTTTTTTGTCCGTCAACGGCATTTCTTGCCAGTAATAATCCTTTAACGCGTCCGTCAACATATCGTAATCTGCATACCGCGTTACATTGCCCTGTTTGACAATGGAAATAATCCCCGTTTCCTCCGAAACCACCAACGAGATAACGTTGGCGACTTCCGTTATGCCGATAGCCGCGCGGTGACGCGTACCGTATTCCTTGGGATAGCTCGTCTTTTGCGTCAACGGCAAGAAACAACCCGCCGACTGAATTTTGTGTCCGTGAATAACGAGCGCTCCGTCGTGCAACGGGGCTTTGGGGAAGAACACGCCCTCAATAAGCTGGGTAGATATTTCCGCGTCGATTTCCACACCGCTTTGCAAGACCTGTTTGGGCAGGCTACCTTTTGACAAAACGATAAGCGCGCCCACGTTGTTTTTCGACATGTTTTGCAAGGCTTTGATGATGTTGGTAATACAACGCTCCGTGTCCGCTTGCGGACGGATTTCCGCGTTCCCGCCTAATAATTTTTCCGTCGAACCGTCCTTAACCGTGTGGACGTCCCACAAGCTCTTTTTCACTTCGACGTTGAACAAAATAAGCATAAACGCCGAAATGAGAATAATGAAGAACAGGAAAAACCGCGTATCGATTAGCGTTTCCGCGAAGATATTCAACGCTCCGCTAAGCAGGATAAGCAACCAGTAAATAAACATAAGCTTGGTTGCGTCGTTATCCCTTAAAACCTTAGAAACGAAGAAAATCAGCAGGAAAAAGCAAAAAATTTCCACGCCGAAAATCACCTGAAAATCGGCGAAAAACCCGACGAGCCTGTCTTTGAGCAGGCTCAATCTATCGCTTATCGACAATAAGTTGATTGCCATAATAACCTCCGTAAATATAAGGAAATATCAAATCCCCTTACCATTATTATATAAAATATTCTGCAAAAAATAAAGCGTTTGTTTCAACTTTTTTTATCTTTTCAGCAATTTGCAAAAAATAATACCGCGATTACCTTTTTGAGTGCGGACGACGGCGTAAGTTTTCCGCATTTTATCTCGCTTATCGCGCCGTAAATATCCCCGTAAATTTTCAAAAGTTGTGCCGAAGTCAGCCCGCTTGCTTGTTCACGGTTTTTTCGCACCGCAAATTCCTTTAACCCAAGCGATACCGCAACCTCCCTGTCGCTCCCTTTCGCCATTGAAACCTCGTACACCGTCTTAAAATGCGAGGCGAGCGCGGATAGCAAGGATAATTCGTTAAAGCCTTTCGTGGATAAATCGTTGACAATACGCATAAACGCACCGTAATTTTTACGCGACAATGCGTTTGCCAGCTCGTAAATTTTATACTCGGCGTCGGGGTACACAAGCGCGTCCACCACCTCGTCGGTGAGTTTTTCCAAACCCTCGGCTCTGCAATAACCCAAAAGTTTTTCCGTTTCCATCGCGATTCTCGCCATATCCAAAACGCAGTACGAGGCGATTTTACCGCAGGTTACGCCGTCCGCGTATACGCCCTCGCGTTTGCAGGTGACGTATATCCATTTTTTTATCGTTTCTTCGTCCGCGCGCGAACAGTCGATAAGCGTTACGTTGGGTTTCGAAGAAAGTTTCGCGTTTCCCATTTTGGTTTTCGTGCTGTTGACGATTAGCAAAATACCGCTTTGCGACGGGGTTTCGAAAAAGCGTTTCAAATAGCTTTCGTATTCCTTTTCGGTAGGGTAAAATTCCCGAACGCGCACCAAGCGTTTTTGACTGACGAACGGAAAACTGTTCCAAGCGTCCGTCAACACTTTTATCCCCTCGCCCTTTAACGCGTTCCCTTCAAACGACGCGTAATCCAGCATAGGTTCTTGGACGAATTTGGACTTTATAAACGCCTCGCCTTTTTCTCTGAAAAAGACCTCCTCGCCCTCGAATAAATAAATAGATTGCGCCCCGTTTTCATCAGTGAATTTTCGCAAATCCGCATATTTCATCTACAACGCGCCTCCTATTTTTTCTCCGTTTCGTCCTATTTCTTGATATTATAGCATATTTTTCAAAAAAAAGCAAGGAAACGGGCTTAGTTTCCTTTTTACAAATTTGCTACTATCAAAGCGGTGAGCCATAACGCGAAATAACAACCGCTTACAATTCGGCTTTGCCAAGCTTTGATATTAAACTTGTCCGTCGCAAACAGCAACGCTAAATAATAAGTTACCACGCTTACTTCCGTCACGGTAAACCCCGTCAAAACGAACGCCGAAAAATCCGCCGTTTCAAAAAGCAACAGCGCGGTGGTTAGCAGTAGGTTGGGTATATACAATATCACGACCGCCAACCCCGAGCACAAACACGCCAAAAACACCGCGAGCAGTAAAAAGGAAAACACTAGCGAGATTAGCGGTACGAAAATACAGTTTAGCAACAAACCCCAACCCGATAAATACCCGAACGCGCGGTATAAAATGGGTGCGGTGGCGAGCTGTGCGGATAAGGTTACCGCGAAAAGGTGATTACTCCGCGATAACAGGACTGCCAAATGGTAAGCGGTTTATCGTCTTTGACCCGCTTATTTTCACCTATCAAAACGAAACACACTCGGCGAATCGGACGGGCGAGCCACGCTATCCCTAAGCACGCCGAAAAGGAAAGCTGAAACCCTACCGTATACGCGCTGACGGGCGATATGAGCAGTACGAGGATACAGGCAAGACCTATCCGTTCGGAAATATCGTCGCCCAGCCCGATTAGTTTGGTTGCATACAACGCCAAACAGGTGACGATTGCGCGGACGACGGACGAGGAATACCCGCAAACTCCGCCGTAAAACAGCAAGACGGTTGCTATAATTAAAAACCGGAATACGGCGTGAATTTTATACAGTTTTCCCTTTTGCATAAGCCATATGCAAAAGGCGTACAGTGCGCCGATATGCAAGCCCGATACCGCAAAGATATGCGCTATCCCGCCGTAACGGATATTTTCAAGCAACCCCTCACCTATCCCGTCAGTATCCCCCGTCAACAACGCCATCGTAAAGGAAGCGGGCGTTTCGTCCATTCCTTTATATACGGTTTGCCGTATCCTTTCCCGAATCCGCAAAAACAGGTTCGCACTTTCGCCCGTAACGACGCCGTCGTCGGCGTAAAGCGTGTACGGCGCGTCTTTCTCTATCGCGTACGCGCGAAGTTCCCCCGAAATGAAAATGCGGGTATTCGTAACCACTTTGCCCGTTAACAAAACCTCGTCGGAAATATGCACGCTATCCTCAAACGAGGCAGGCAGGTATGCGACGAGTTTACTTTTCTCGTTTTCGCCGTCCACCGTAATCTTATCCAGCGTCAAGCAAATTCCGTCCTCCCGTCTTGTTAGTTCTACCACTCTACCGCTGACCACGCACGCGTCTTGGTAGTATCCGCAATCGGTAAATTCCCGCGTTTGCGTTAAGAACGAATTACAGCCGAGTGAAAACGCAAAAATCAGCGCGCATATCCCCAAACAAACGGTGCGAAAGCGTTTCCAGCTTCGAGAAAAGATTAACGGAAAGATAAAGAACACGAACAGCCAAAGCACGCTGTTCGTCACTTTTTGCGTTTGCCGTAAGCAAGCGAAAATTATGCCCAACAGGAAAAAGACGGCGAAAAATAGGAACGGACGGAAGTTGAAAAGTTTATCTTCCGCCTGTTCCAAATTCTCTTGTTCCATCTTTTGTGTTTGCATTTTTTTACGCCAAGGTAATTCTATCCGATACCGAACGCACGAACAGTCCGCGTTCTTCGCCTAACCCCACGCAATCGTTGATATACGCCACCGTCTTTTCGCTGGGTTTGGCTATCTTCAACACGGACGCTACGATAGTGACGATTTCTTCCATATACAGCGCGACTTTATCTTCCAGCGCACTACGCACGATAGCCACAATTTCGTACGGCGTATAATCCGTTTCCTGTTTCCTAAGCGGTTCGCCCGTTTCCGTGCGGTATTTTTCAAAATTCGCGTATTTATCCGTTTTGCGATAGAACGGGATATTAAAAATGCGTTCAAACTTAAATGCGCAAAGCCCGATAAGCGCCTGCATACGCGCCTCGACCTTCGTTCCGTACTTGGTTATCCCCAAGCTCGACAAACACCGCCGAACGAGGAAATCGTGCGAAATAGGTTCTTCCGCGGTAACAATCGCTTTTAAGCGTGCGATAATTTCCTTGTCGTTTTCGCCTAAGGTAACGAAATTCGCGTTTTCATAACGAGCGGTAAGCGTCGCTTTTTTGTACGGGCGTTTCGCGCGGTTTAATTCCGCTCCGCCCTTTTTATCCGCGCCCGTCAGTTTATCCAACAGGTCCTTTATCTTTTTAATTTCGCGTTTGGGATTGTTGTAATAATTGACGGTGAACAGCCTTACTACGTTCCAGTTGTTGCGTTTTAAGGTTTGTATTTGCAACACGTTTCTATCCTTCACGGAAAAACGGTTGGGGGTGTCGCAAAGAATGGCAAGAATAAAGTTTTGCCTGTTTTTCGGGTCTACCACCGCTACGTCGATTTTGAACCCCGAAACACCCAAGTCGTAACGGCATTCGTAGCCGTAGGAAGCAAGTTCTTCAGCGATATATTTACCCAACCCCGCCTTTTTCGCAACGAGATTGCCCGACGAAATCGCCAAATTCGTTCTGCCTTTTTCCGCAAAATCCAAAAATGCCTTTAAGCCCGCCACGCCCTTAGAGTTGGTCTTGGACAAATCTATCATTGCCCCCGTCATTGACGAGAACACCACCATTTCCTCTCTCGCGCGCGATACCGCTACGTTGAGCCTGCGCCAACCGCCCGCTTGATTGAGCGGTCCGAAATTCAACGAAAGCCTGCCCAGTCTATCCGGTCCGTAACATACCGAGAAAAGTATCACGTCGCGTTCGTCGCCCTGTACGTTTTCTAAGTTCTTAACGAACAGCGGTTCTTCGCGTTCGTACGCCTCGGTTTCTAATCTACGCTGGATAATTTCCGCGGACAACTTGCGTTCGATATATTCTTTTTGCACGTTGCTAAAAGTAACGACGCCGAGGCTGGATTTGCAAAGCACGGGGTCGGACAAACGCCGAATTACCTCTTCAACCAGCGCGTCGCCCTCCGTTTTGTTACGTTTGGTAAAGCCCCTGTCGTACAGACCGTCTTCCACGTACACGAACTTGACTTTGCTTTCCAGCGCGTCGGGCGAGGGGAAAGTGCAAAGCCGTCCGTCGTAATAGGTCAAATTCGAAAAGGCAATCAAGCTTTCGTGCTTGCTCCGATAATGCCAAGTGAGATGGCGCTGGGGCATATTGATAGCCAAGCAATCGTCCAACAAACTTTCCATATCCTCGTTTTCCAAATTGTCCTCGTCCATATACACGCTTTGGAAAAAGCTGGTCGGCGGTAACTGTTTGGGGTCGCCCACGATAATCGACGCCTTCCCGCGCGCAATCGAACATATCGCCTCCGCCGTCGGTATTTGCGACGCCTCGTCGAAAATAACCAAATCAAACAACCCGTTTTGCGCCTCTAAATACTGCGAAACGGTGATAGGACTCATCAACATACACGGCGCAACCGTTTTGATAAGTTCGGGTATTTCCTCGAACAAACGGCGCAAACCCATACCGCGCAGATTGGATTTTGCCAAGCGGTTAAAGCAGGCAAGTTCCAACGCCAACGCGCCCTCGGTGTCCGCCGTCGGCAAACGGGAAATCAGCGTGGCCCGAATAGCGTCTTTGGTCAACCGAGAAAATTCTTCCATCGTCAAGCGCAGACTTTCCGCCTTTTCCTCGTGTACCGCACCGGAAAAACGCGACAGCACGGGGTCGAGCGGGATATTCGTTTGCAGGAAATTTTTATAGATATTTTTCTCAAACCCGTCGATAATATTTTCGCCCGTCACCCCGCCGTTTTCAAGCGCGGTGGTGATAAAGGTCAACCCCGCCTCGTCTAACGCTTTGGCGGTCTTTTTGTACGCGCACCAAGGCGCGAGCAGGTCGATATTCTCTATCAATGCGCCCGCTTTTGCGGTGTAATAACCCAAAACGTCCTCTTCGGGTATTTTCGTTTCGTCGCCCGCGGTGATTTGTAAAAAGCTTTTTTGCGCGTCACGGAAACTGTCAATCGAACGAAGCAAGCCCTCTAAAACGGGCTTGGAATACCCGCACGACGCGCGAATACACATACTGTTAAAGCTATCGGCGTTATAATCCATAAAGGTCGTCGCGCAAAGCTCGTGCAAGGCGTACAAGTCTTTAAGGAAATTTTTACGCGCTGAAAAATAATCCACCCTGCCGAATGCGAGCGTGAAATACTGCGAAAGCGCGGTGTTGTCTTTTATCGCCTGCATTGCCTCGTGAATTTCGTAAAGCGTTTGTAAATCCCCGACGATTTCCTCTTCGTTTGCGCGCGCGAGCGCCGTTTTGGTTAATTTTTTCACGATACCGCGCGTTAATTTATCCGCTTGGTATTGCGTTTTCCCCTCTTCCAGCCACTTGCCGAGCGCCTTATATTCGTCCCAAATATCCACCAGCTTTTTATAACGGGCAAAATATTTTTCAAAGAGCGTGTCTAATCGGCGGTTGGCGTTGAAAAAGGCGTAAAATTCCTCGTCTTTTTCGCGGTAATACCTGCTCAGTGTTCCGCTTTGCAATCGACTGACAATCTCGTATAACGCGTCTAATTTTTTACGGGTGAGCGTACTGATTTTTTGTCTGTACAGTTCCAAAAACAGCGCGAGGTAATTTTTCAAGTGCTTGATTTCCGCTATCACCACCTCGGACGCGCAATACACACCGTCGCGGACGGGTAAGCTCCATTCCGTCAAATTCACGTTGGCAAACGGCGAGTTATACACCCCACCGCATTCTTTGGCGGTCGCGACGACGGATACCATCATTCGTTCGTATTCTTCTATTTTTTCCTTAGTTAAACCGTCGTAGAACGCGCTTTCGATATTCATTAAATCGGGTGCGTTTTTGTTTTTAAGGCAAATGAGCAACGCCTCGTACACCGAAACGCCCAAACGCCGTTTTTTATGCAAGGCGGTGACGGGTTCTAAGAGTTCTTCCTTCAATTTCGCGATAACGCCCGACTTTTCCGACAGGCTGACTTTCGTTCCCTCGCCCGCGAGCGAAAGGGTAGCCGAAAGCTTTTGCAAAACCTCCGCTTTGCTCGTTTTGTTCGCGTGCAATTCCAAGCAAAACTCGCCCAATCCCAATGAATCCAAACGCTTTTTTACAACGGAAAGCGCGGCTTGCTTTTCCGCTACGAACAGCACCCGTTTCCCCTCGTATAACGCATTTGCGATAATATTCGTAATCGTTTGCGATTTGCCCGTACCGGGAGGACCGTGCAAAACGAAACTCTTGCCCCGTTGCGACGCGGAAATTGCCGACCATTGCGACGCGTCCGCAGGTAACGGCGTAAGCGTGGCTTGCGGGCTTGCCGTATCCTCGTTTACCTTCCCCTCGTCCGCCGAACCGAAGGTCAAAGCGTTATTCAAAAACGCCGAAATAATATCGTTTTGCGCGTATTCGCCGATATTTTGGCGCAAATCGTACCACATTTGATAGCGCGCGAACGAGAACGCGGAAAGATACACGTCGTCGTATACTTCCCAACCGCGCATTTTCACGACTTCCAAGCGCACCATAGCCAAAATTTCAGATATTTTCAGTCCCTGGGTAATGCCCTCTAAACCGCGGATATCGATATTAAATTCCTGTTTGAGATATTCTAATAAGGTTAAATTAACGGAAACTTCCTCGTCCGTCGCGGAAATCACGAACCCCGTCGTGCCCTTGCGTTTTTTTACCGTTACGGGCTGTAACACGAGGGGCGCGAAATGTTCCGCGCTATCCTCTCTTGCATACCATTTCAAAAAACCAAGCGCCAAGTACAAAATTTTCGTACCCGATTCCTCGTCCGCCTCTTTACTTCTCTTTATCAGCCGACCTGCCGTTTCCACAACCGTTTTTTCGTCTGCGTAAGTACGCAAAATTCCCGAACGGTTTTCTACTCGAATGAGTTCCTTTAACGCCTTTGTTTTAGCGGAAGTACCGAATTTTTTCGCCGATTTCCCCGACAAAGCGGTTACCTCGTCCGTTGCCAAACCGAGCAGTAATTCCCCTTGCGAAGTGAGTGCGTCCAGCGTTTCGTCCGCATCCGAGGATACGATTTGCAAAGTCGATTTCGCGGACTCGAAGTTCAACAAGGCGTTTTTCATTGACAGGTCTAAAAGCCGTCTTTCCCATTGCTTGTCCTTGGTGCGCTCGTCGTCTAATTTCAAGCTTTGCGTATCCGTCAAAAGCGCGGGCGCGCTATCGGGCGAAAAGTCCTCTTCCGACAAGACCTCATAACCTTTCAAATTCCTCGCGCGCAAGGGCAAGGGCAATAACCTCGAAATACGGCAACGGCGTATATCCACGTACCTATCGTAATATTCCCCGCTTGCAAGTTTTTCCTTAAACCTTGCCTCCGAGGTGGTGTACGACGAATTTTTATCGGAAAACACGTCCTCGATATCAAAACAGCTTACATTGTTTATACCGTCCGAAATATACGCGGAAAGCCGTTCCATATCGTCCGAAACGGTATCTAAAAAACACCCGTCGTACAGCCATACGCCACAGGTGATTTGTTTTTCGCCTACGACGAGTACGGGGTGTAACCCAAAACTTTCTAAGCAAGAACAGGCAAAGAGCGCCATTTCGGGCGCGGTCGCCGTTTTTTGCGATAATAATTTCACTCCCGCGCCTATGCTTACCGTCTTAGAAATATCCGCCTCCGCGCGCGTGATTGCAAGCCTGCGCAAGCTTGCATACAGCCCCGCTACGATACGGCGAACGGCGTTTTTATCGTTGCCGATATACCCCGTTCCCTGCTCGCCAAGCTGTCCCTCGGCGTTCCATTTTTTTAACTGTTCACGAACTTCGGTACGCATTTTCGCGCAATCGGCAAGCCGAGGTCGCACGAATACCGACAAAAGCGCGTTATCCCCCTCCGTGCCTTGCCAGTCGTCAAAGGGCAGTACTTGAAAAGAAAATTCTTTTTGCGCGACTACCTTGCCGTCTTTTTTCAGTACGGCTTGGACTTTTTCCGTTTTTACGCTCTCTAAATTCGAAAAATAATAGGGCGAAAGCAAATTGCCAAGCTCGACGCCGACCACACTTTCAAATGGTATTTCCTCGAAGCGTTTTTCAAAGGGTATCAGCACTCCGTTTTCATTTTCCAGCGTAAGCGTAGTATCTAAAAGCGGTTCTTCCGCGGTATTTTTTATGCGTAACGCAGAAAACAGCGGACGGCTCGTGAAATAGTCGGCGTAGGACACCACCTTCGCCGTTTCTCCGTCCAAAATTATATATTCTTCCCACTTTTTTGTTTTTTGCGCCATATCACACCTCGTTCCCTTTTATTATACACGCAAACGCAAAAAAAATCAACCCCACAAACCGCTTTTTTACAGTTTGTGGGGGAATTTATTTACTTTTTCTTCCTTTACGCTTTGACGAATTTGATATAATACGACGTATAATTCGCAATCCGCAAACGGATATGCCATTTATCCGCGGTGAAAAACTCCTCTTTGACAAGTTCCATATCACTGTTTTCGTTTAACACGTAGTATTCCGCTTTAATGCAATCGCCTTTTTTCGCGCCCGAAACCTCTATGCAAATATCCTTTGTCGGTGCGCTGTCGTCGTCCTTATACGCCGTTAAGAGTATTGCACTTTCCTCGCCGTTCGTACCTGCTACGGCGTAAATATTCTCGCCGTCCGTCTGCACGCGCACGCTATCCCCTAAATCTTTCAAATCCGCGAACGCTTTATACGCATAATAGGTCTTTAAGGGGCGCAAAGTATCGGTGTCGAACAAACCGTTCATTCCACAAGGGCGCGCGTCGTAATACATCAGCATATCCAAGGGCAAAGCCTGACCTGCGCACATTGCGCCGAGCGCAAACGCCGAGCCTTTCAAGCCCTTTTCCATCGCCAGCGAATACCGCCACTCGTCACCGCTCCAACCCTTGATGTAATTCCATTCGTTTAAGATAATTTCCGTATCCGTAAACCCAAACTCGTCTAAGCGGGCGCGCACTTTCAAAATATCCCCGCTAAATTCCTCCAACTGCTTTGCGTAACGGTGGAACGAGAAAAAGTCCAGTCCTGCGCCCCGTTCCTTTACTGCGGGCAATAAATCGTCCATAAGCCCCGTACCTATCCACGCCACCGACGGACCGCCGATTTTGAGTTTGGGGAATTTTTCCTTTAAGTACTTGGAAACGACGCAATAAAAATCCACGAACTCCGCGCGCGTACCCTGCCAGCAAGGGTTTGTTCCGTCGCCGTCCGTGCAGTCCGCCTCATTCCAAATTTCCCAATGCTCGATATCCATAGAAAACCCGTTTGCCCAACCCTCGTTGTAGTGACGGATAATGTGTTCGCAAATTTGCGCCCATTTCAAATAATCTTTGGGTGGAAAAGTACCGTATTTATAGCCGTGTTCAATCGTTGCGCCTAAGCGGTAGAAAGGTTTCGTTCCCGCAGAAATAATATTTTGCAAATAGTTATCCGTCGGTTCGAACACGTACGCGCTTTCGTCGTTGACGTCCGCGTCGAAATTACGGAAAATGCGGTGTACGTCCACCGACCATTCCCCGCCGTAGCCCGTATAAAAAGACGAATCGTGTAACCGTGCGTAAGGAAAACGCGCGTTCGTATACGTTTGAAAATTACCCGTTTTTCTCACCCTTGACCCCGCAGGACCGTTATTCACCGCGTTCATAGGTTTGATTTTACTTACAATTTCACCAAAATCCACTTTCACCGTTTGCATAATTTTTCCTCCTTTATGCTTTCGTGTTTTTATTATAACATATATTTCAAACAAAAAATAGTCACTTTTTATCAATTTATATGTAAATCTTGTCAAGTTTTTCTTTTATACTTAACAAAATCTTATCTTTTCAAACGCTTGACAAATTTCCTCGTAGCTGTTATACTATTTATAATAATATTTTAGGAGGGGGGGCGAAAATGTCCGACACTATGAAAAAATTTAATCAACTTTTACAAGATTACGTAAACGAACCTTACGAGAGACTTCTCGAATATGCAAAAACGGCAACGGCTAAGGCTATGGACTTTTTTGCGCAATTCGATAAAGAAAATAACGGCGCGGGAATGGTCTTACCCGTTATATTCACGATACTTGCAAGCGACGGTAAATTTACCGCTTTGGAATATCAATTCCTCAAAGATTTGGTAGGCGACGTAAACTTCGACAATGCAAAAAACAATATTCAATCATTTTACAGCGACGAGTGGGAAACTGCCGTGGATGAATTAATCGACGCTTGTAGCAAGGATATGAAAACAAACTTATTACACCTCGTTGCTTGCGTTGCCGCGGTTGACGAAACGATTACCGTTGACGAACAACGCTATATCGCAAAATTACTTGCGTAAACTGAATACTTAGACACAAAAACCGTCGGCGTACTTCACCCCGACGTTTTTTTATTTTCACTCTAAATATTGCGATACGGCGTAGGAAAGCCTATCGATTACTTCCTCTAAATCCCCGAACAGCATACAGCCTGACGCGCGGATATGTCCGCCACCGCCGAAAATACCCGCTATCTTGTTCACGTCCGCGTATTCTTTGGAACGCAACGAGATTTTATATTGACGGTGTTTTACTTCCATAATCGAAACGGCGATTTCCACCCCGTCCACGTTCAACGGAAAATCGACGAACCCTTCCGTCATACCGCTGTCCGCTTGGCATTTTTTCATATTTTCTTGCGTAATGACAATCACCGCAAATCTATCCTCGAAATAATAGCGCATACCGCTCATCGTCAGCGCAAACAATTCCGCGCGCGCTTTGGATTGTTTCTTGAATAAATTGTACTGATAATACCGAATATCCGCGCCCGCTTTGGTAAGCTTTGAGGCGAGCAAAAATGCCTCTTCCCCCACGTCGTCGTGCGAAAAATTCCCCGAATCCGTAAGTAAGCCAATTAACAGGTATTCGGCGAGTTCTTTATCAAACGGCACACCCAGGTATTCGACGAGCGTTGCTATATTCATACAATTCGCCGAACATTCGCGCAAATAATTATATGTGGCGTAGCCCGTATTCGAGATATGGTGGTCGATATTTACCGTATCGATATTCTTACGTTTTGCCCGCGCGAACTCGTCGGTGAGCGCGCCTAATCTGGTTAAATCCGCGCTATCCAAACAAACGAATAAATCGTATTCCTTTTGCGGTGTTTTTTTCACCGCCTCTATACCTTTGATGAACGCAAGGTTGGAAGGTATATCCGACTCGTTGCAAATTTCACTGTCAATCCCTAATCTTGTCAACGCCGTTTTCAAGGCAAGACAACTGCCGAACGCGTCGCCGTCGGGGCGCATATGCGAGGTAATCAAAACGCATTTCGCGCGTTTTATCCGCTCTGCTATTTCTTGTATCGTATTCATAGTTTCATCCTTTTTGGTTATAAAAAGCACGCAAATACCTTAGCGTATACGCGTGCTTTTCTATTTACTCGTGCATTACTCGTTTTCGTCGTCAGGCGAAGTCGTATAGGTAATCGTCTTGAACAGCTCGTCCATCTTCGCGCCGTAGCCCATACTCCCGTCCATTCTAAACGTAATCGACGGAACGGTACGCATACGCATTACTTGCGAAAGCTCGCGACGGATAAACCCTGCGCTTTGCGTTAAAATTTCAAACGAACGCTTGGTTTCCGCCTCGCTTGCCCCGTAAATACTCACGTACACGATTGCCGTTTTCAAATCGGGTGCAACGTCCGCCTCGGTGACGGAAATAAGCCCTTTCAAATCGGGGTTTCTATCCTTCACCTTGCGCAGAATTTCGCTGATTTCCTTTTGGTATTCCCCGTTCAAACGGGAAGTTCTCGATACCTTCATTACGCTTTGATTTCCTCCGTTACGTAACATTCGATAATATCGCCTACGCGGATTTCGTTAAACCCGTCAATCGCGCAACCGCATTCGTAGCCGTAGTTGACTTCCTTCACGTCGTCCTTGAAGCGTTTGAGCTGTTTCACCCCGCCTTCGCAAATCATAATATCCTCGCGGTAAATTCTAAGTTTCCCGCCACGGACGATTTTACCGTCGATAACGTAACAACCCGCAATCGTGCCAACGCCCGTAATATTAAACGTTTGACGCACTTCGCATTTACCCGTGAGAATTTCTTTGGTTTTCGGCGCAAGCATACCTTTGAGCGCAAGTTCCATATCGTCGATAAGCTCGTAAATAATACGGTACGAACGCACGTCCACCTTGGACGTTTCGGCAATCTTCTTTGCCTTGGTGTCGGGACGCACGTTAAACCCGATAATAATCGCGTTCGCGCTGTCCGCAAGCATAACGTCACCTTCGTTAATCGCGCCCGCCCCCGAGTGAATTACCTTAACGCGTACTTCGTCGTTGGACAGTTTTTCAAGCGATTGTTTTACCGCCTCTACGCTACCTTGTACGTCGCCTTTGACAATAAGGTTGAGGTTCTTCATCTTACCCTCTTCCACCTGTGCGAACACGTCGTCCAGCGTTACACGGCTTTGCTCTTTAATCATACTTTCGCGTTGCTTGTTCTTTCTTTCTTCCTGTACCTGTTTCATCAGCGCTTGGTCAACCGCCATAATGCTGTCGCCCGCGTTGGGTACGTCCTCCAAACCGAGAATGGACACCGCCATAGACGGTCCTGCGGATTTCACCGCTCTGCCCTTGTCGTCGAACATAGCACGCACTCTACCCATCGTCGTACCCGAAAGGATATTGTCGCCCGTTTTCAGCGTACCCGTTTGCACGATAATGCTCGCAACCGGACCTTTGCCCTTGTCGAGTTTTGCCTCGATAATCGTACCCTTTGCCTGACGGTCGGGGTTGGCTTTAAGTTCTTGCATTTCCGCAACGAGATTTACCGAATCAAGCAAGTCGTCGATACCCATACCCGTCTTTGCGGACACGGGAATAACCATCGTATCCCCGCCCCATTCCTCAGGCACGAGTTCGTGTTCAATCAATTCCTGTTTTACTCTGTCGGGATTGATTTCGTATTTATCCATTTTGTTCATTGCGACGATAATCGGCACGTTCGCGGCTTTCGCGTGGTTAATCGCTTCCACCGTTTGAGGCATAATACCGTCGTCCGCGGCTACCACCAAGATAACGATATCCGTTACCTGCGCACCGCGCGCACGCATTGCCGTGAACGCCGCGTGACCGGGCGTGTCAATAAAGGTAATTTGCTTACCCTTCGCCGTAACCGTGTACGCACCGATACTTTGCGTAATACCGCCTGCCTCACCGCTCGTGACGGAAGTTTCGCGGATTTTATCGAGCAACGAGGTTTTACCGTGGTCAACGTGACCCATAACGGTAACGACGGGCGCGCGCGTTACGAGCTTGCTTTCGTCCTCTGCCGTCGCGGTGTCCATCAACACGTCCTCCGCCGTCTTTTCGGGTTTGTATTCCAAATCGATTTCCATATCCGCCGCAAGTAACGCCGCGTTTTCGTAGTCAATCGAATCGTTAATACCCTTCATTATACCGACCTTGAACAAACGCTTGGTAATTTCCACTGCCGAAACGCCTAACTTTTCGGACAATACCTTTAAGGGAATGTCCTGCGTGGTAACAACCGCGTGTTCAATCTTTATCGTGGGAATTTCTTGTTTTTTCTGTTTCTTAGGCGAGCGCACCTTTCTGTATCCGCTCTTATCCTCGTCGAAATCCTCCACCGTCATACCTTGCTGTTTGGCAAGCGCGCGCTTGGAAAGCGTCTTTTTCTCGGTGTAAGTCTTTTCAAAGGTCTTTTTCTTCGCAGGCGAAGAGAACGATTTGCCTTCCCTCGTCGGCATCATAGGCGCGGGTGCGGGTGCGGAAACGCCCATACCCAGTCCATTTACGCGGGGCGTGCGCGGTTTACCGCTCGTGAACGTTCTTTCGCTCGCCGGACGCGCGGGTCTATCCCCTTGCGGACGCGCGGGACGGTAGCTTGCGCCAGCGCCGTTTTGCGTAGAAGTGTCTACGCCGGGCTTTGCCACGTACACGCCTTGTTCTTGACCGTTTCTAAAATATCTGGGCGCGCGGGGCGCGGTAGGCGTCGCAGGCTTAGGCGGAGCGTACGTTTTTAATTCGGGTTTTACCTCCGTTTTCGCCGGTTCTTCCACAGCTTTGGGCGGTTCTTCTTTTGAAACGACTTCTTCCGCTTTTTCCTCCTCTGCGGGCGGAGCTACCTCTTCCGTTTGCGTAGCAGGTTCTACTTCTTCCTCCGCCTTTTTCTTCGTCGTTTTTTTCTTGGGTTTTTCTTCCACCACCGTTTCCACGGGATTTTCCGCGTCCGCTTTCGCTTGCTGTTCGGCTTTTGCTTTTTCTTCGGCTTGTTTCGCCTCTTCGGCTAAACGCATAGCCTCCGCTTGCGCTTGCGCGTCGCGTTCCGCTTTTTCCGCCTCTAAAACGGACAATTCTTTCATAATATCCGCTAGCGTTTTTTCGGTGGACGAAAGGCGTTTTAACAACCCGCCGAGTTTATCCTCGCCCAATAATTTCACAACGTTTTCTACGTTCTCGTATTTTTTTGCCATAAGTTCAGTCGGTTCCTCCCGAATATAATTTGAATTGAGGCTCGCTTTCCAAGGCGGTGCGTATCGCCTCCGCGAGATTTTTATCTTTTATCGCTACCGCTTTCACGGCGGGGCGGTGTAATAAATTTGCCAACGCGCCCTCCTCGCAAACGAACGCTAAGCAAGAGAATTTTTCCTTTGCCTTGTCGATACTTTTCCGAGAGCTTTTTCCAAGCGTTTCGTCGAAAAGCAATAAAAACACGTCCCGTTTTTGCTTTTCCGTTTCCTCCGCGCCGAACGCGATTTTCCGCGAACGCACGCAAAAGCCGAGATAGGTTTCTACCTTACTTTTCACCGTGGATTTCCTCCTCCACGCCTTGATATACTTCCTGCGCAACGTTTATAGAAAACGCTTTATGCAGTAGCTTTTTATCGTTTAATTTTTTCAAACATTCTTCCGCACCGCAGATATACGCGCCTCTGCCGGACGCCTTGCCCGTCGGGTCGGCGAAAATTTCACCCTCAGCCGTTTTAACGACGCGCGTCATTTCCTTTTTCGGTTTCATTTGACGGCAGGCGATACACGTTCTCATCGGTACGATTTTGCTTTTCGCCATTATTCTTCTACCGTTTCCTCTACCTTAAAATCCGCCAAGTCGTCCTCGGCTTCTTCGCGTTCCATTTCCGCTAAAATTTCCTGTGCCTCGGGCGACGACGCGCTCTTTACGTCGATTTTCCAGCCTGTCAATCTCGCCGCCAAACGCGCGTTTTGTCCGTCGCGACCGATAGCCAGCGAAAGTTTTTCGTCGGGCACAATCGCAATGGCGCTACGCTCGCCTTTTGCGGTAACGGACAATACCGTTGCGGGCGACAGCGCTTTGTAAATAAACGCAAGCGGGTCTTCGCTCCAAGTGATGATGTCAATTTTTTCACCGCCGAGTTCTTCCACGACCGCGTTTACTCGCGCACCGCGGTTACCTACGCAAGCACCCACCGCGTCCACGCGCGCGTCGTTAGATACGATAGCCATTTTCGTTCTGTGTCCCGCCTCACGCGCAATTTCTTTAATTTCCACAATCCCTTGCGCAATTTCGGGTACTTGTTCTTCAAACAGTTTTTTCACCAAGCCCTGCGCCGTACGCGATACGACGATTTGCGAGGCTCTACCGCTGTTTTTCACGCGCTTTACGAACACCTTAATTTTATCGCCCACGACGTATTTTTCGGTGGGAACTCTATCCTGCGGAGGCATAACGCCTTCGATTTTCTTATCGCCGAGCTCTACGTACACGTTGCGTTCGTCAATCTTACGGATAACGCCTTCCATCAGCTCGCCTTCTTTATCGGAAAACTCAGACATCGTGCTATCGCGTTCCGCCTCGTGTAATTTTTGTAAAATTACCTGCTTTGCCGTTTGCGCCGCGATACGCCCGAAATCTTTGGGTACGAACACGCGCACAATCGCGTCGCCGACCTTGTGGTTCGGGTCAAGTTCTTGCGCCTCTTCCAAAGAAATTTCCTTGTCCTTATCCACGACTTCTTCCACGACGTAACGGGTAGCTCTAAACTCAATCGTACCCTTTTCCGCATCGAGAACGACGGCAATTTCCGCGCCCCCGTCGTATTGTTTTTTGTACGCGGACGCAAGCGCGTTTGCAAGCGTTTCAATAAACGCGTCCTCGCTAATGCCCTTTTCTCTTACCAAATCGGTAAGCGCTGCAAAAAACTCCTTGTTTTCCATTGTTTTCATTCTCCTATGATTTTTTCGTGTATTTATTTGTGTTTTTTTTATTTTTTAGTTAAAAATCGAACGAAATCGCCAAGCACACTTTCGCGACTTTGGAAATCTCGAACTTAATTCTTTCGCCCTTTTCCTCAATCTCAAAACAATTCCCGTCGTAACCAACCAGCGTTCCCTCGTAAAGCTTTTTGCCTTTGAGTGGCGCAAACAGCTTTACTTCCAACCTCTCGCCCATACGCTTTTGGAAATCGCGTTCCGTCTTTAACGGTCTATCCAAACCAGGGCTCGACACGTTGAGCGTGTACGGCGCGTTAAAAGTAGGGTCTACCTCGTCTAAAACGGGGTCTATCGCGCGGTGGAATTTTTCACAGGAATCCAAATCTACACCGCCCTCTTTGTCGATATACACGGTAATCGACGGGGATTTGCCTTGCTTTACTTCCACTTCTACAATTTCCAAACCCTGCTCGGTGGCAATGGGTTCCAACGCGGTTTGTATCTCTTCAATCGGTTTCGTTTTCACTTTTTTACCCCTTTATAATGCGATTGAGAGCGGATTTTGTTCCGCTCTCAATAATCAACGAATTATCAAGTATCCTTATTATACCATTATCTTTACGAAAAGGCAAGCGTTTTACGCATTTTTGCCAAAATTTTTTTACCGTCAAAGCGGTAACTTGCCCCGTTTTTTAATAAGTTCGATAAAAATTTTCGCCGTAACGCACGCGTCGTCAAACGCGCGGTGGTGGTTAAAGGTAAATCCGTAATAATCCGCCACGGAATTCAGCTTATAATTCGGCAAAACACCGCGCAAAAGTTCTTGCGCAAGCGTCAAGGTATCCATTTGGCGTTGGTCGAAATTATACCCGTTTTGTTCGCCGTAATACTGCACGAACCGATAGTCGAACCCGACGTTATGCCCTACCAAAATACAACCGTCCGCGAACTTGAAAAAGTCGGCGATTACCTTTTCGATTTCGGGCGCGCCCACAAGGTCGGCGTCGGTTATGCCCGTCAAATCGATAATTTCCTTAGACAAGCGTTCTTTACACGCGATAAACGACGAAAACTCTTCTTTCATTTCGCCGTCTATAATTTTCACCGCGCCCAGCTCGATAATTTTGTCCATTTTGCCCATTGCAGGATTGTTATTTAACCCCGTCGTTTCGATATCGAACACGACGAAGGTATGTTTTTTCAAATCCTCGGGCTTATCCAGCGCGTCGAAAAATCCAGCCTGCGTATAATCGATATACGGTTTCGGGAATACCGCGTGATAGAACTTGGGTACGGGCTTGCCCTTTCTCGCAACGGGCGTAAAATCCGCGGGCGGAGCGCCGTAATTGATTTTTCCCGCCTTAAAGGATATGCTACCGTTATATTCCTCGTTCGAACCGATTATCACGATTTTATCCCCGACCTTAATTTCGCGCACCTTATCCACCGTCGCTTTTTTAGGGAAATACGTCGTTCTAAGCGAACCC
Organism: Candidatus Scatosoma sp.; assembly: GCA_045537295.1. Classification (GTDB taxonomy): domain Bacteria; phylum Bacillota; class Clostridia; order Christensenellales; family Borkfalkiaceae; genus Scatosoma. The sequence goes on along the minus strand of JAZSPG010000050.1, from coordinate 25,769 downwards.
GTTCCGTCGGTAAGACTTATCGAAAAACGGGATTTTTCTACGTCCTCGCCCGTTTTTTCGTTATGCTTGGTATAAAATTTTTCCTCGATATACGCCACCGTACCGCAAACGGCGAATACGCCCTCTTCCGCAAGGCAGTCCGCGATATACACCGCGCTTTTCGGCGTTTCGTCCGCGCCGTCTAATTTGGCATAATCGCAAATGGGAAACCGCCGAATTTCCACGCTGTCCGCCTCTTCCGTTTCGGGTAATTCTTCTAACAATTCCTCGCTCGGCGCTTGCTTTTCCACGATACGCACGTTCCCGTAAAAACTACCGCAAAACACGCTTTGCAAATACGCGCTCACGTCGTCCAAAATCTTACCCGACGTAAAAAGCGTCTGTTCGCCCGAGGCGATATCCACGATAAAATGCGCCCCGCTTGAAAGCATTTCCACCTCGATATTCCCCTCTTCCAAAAACGCCGAGGCTACGGGGAATTTGGCGGATATATATGCGTAGATTTTTTGTTTTATCATTTCTTTATCGGGTACGCGCTTGATAATTTTTATTTGCGCGGTAAACCCGTCGGGCATAAACGACTGCGTTATATTAAGCGCCTGCCCTTCCTCAAACGCCGAATACGTTTTATCCGTTATCAACGAAAATTGTGCGATTTTCCCGCGTTTTTCCACCGTTATACCGTATAAAATCGCGTTTTTTAAGCCGTTCAGCTCCCGAATTTTCGATAAATACGCCTCTACTTTACTCATCTAACAACAACCTTATTTCCTTAAAAAATTCTTCCTCGGCGTCCTTTGCCAGTACCTTTTTATAAGGTTCGCCCTTTTTGAAAATCAAACACGAACCGTCACCGCCCGCAATACCCAAATCCGCGTCCTTTGCCTCGCCAGGACCGTTCACTACGCAACCCATCACCGCGATTTTTGCGCGTTTTTTATAGGGCGACACGAACGCGGTAACCTTTTCCGCCAACGCCATACTCCCCCAAGCGCATCTTCCGCAGGTGGGGCAAGCCACGACCTCGACAAACGCCTCGTCCAAACCGCAAACGCGTAAAATAAGTTTTGCGGAATGTATTTCCTTGACGGGTTCGTCGCTAAGCGATACGCGAATGGTATCCCCGATACCGTCTAACAGCAAACTGCCTATCCCCACCGCACTTTTGACGACGCCGACGCTGGTCACGCCCGCCTCCGTCACGCCCAAGTGCAAGGGATAGTCCGTCATTTTCGAAAGCAAACGATAGGACGCAAGGGTGAGCGGTACGCTGGACGCTTTCACCGAAATCACGATATCGTTCACGCCGAATTTTTCTAAAATTCCCACGTTGTACAGCGCGCTTTCCACCAAAGCGCGTTCGCTTTTACCGTATTTTTGCAAAAAACTCTTTTCGATACTGCCCGTATTCGAACCCACCCGCACGGGTATTTTATGCGCTTTGATACAATCGGCAACGAGTTTTATTTGCTTTTCCCCGCCGATATTCCCAGGGTTTATGCGCACCTTGTCCGCACCGTTTTCTATCGACATAACCGCAAGCTTAGGCGAAAAATGTATATCCGCCACCAACGGCAAATTTATCTTATCCTTAACGGTTTTGATAGCAAGCGCGTCCTCTTCGTCCGCAACCGCTACCCTCACGATATCGCAACCCGCATTTTGCAAAGCGGTAATTTGCGCCACCGTTTTTTCAATATCCGCCGTTTTCGTCGTGGTCATAGATTGAATTTTAACGCGCGTACCACCGCCGATTTCCATACCGCCTACGCGCACGAGTTTGGTCTGTTTCATTGTTTTTTATCCGCTTTCATCATTTGCTTTAATTCGGACATAAACGACGACAAATCCTTAAACGAACGGTACACCGAGGCGTAACGCACGTACGCGACCTCGTCCACCTTTTTCAAGCGTTCCATTACCATTTCACCGATGGCTTTCGTCGTAATTTCCGTTTCCATACTGTTATACACCTGTTTGGATATATCCGCCACCATATCGTCAATCACGGACATCGGTACGGGACGTTTTTCGCAAGATTTGATAATACCGTTACGCACCTTTTCGGCGTTGAACGATTGCCTCGTTCCGTTATTTTTCACCACCAAAATCGGTGTAATTTCAATCGTTTCATAGGTGGTAAACCGCCTACCGCAACCCGTACATTCTCTACGGCGCCGTATCGTTCTGCCGTCTTCCGCAGAACGCGAATCGATAACCTTACTGTCCGTGCAATCACAATATAAGCATTTCATTGTTTTATCCTCTTATCTTTTTTTGCCTTTGCGTTTTCTAATCTCCGCAACCTCTTTCTCATAGCCCCTATCGCTCGGCGTGTAATACACCCTGTCTTTTAGAGAATCGGGCAAATACTGTTGCTCGACGTACCCACCGTAATTGTGCGGGTATTTATACAATTTACTTTGCGCCTTATCCTCTATCCCGCCGTACGAGGTATCTTTTAAGTAAGGCGGGATAGCATCGTCCCGTGCCTCTTTCGCGTCCGCTACCGCCGAATACATAGCCTCTACCACCGAATTGCTCTTTTCCGCCTCGCAAACGTAAATAATCGCCTCGGATAAGGGTATTCTCGCCTCGGGATAGCCTATTTTTTCCAAGGCGTACATAGCCGAAGTCGCGATTTGTAACGCTCTGGGGTCAGCCATACCCACGTCCTCCGCCGAATGTACGACGAGCCGTCTGGCAACGAGCATAGGGTCGCAACCGCCCTCGATTAACCGCATTGCGTAATACAGCGCGGCGTTGGCGTCACTACCGCGAAGCGATTTACAAAACGCGGACAAAAAGTCGTAATACGAATCCTCGTTATAAGAAAGCGCCTTTCGCTGAATGGACTGTTCCGCGTCCGCGAGCGTGATATGCACCTGTCCTTCGGCGTTGGGTTCGCTCGTCAAAAACGCAAGTTCTAAGGCGTTATAAGCGGTGCGCAAATCCCCGCCCGCCATCAAAGCGATATGTTCAATCGCCTCCTCATCCGCGAGAATATCGTGTTTACCCAAGCCTTTATGACGGCTTTTGAGCGCGCCCTTTAACGCTCCGACGATATCTTCCTTGGTTAAATGCTTAAACTCGAACACGCGACAGCGCGACACGATTGCGGGGGTCATTGATGCGTACGGGTTTTCCGTCGTCGAACCGATAAAAATAACCGTACCCTGTTCGATTGCGGGAAGCAGGGAATCGCTTTGCGTTTTGCTGAAACGGTGGCACTCGTCTAAAAGCAAATAGGTACGCTTATTGTATAACTTCAAATTTTCGCGCGCCGTTTCCACCGCTTTTTTTACGTCGGCAACCCCCGCGTTTACGGCGTTTAATTTGATAAATTCACCGTTCGTTCTAAGCGCGATAATATTCGCAAGCGTGGTTTTGCCACAGCCGGGCGGGCCCCAAAAAATACAACTACCCAATCTATCCGTCGCAATCGCTCGGCGCAACAGCGAGCCTTGGGCGACGATATGTTTTTGCCCGATAAACTCGTCCAGCGAGTTTGCACGCATACGCTCGGCAAGCGGTTTCGCCGTTTCTTCGTTGTTGTTAAAATCAAATAAATCCATAACTTTTACTCGTATAATTTCTTTATCTTATCGGCGTATATTTTACCGATTTCGTATCCCTTATCCCGCGCAAATTCAAACTGCTTAAAGGAATACGGACTCATACATTCCAGCTTAGGCTCTATCCATAAATCGTATTTGTCCTTATCCTTTTCCCGTTGGCGTTTGGTGCGCTCGTTGTCCATAATATCTATCACTTCCAACAAAACACCTAAGGTAGACGGCATTTTTTCGCTACAAATCCTTCGTCCCAAAACGTCCACCGCCACGACGATATCCGCGCCCATCTTCTTTACTTGGCGATAAGGCACGCGCTCTAACACCCCGCCGTCCACAAGGCGCATTCCGTCGCATTCCGTCGGTTTGAAAATCGCGGGAATACTCGACGAACAAACCACGGCGTCTAACACTTTTCCCTTGGAAAATTCCACCACTTCTTGCGTAAGCATATCTACCGCGATACAGCGGAACGGGATTTTCAAATCGGAAAAATCGGGGTTGCCCATATACCTTTCTAACAGCTTGCGAATTTTCCGCGTTTCAAACAGCCCACCGCGTTTGCCCGTCAATGCAACGAGGTCTAAAAGCCGAAGCTTGAACACCGCTTTTTCCATTTCTTCTATCGTCATACCCGCGGAATACCCCGCGCCGATTACCGAGCCCATGGAACAGCCCGTAATATAATCTGGACGAATCCCTGCCTCCTCCATCGCTTTCAAAAAGCCTATATGCGCTACGCCACGGCTACCGCCCGCGCCCAGCGCAAAACCAAGTTTCTTTTTCAATTCTCCCCCCTAATATATCTACTTTAACTTCTACTATACGCCCCCAACAATTTACATTCGAGCGTATGTACCTCGACGGCTTTTAACAGCTCCTTGGTTGCCGTTGAAGCAATATCGCAATCCGCCTCGATAAAAAAGCGGTATTCGCCCACTTTGTTTTTTACGGGACGGCTTTCGATTTTCGTCATATTTATACCGTGGCTTGCGATAATTTGAAGTAGCGCCAGCAAGCTACCCGGTTTATGCGGACATACCGCCGAAAAGAAAATCTTTTCGCTCGTTTTCGGCAACGCGCTTTCGCCCTTTTTTATAAGTAAAAAGTGCGTATAATTATTCTTCTCGTCCGCGATACTTTCCTCACTCATCACAAACCCGCGACGCAAATTTTCGGTGTGCGCGCCGACGATAGCCGAGCTTTTACCCGTTTCGTCTTCCATAGCGCGTGCCAAACCGAACGTCGTCGATTCCGCGTCGCGCAAAGACGCGAACGGCATTTGTTTACTTAAAAATTCAGCGCACTGGTCAAGCGCTTGGCGGTGCGAATACACCCGACCGATTTGAGAGAGTTTAACTCCCTCTTTATATACTAATCTATGGTCGATACGGATAATCAATTCCTTTACCGCGTAGATATTTTTCGAGGTTTGCAATAAATCCAAATTTTGCAAAACCCCGCCTTGCAAGCTGTTTTCAATCGGCACGACCGCCGAATCCACCCTGCCGTTTTCCACCGCGGAAAACACTTCGGGGAAATTACGGAACGGAATACACTCGTCCCAGTCGTTTACGCGGGCTTCGCCCGTCGATTCCGTTTTCAAAAAGGTCTTTCCCGCCAAATGCGAATAACTGCCCTCAGGGCCTAAAAATGCTATCTTCATAATTTCATCCTCCGCTTTTTACACCTCGTCCGCCAAATTACACAATAGTCTTTCGGTATCTTCCCAGCCAAGACAGGGGTCGGTAATCGATTTACCAAACACCTCGTCGTGCTTTTGCGCGCCTTCTACCAAAAAGCTTTCTATCATAAAACCCTTGACGATTTTCTTGAAATCGGCGTCAAAACGGCGGTTTTGCATTACCTCCTCGGCAATACGAATTTGTTGCTTGTACTGTTTCGCCGAGTTGGAATGGTTGCAATCGATAATAATCGCGGGATTTTCCAAACCCGTATACATCTGAGCAAGTTGCATTACCGTTTCATAATGGAAATTCGGAACGTCGCGCCCCGCCCCGTCTACCCCGCCACGCAAAATTGCGTGCGCGTAAGGGTTACCGTCCGAACTTACCTGATAATTACGGTACTTGAAAATTTGCGGGCTTTGCGCTGCGAAAATGGAATTGACGAGCGCGATAATATTCCCGCTCATTGGATTTTTCAAGCCTACGGGCGCGTCGATACCGCTCGCGACCTGTCTATGCAGTTGGTCCTCTACACTCCGCGCGCCGACGGCGTGGTAAGAAAGCAAATCTTCCACGTACGCCGTATTTTCGGGGTACAGCATTTCGTCCGCCGACGTCAAGCCCGATTCGTTCATTGCGGCAAGATGCAAGGCGCGGATACTTCTAATCCCCCGCGCGATATCCGCCGCGCCCTCGGGGTCGGGCTGTAAAAACATCCCCTTATAGCCTACGCCTTTCGTTCTCGGCTTATTCGTGTAAATTCTCGGCACGATAACCAGCTTGTCCTTCACCTTGTCGTTGAGCTTGCCCAAACGCGATATATATTCTAAGGTAGGCGCGGGTTCGTGCGCTGAACAAGGTCCTACCACGACCAGCATTTTATCGCTTTTTCCCGAAATTACCGCGCGGATTTCCTCGTCGCGCGTTTTCTTGATTTGTTTTAACTGCGCCGTCATCGGCGATTCTGCAATAAATTCCTCGGGTTCGGGAATAAAATATTGTTTTTCTAACATACCGTAATGCTCCTTTTTTTCTTCGTTATTTTCCCAAGCCTTGTATATACGCTTTGATGTTCGGCGAGAGATATTCGTCTATCGGCGTATGAAATTTCAAACTGTTTCTCACCATCGACGAACTGATATGCAACAGTTCCTGCGGGCAGGGCAGATAGACTGCGATTAAATCCTTGTCCAACTTCTTACTCGCGTAAAAATTCGCATTCTCGTAATCTAAATCCACGCCGTTCCGAATACCCCGCACGTAAATTTTCGTGTTTTCCTTTTGCAAAAGCGCACAAACCGTACCCGTAAACGAAACTATCTTCACGCGCGATTGCGCCCCGAACGCTATCCTCAGCATTTCCTCGCGTTCCGCCACCGTAAAATAAGGTTCTTTCGCGGGGTTTATAAGTAGCGCCACCACCACCTCGTCGAAAAGTTCCAAGCAATCCTGTACCAGCTTTTCGTGTCCGAGCGTCAACGGGTCGAAAGTCCCCGCAAACACGCATTTTTTCTTTTGACTATTTTGCATACTCAGTCCTCTTTTTTTACACGGAAAAAGCTAAAAAACGCCTTTCCGTACCGTCTTTCGTCGTATTTTTCCAAGCCTTTGATTTCACCCTCAAACGCGATGTCGCGCTCGTACACGGCGACGCCGTTCTCGCTCAACAAGCCCTTTTTCGCTATTTTTTCAAGCGCCTTTTCGCCGTAATCCAGCGCATAGGGCGGGTCGATAAATATAATATCAAATTGTCCTTGCACCGCGTCCAAGCAAGTCGCGTAATCGTAATTAAAAACGCGCACCTCGTCTGAAACCCCTATTTTAAGCGCAGATAAATTGCTTTTAATAAGCGCGATACTTTGTTTTGCGTTATCGTTAAACACGACCTCTTTCGCTCCGCGCGACAAGCTTTCAATGCCTACCGCCCCGCTACCTGCAAACAAGTCCAACACCCGCGCGCCTATGACTTTTAAGGACAGGATATTAAACAGCGCCTCTCTCGCTCTGTCCGAGGTCGGACGCACCGCCTCGCCCTCGAAACCTTTTAATAGTCTGCTCCTGTATTTTCCGCCGATAATCCTCATTTTTTCGCTCCGCTTATCTGCGTTTTCTCGGTTTCGTACCGGGCAGACCGCCGTAATTTATCTTCTTGGGTTTTTCCGCCTGCGCCTGCGCTTGTCTGTCTGCAAGCTCCTGCGCGCGAATGGTTTTGTTGCGTTTCCCGTACGCGCCGACGATATACATAGCGCCCGTTACCGCCACGGGAATAAGTCCGAAAAGAATGGACAAATAATAGCTAACGGCTATCCCGTTCGCGTTCATAAAGAACACGGGCAACAACGACCAGCCCGAAAGCAAAATGCAAACGATTAGTAAAATCCCCAGCCCCGTGCTTAAACCTTGCTGTTCGCCCGTATATAAGCTATTCACCGCGTTACCGTTCGCACCGAAAATGATACCGCAAATAACGGTAAACAAAGCGGTAAATCCGCCGATTGCAAAGCCTTTCCAAATTCGGTATTCTTTCGCCTCTTTATGCGAGGAAATTTTATACGCTTCGCCGTACGCGTCCGCCGAATGCCGTTTCATATTGCCCGAAACGAGCATTTCATAGCCTTGTCCGCCCTGCGCGTAAGAAACCAAGGCGTTATAGCCTATCGCCACAGCGATACATACTATTGTCCAAATCAGCTTGGAATTATCCAGCTTAAAGCCCTCGTCTTTCATCGTAAGCATCATTATCACCGAACCCGCGCAACAATACATCAACAGCGCGGGGATAGAGCCTTTGAAAAGCTCCCAAATTTGTCTGCCCGTTTTTCTCATTTTCTTCTTAAAAGTAGACATAAAACACTCAATACTCCTCAAAATTTTCTCGCTCGTTTTTTATTAAGCTTTATCCTTTTTCATTCCCGTATATATACACCCGCTTGGAACGCCTCGTTGCCGAACAAAGCACCTCGTAACAAATCGTTCCCGTTTGCCTCGCCGTTTGCTCCGCGTCCGTCATTATCGGGATAAGTTCGCCTTTTTTATACGCACCGAACCGCAAACAAGCGTCCATACACAAATTGTTCGCGTTGTCCTTTGCGCCGACAAGCCCGTTGTCACGCGCCCGTAAAAATCCGTCCGCATAGCCCACGCGCAAAACGCTCAGCCGTTCGCCATAACGCAAAAACTCCTCGTCGCCGTAGCCCGCGCCACCTCCTAAGAACACACGGTTGCCCGCAACCCTTGCGAACACTTCCATTCCTTTTTTAAGTACAGGCGTATACAGCGTATCGCGCGCGCCGTCGGGTAAATAGCCGTACAAGCCTATCCCTATCCGCGTAAAGTCAAAGACGAATTTTTGCCCAAGTAACGCGCCGTAAGTCGCGCTCAAATGGCTTTTAATCCACGGAAAATACCTTTTACAAACGCGTTCCGCGCGCAAGAACTCCAAGCGTTGCTTTTCCGCCGTCGCTTTGCAAGTTGCGCGTAAATGCGAATACACGCCCTCGACGCACACGAGCGGGTTTTCGGCAAGCTTTTTACAAGCCCTGCCCAGCGTTTGCAGGTTCATTCCGTATCTATTCATACCCGTATTCGACTTCAAATGCACGCGCACGGGCAGTCCCGTTTTTTGCGTAAACGCCGTGATTTTATGCGCCGTAGCCAAATCCGCGACGGTGAGAACGAACCCGTTTATCGCGCCCGTGTAAATTTCGCGCTCACTCAAAGGCGGGGTAAGCACCAAAATATCCTTTCCGCAAACGGCGAGCCGAATTTGCACCGCTTCGTCGATAAGTGAAACGGCAAACAAGCCGACTTCGCCTGTGAGCGCAAGCGCAACCTCCTCCGCGCCGTGACCGTACGCGTCCGCTTTTACCACCGCGCAAACGGGTTTCCCCGTAAGATAAGAAAAGGTTTTCGCGTTTTCTCGTATATGATTTAGATAAATCTTCGATACCGTTTTTTGCACAATTTATCGTATGCGACGGCATACGGAAAATTGACGGTTATTTCTCAAAAATAATTCTATGACAGTTGTCGCACTCTATCCCGTCCGCTAATTTGCTCTTGGCAACGAGGGGCGGTTCCATACTGCAAAACGGACATCTGCCCAAGTTTAGCGCACCGACGATAGGGAACAGCTTTTCCTTGCGCTTGGTTTGGTATTTGGCGAGCATTTCAGGCGCAACCTCTTTGGCAAGCGCGCTAAGCTCCGTTTCCACCGCCTTGCGTTCCGCGTCCTGCGCCGATTTCACCGCCTTGTATTTTTCGGATACTTCGGGATATTGCTTTTGCGCGGAAATAACCTGTTTTTTCAGCTTTTTATATTCCTCGTCCGTCGCTTTTACCGTCGCCGTCAACGCGTTGATATCCGCACGGATTTTTTTCAACTGCTCTATTTTCGCCTGCGCCTTTTTCTTGTAAAAGGAAATATCCGCACCGCCTTTCACGAGTTCTTCCAAATTCTCAAAATCGGAAAGCGTCGCCTCTACCTGCGCGTACTTCTTTTCCAAAGTTTCCACCTCTGCGGTAAGCGAAGTCGCTTTTACTTCCAAAGCGTCCAGCTTTTCAGGCGCGCTTTCGAGGAATTTTTTCACTTTGAGATATTCCTTTCTTTCCTCGCTCCCCGCCAACTCGCGTTCCAGCTTGTAAAGTTTTCTATCCGCTTCCTGATAGTTCAAAATTGCTTGTAACTGTGCCATAACAAAACTCCTTCTCGTCAAAACAGCATACTATCCTCGTGGTATTCGCACGGGATTTTTGCCTTTTGACTTATTTTTTCGTAATATTTTTCAAACCCGTAATTTTCCGACGCGTAATGCGTGAGGGCAATTACGGAAAGCCCTTTTTCCAAGGCAAGCGTTAATACGTGGTGCTTGAAATCGGACGAAACGATTACCTGTGCGCCTTGCTGTAAAGCAAACTGCACCGCGTTTTCGTCCGCTCCGCTACCGCAAAAGCTCGCCACCTTGTCTATCCTTTGATTTTCCGCGCCGTAAACTAAAAGTCTATCCGTGGAAAACACCTTTCTAATCCCTTTTGCCAAAGCTTCAAGCGTGCATTGCTTTACGTGATACGCTCTGCCGTACCCGCCGTTTGAAAGAGGGTGCATTATACTCGCCTGCGTTTTTTCACCGCCTAAGGCGAGTACTATCCCTTCCTGCAAGCTTTCATCAATTCCGCCCGTCACGCAATCCAAGTTCAAATGCATACTTATCACGGACACGCCGTTTTGAATACATTTTATCAATTTTTCGCCAAGCGGTTGGAAATCGTCCGCGCGGATTTCGTTAATTTTTGAATACAAAACGGGGTGATGCGTCACGATTAAATCCGCGCCCGTCTTTATTGCTTTTTCCATCGCCGAAAAAGACAAATCGAGCGTAAACAACGCCTTGTTTACCTCCGCGCCTGTATCGACGAGAATACCGCTATTATCGTACGCGGAATATTTTTCGCAATATTCGTCGCTCAACGCCTTAGGCGCAAGAAAATCGGCTATTTTGTAAAACTCACTTAATTTCACCGTTTAACACTCCCAACAACCGTTGCCTTTTTTCTATCAATTCTCTTTTGCTTTGTTCTTGCAAATTTTCCCGCAAAAGATAGGTTTCGGTATTTTTTATCAATTTCCGTAAGCGTTTCAAAAACGCTTGGCTTGGACTTGCCAAATTTTCTTTGCCGAACTCGTATTCGGCATTTGAATAGCTTTGTTTTTTCTCGTTTCCCTTTCGCGTTCTGCCCACGATAACCTCGTAAAACTTCCCGTCCTCAAAGGTGAAATCCCTCTCGATTACCGCGCCTTGTTCTATTAAATACCGCCGAAGTTTTTCCGCGTCGTGCATAGGTTGCAAAACGAATACCTTGGGTAAAAAACCGTACTGTTTATCGGATAAAATGGATACGATTTCGCTACCGCCCATACCCGCGATTAGCACTTCCTCCGTGTCCTTGGGTACGCCGAAAAAACCGTCGCCCAAAACGCCTTTTGCCTTGCCCGCATTCACGAACGGCGCGAGTAATTTTTCCGCTTTTGCCAAGCTACCTTTGCTAATGTCCGAAAAAATCACCTGTTCGCAAAGCCCGTTTTTGAGCATATATTCACTACAATACCCGTGGTCGCAACCTATATCCGCGAAAGTTTCCGACTTTTTTAACAGCGAGCACAGGGTTTGGATACGCTTGCTATAACGCATTAGTCTAAAAAGTCTTTTAACTTTTTACTGCGCGAGGGGTGGCGAAGCTTTCTAAGTGCTTTCGCCTCGATTTGACGGATACGCTCACGGGTAACGTTAAATTCTTTGCCCACTTCTTCCAAGGTTCTGGGTTTTCCGTCGTCGATACCGTAGCGCAAACGCAACACCTTTTCCTCTCTCGGCGTGAGTGTGTCCAAAACGCCGAAAAGCTGTTCTTTGAGCATCGTCGTCGCCACCGAGTCGCTAGGCGTCACCGTTTTTTCGTCCTCGATAAAATCGCCCAAATGGCTGTCCTCTTCCTCGCCGATAGGCGTTTCCAAAGATACGGGGTCTTGCGCTATTTTCAAAATTTCGTGTACTCTCACCTCGTCCACGCCCATTTTCTCCGCGATTTCCGCAGGCGTAGGTTCGCGACCGAGTTCTTGCAAAAGCACGCGTTGCACGCGCGTTAATTTGTTAATCGTTTCCACCATATGCACGGGAATACGAATGGTTCTTGCTTGGTCGGCAATCGCGCGGGTAATCGATTGACGAATCCACCAAGTCGCGTAGGTGGAAAACTTAAATCCCTTTTCGTAATCGAATTTTTCCACCGCTTTCATAAGCCCTAAATTGCCCTCTTGAATGAGGTCGAGAAAGAGCATACCGCGCCCCACGTAACGCTTGGCGATAGATACCACCAAACGAAGATTTGCTTCGGACAAACGCTTTTTCGCCGCCTCGTCGTTTTCTTGCATACGCTTAGCAAGCTCAATTTCTTCGTCCGCCGAAAGCAAGGGTACGCGCCCGATGTCTTTAAGGTACATTTTTACGGGGTCGTCTAAGCCGATATCGGCAAGGGCTTGTTCGAAAAGCTCTTTATCCCGCGCGTCCTCGTCGACGATTTGAATACCCGCCTCGGAAAGCGACTTGTAGACAAAGTCCATTTGCGCAGGGTCGGTGTCGAATTTTTCCATAATATCGCAAAGCTGGTTGGTGGTGATACTGCCCTTTTTACCGTAGCCCTCGATAATTCCCGCTAAAATTTCGTTGAGTTGTTGTTCGGATACGTTATTCACTCTTTTTATCCTCCGTTTATATAAAAATCGGTTTTCCCGCTTTTTTCTTGCTTTTTTTTATTTTTTTCTTTTTAACTGTGTGCGCCGTTTCATTTTTTCGGCTAATTTTTGCGCGATTTCCTTGCGTTTTTCTTCGTCCGACGCCTGCGAATATTCGGCGTTCAACTTGGCGATTTCTTTTTCGATATCCTCGCTTTGCACCGTGCGAACGCTATCAAAGAAAAACCTTTCGGCAACTTCGCCCGTCAATTTATCGCCATAGCTTAAATCCAAAATTTCGTTGAGCTCTTCACTGCTCTCGTCCAAAATTTCAAACAGTTCGCTTGGTCGGATACGCTCGTTCGCTCGTTCGCGTTCCAAGATATAATTCGCAACGACGATTTGCGTTTCGTCCGAAAGTGCAATACTCGATAAATCAAAGTCCTTTGCGTACGGCGCGGAAAACAGTTTCCCCGCCAAGATAAAGCGGATTGCCTTTTTTCGCTTGTCCGCACCCGACGCCGTTTCCGCAATTTGCGCCTGCACCTGCACGGCGGGTTCTTGTTTTGGCGGTTCTTTCTTCCCGCTTTGCAAATCGCGCTCTAATGCGTGATAGCTAAATCCCGTTTTGTCGCGAAGTTTTTTGAGTAAATCCTCTTTCACCGCCTCGCTTTCCGCGGTTGCGACGATGGCAAGTGCGTCGGCTACGAACCGCCGTTTTTCGCTCGTGTCCGTTAAATCGTATTTGCGTTCTAACGCGTGGATTTTATAATCGACGAGGGGCATAGCCAAATCTAAACATTTTTGGTAGGCGTCCTTGCCCTGTTTCACCACGTCGTCGGGGTCTAATCCCTCTGGCATCGGTACGACGCGCACGTGCAAGTCCTCGTTTTTCAAAATTTCCAGACCGCGCAAATCGGCGTTTTGCCCTGCAAAATCCCCGTCGTAACTAATATAGACATTCGAGGAATACCTTTTTATCAGCCGAGCCTGTTCCACCGTCAGCGAAGTTCCCATCGACGCCACAACGTTTTCAAAACCCGCTTGGTAAAGGGAAATGGTATCCATATACCCCTCCACCATTATCACCTCGTTTATCGGTTTTGCGCGTTTGAGTTTTTTCAAAAGGTTGATATTATATAAGGTTTTGCGTTTATTAAAAAGTAGCGTTTCGCGCGTGTTTTTATATTTTGCGAAATCGGATTTTTCCAACAGTCTGCCACCGAACGCTACCACCTCGTCGAACGAGTTGATAATCGGGAAAATCAAACGCCCCGCCTCGAAGTCGAGAAGTTTGCCGTTCTTGCTTTCGCCCACCGCTCCGCTGTCGAGCAAATCCTGCTTTGAATACCCTTTTCCTGCCAAATAGTCGGGCAAGGAAAAGAAATCCAGCGACGCGCCAAGTCCGAATTTTTTCACCGTCGTAGGCGAGAGTTTTCTATTCGCGATATACTGCAAATGCGCCTCTGCGCGAGAATCCCCGCTATATAAATTCGAAAGGTAAAACCGTGCGCAATCGAGCATAATCGACGCCATCGTGTCGCGTTTCTTCTTCATTTCCACGGCGCGTTCGGTGTCGAAATTGCTTTCGGGGACTTGCATTTTCGCGCGTCCCGCCAAAATACGCACCGCGCCCATAAAATCCGTGGGTTCTATTTCGCGGACAAACCGCACCACGTCGCCCGACACCCCGCACCCAAAGCAATGGTAAAACTGTCCGTCTTGGTTGACGGCAAACGAGGGCGTGCGCTCGTGATGAAAGGGACAGCACGCCCAATGCGTGTTGCCTTTTCTGTCTAAGGGTATATAGCTACCGATAACCTCTACGATATCGTTGCGTTGTTTGAGCTCCTCCCAAAAACGAGGGTCAAACCCTTTGTTCACGATTGAATACCTCCCATTGAAAAGGTGGACGGAATGAATAAGCTTTCGAATACGCTAATGGCGTACCTGTCCGTCATACCCGATAAGTAGTCGCACACGACGCGCTCTTTGCCGTCGCGTTCTAAATGCCGAAGATACGGTTTGGGCAATTTGTCGATATTCGCCGTAAAATAAGCGAACATTTGCGTAAGCATACGCTCCGAGCGTTCTTGAATAGATTTATTCGCCAGCTCGTACACTCTTTCGAACATAAACGAGCGCAGTTCGTTGATTGCCGACATCATCTCGTTAGACATCTTCACGAACGGTTTCCCAAACGAATTTTTGTAAATATCGGTAATCGCCGTATTTATCCGCGTTTTCGTTTCGCTTCCAAGCATTTTCACAGCACTGACGGGTAAATCCTCCGCCTTTAATATCCCCGCGCGGATAGCGTCCTCGATATCGTGATTGATATACGCAATCCTGTCCGCCAGCGATACGGCTTGTCCTTCTAAGGTTTGGGGATTGCCCGAACTTTTATGCTGTAAAATACCGTCGCGTACCTCAAAGGTAAGGTTTAACCCCCTGCCGTCTTTTTCGATACAATCGACCACGCGCAAGGATTGTTCGTTGTGGTAAAAACCGTCGCTCGCAAGCTTTGCCAGCACGCGTTCGCCTACATGCCCGAACGGCGTATGCCCTAAATCGTGACCGAGCGCAATCGCCTCCGCTAAATCCTCGTTGAGCGCTAACGAGCGCGCTATCGAACGGGCGATTTGCGATACGTCGAGGGTATGCGTTAAGCGGGTGATATAATGGTCGCCTTCGGGCGCGAAAAACACTTGCGTTTTGTTCTTCAAGCGCTTAAACGAATTACTGTAAATAATTCTGTCCCTGTCCCGCTGAAAGTCGGTGCGGAAATCGCAACGCTTTTCGCTTTTTGCTCTGCCTTTGGTGTCCGCAGATTTTTGCGCGAACGGTGAAAAAAAGCGTTCTTCCTGTGCGCAAACGCGTTCTCTCACGCAAGCGTATTCTTGCGGTTGCTTATACTCGTCCATTATATTCCCCTCCTTAATTTATATTTTTCCTTATATTATATATTCGACAAAAATTCACGATTTCCTTTTTTTATTGAAAAATTTTTTTGATTTTTTTATATTTTTTGCAAAAAACGCGGTTTTCACGGAAAAAAGGAGGCTTTTAAGCCCCCTTCGTTAAGGTTTACAAATAATTTATACCCTTATTTTTCGCTATTCAAACGCTTTTTATGCGTTTTCCTTGCTTTGCCGTTTTACGATATTTTTCCGCAAATACTCTAATTTGTACGAGTTGTACCGCAAAATGAACAGCGACGGTAAATTAAGTAACGCGCTGATTACCGCCACAGGCAACGCCACGCCTATCCAAAGCGGTGAAATAAAAAACAGACCCAAAATGAAAAAACCCGTAAACACGCTTGCGATATGCCCTATCTCGCCGTAGCATATTTCCAGTAAATACCTGTCTAAATATTCTACGCTTTTCGGGTCGGCAATTTTATTTTTCCGAAAGCCCGTAAACTGACCGATTTCTGGAACTTTGTCCTTCCATTTACGGATTTTCAGTTTTTCGTAAAAAGCTTTTTCCTTGGCACTTACCTCGAAAATTTTCTTTTCGCGGTTTGCGCATTTTTTTGGTAATAACCGACAAAGCCCCGCCGTCAGTCCGTCGATAAGCATTACCGCCACTATCGCAAGCCAAGTCAAGCCGAATACGCCGAAAAAGCCCGCGCCCGAAATAAGCGTTACGCTCACGCTAATTACGAGCGACGCAAAACAAATAATACATAAGTACAGTATCAATTTTTCACCTCTTTTTGCGGTTGGTCGTTTTCGTTACTTTCGCAATTTTCAAATACGAGCGGGGTTTTGTAAACCTCCTCGTACTTTGCCTTGCAAAGCGCGTACGCCTTTTCGCGCATTTGCTCCGCGCCCGCTTTTTCGCCCAAGCTCACATCTGGATAGATAGGCGAAAGGATATGCAAGGTGTGACGCTGAACGGGATACCCGCTCTCGTCCACGCGCTTTTTATCGTCCTGCGTCGTGATAAACATAGGCACGACGGGTACTTTGGCGCGGTACGCCATCTTAAACCCGCCCACCTTAAAAGGACGGGGTTTGCGGTAGTTCCACCACATGGCTTGTTCGGGGTAGACGAGTATCGTTTCTCCGCTTTCTAAGAGTTTATTCACCGCCGTCATAAAATTTATCATCGTTCGGCGGTTGCGGGACAAGGGCAGGGTGTTACAGTGACGGAACAAAAAACCGTACAGACCGGGGAAATTCGTGTAATTGCCCTCGCGGATTACCTTGTAGAGATATTTTTTGGGTAAATACCTGCGGATACAATGAAATACGATATAGTTATCGAACGGGGAGAAATGGTTGCAAGTGACGATTGCGCCTTTTTCAAGCGCGTGCAAATATTCTTCGCCCTCCACGCCGTCGATTACCAAAATATTTTTCTTTATCAGACCGAGAAAATATTTATCCCCGATAAAATTCGCCATTCTGCGTTTGAGCTTGCTGGATAATTTTTCGCAAAGATAGTCTACCTTTTCAGGTAACAGTTCGGGCGCGGTGGGGTCGTTCTCTAAATCTTCGTCGAACCGTCCCGCTTTTTCGTATTCAATTATCTTTTCTATTACCGCTCTTCTTTCGGGTGAAATTTTCGATAAATCCATACCTGCCTACCTCATTTTGCGTTTTACGCCCGCTTTTTTTGCATAGAACGGATATAATTATCAGGGCTGTCCGCTTCCGATTTTGCCAAAGCTATCAGCTTTTCTCCGCCCTCTTTATCCCGCCTTGCCATCTCCGCCGTGAACGACTTTTTTTGCGCTAAAATCGTATCGTAATACTGCGTTTGTTTGGCGTAGTCCCAAAAATATTTCTCATACGAAACCCCGTCGTAATGCCAAGGTTTCATTGCCAAGTTGTAATGCACGAGTTTGGGCGTTTTTTTGCGTTCCGCGCCGATAGGCATTGCGTTCCATTCCGCACCGTAATAATACACCTTGTTTTTACAAATTAAGTTTAAGCAATCTTGGTCGGGCGCAACGGTGAAATCGTAACTGCTTAAAATCCCGTAAAAAGTTTTGTAAAAATTTATCGCGCGAAGACGTTGTAAATTTAACACGATTACGCCCGAATTGAAATACGCGTCCGCCTCGATATCCAGCGCGTTCTTCGTGTATTCACGGAACTGCGGAACTTCCGCCACTGCTTGGTCGGCTACCGCGCCGATATAATTATCGCCGATTTGAATATCGTATAAATTTGCAATATCTTCTAAAAGCACGACGTCGCAATCCAAATAAATAGCTTTATCAAGTTCAGGAAACAATTCGGGAATAAACAACCGAAAATAAATCGCGCCCGTATAATAATCCCTGCAACGCATTACGCTTTGAATTTGTTTGGCTTTGTCCGCAATATTGACGAAACAAATTTTTATATTTTCCGTCTGCATATCCAAAATTGGCTTACAGCCCGTTTCGTCTACCCCCGTACAAAGAATATGAATTTCATAATCCCTTTCCGCATTCGCATACTTCTTAATTGAAGTAAGCGCCACCGCTAAAAAAGGCATATACCTGTCGTCCACCGCAAAAAATACGGGAATGGGTTCTTTTTTTACCATTACAGCTCCTTATACCCTGCAAACGCACCCCTTCCGCTCTCGCTCGGGGTCGTTTGCCCATTTTTTATTTTGTAAAAGCTCCGCGCTCGTACGGTATATAGTTTATCCTAAACTCGCAAAAAAGACAACCCACTTTTTACCAAAACCTCTCTATTCTACGAATAGAACACTCTACTAAGCGTAAAGACTAACTCTACTCAGAGTAGAACGTCTTCTCTACTCTCGGTAGAGCCTTTCAAATAAAGGCTTTGACGCAATAAAATGTACTTATGTGAAACGCAACGGCGCATTTTTACATATTCTAACCTTATCAATACTATACACCACATAGTATTGTTTTGTCAACTGTTTTTCGTCGCTTTACGGAAATTTTCACAATTTTTTATGAAAAATATACCCCCAAACCGCTCGTTCGGCTTGGGGTTTTGGGGTAAGAAAACAATAAATTTTTTAGTTTATATTTCAAGTAGAATGGTAACAGGGCCGTCGTTATGCTGTTGGATTTGCATATCTGCGCCGAACACGCCTTGTTTTACAGTTACACCGTGCGCGCGAAGTTGGGTAGCCGTGTATTCGTACAATGGCTCGGCAAGCTCAGGACGCTCGGCAAGTGTAAAGCTGGGTCTGTTCCCGTGCGACGCGTCGCCGTAGAGGGTAAATTGCGATACGAGCAACACCTCGCCCCCTACGTCTTTTACAGACAAATTCATTTTGCCGTTTTCGTCCTCAAAGATGCGTAAATTCGCGATTTTTTTGGCGAGATAGTCCGACTCTTTTTGCGTATCGCCCGTTTTTATACCTAAAAATACGGTCAAACCGAACGGGATTTCGCTCACCGTTTTTCCGTCTACGGATAAACGCGTACATTTTACGCGTTGCACCACCGCTTTCATATTTTTTGCTCCTTAAAAATACAACGAAACGCAGGAAAGGTAAACCGTCCCTGCATTCCGTAGTTTGTATTCTATTTCTTTAACAGATTACGCGTAGATTATACACGGCTCATATATTCGCCCGTTCTCGTGTCGATACGAATGGTTTCGCCCTCTTCTACGAACATCGGAACTTGAATGGTTGCGCCCGTTTCTACCTTTGCGTTCTTCATAACGTTGGTAGCCGTGTTGCCCTTTACGCCGGGTTCAGCCTCGATAACTTTGAGTTCTACAAAGTTTTCGGGTTCAACCGAGAACGCCTTGCCGTAGAGGAATTTCACGGTAACCATATCGTTTTCCTTGATATATTTAAGCGCGTCTTCTACTTGGTCGAAGGTAAGGTTTTCTTGATTCCATTCCTCGTCCACGAATACGTAAAATTCGCCGTCGAAGTAGGAATAAGTCATCTTCTTCGTTTCTACCTGCGCCGTTTCCAACTTCGCGGTGGGGTTAAATGTTTCGTTGGACAAAACTTGTCCCGTTACCACGTTTTTAAGCGTTGCTCTTACGAACGCCGCGCCCTTACCGGGTTTTACGTGTTGGAATTCCGTAACGGTGTAAACACCGCTCTTATACTCGAAAGTTACGCCTTTACGAATGTCGCCTGCCAAAATTTGTGCCATACAATTTTTCTCCTTGTGCCACTATAATATTTTTCTTTTTTATAAAATTATGAGATTTCTATCCGTTTTGGACATAAAGCTCTCAACATTTCCGTTTTTCAAAGTGACGGTGTCCTCTATCCGAATCCCGTATTCGCCCGCTACGTACACGCCCGGCTCGTCCGAGAATACCATACCGTCCACGAGGATATTTTCACCGCGCGGACTGACGCTGGGGTATTCGTGTACGTTTAACCCGATACCGTGTCCGAGCGAGTGGGTAAACAGTTTTCCGTACCCCACTTCCGTCAAATACTCGCGTGCAATCGCGTCGCCCTGCACGCCTGTCATACCGCTTTTTAAGTTCTCTTTCACGAGGTTATGCGCGGTAAGTACCGCGTTATACGCCTTTTTGAACTCCCCGTGTTTTTTATCGTCGCCGAATAAAAAGGTGCGCGTAATATCCGAACAGTACCCGTTTATCCTGCAACCGAAGTCAATCAAAATTTCGTCGCCGAATTTTAATTTGGTGTTCCCCGTTTCGTGATGCGGTACGGACGCGTGCGCGCCGAATGCGACGATGGTCGGGAACGCCAAACCTTGCGCTCCGCGTTTACGCATTGCATATTCGAGTAGCGCCGAAACCTCCGTTTCCGTCGCTCCCTCTTTGATTTGGGGCAACAGCTCTAAAAACGCGTCCTCGGCAATCTCGCAAGCCTTTGCGATATTTTCTAATTCCCAAGCGTTTTTTACGGACATAGCCTCGGATAATTGCTTATCGATATTTTCAAGCTTCGCGCCTGATTTTTCTAACGCGAGATATTCGATATGCGGGGTTTGGTTAAAGGATATACCCACCTTTTGATAACCTGCTAAACGCTTTAACACCTCGTCCTGCTTATACAAAACAGGCGTAACCTCACTGCCTTTGAGAAGTTTTTCCGCCGCTTCCATATAGCGCATATCCGTATACAAAGTAGTACCCGTATTATCGACGATTGCGCAACCGTTTTCGGGGTCGATACCCGTAAGGTAACGCAAAAGAAATTCGCACGAGGTATACACCGCGTCGCAACCTGATAATGCAAGCACTTTTTTTCCGTTCACGAATACCATATAAACTCCTACTTATTACTATTTTAGCAAAATTTTCCCCGTTCGTCAAGTATACGGCGGTAGTTTTACGCGCCGAAGTAAATTTTTTTCATTTCTTTTGCGTCTTCCGCCTGCGTTCCGTCCGATTCACTGACGATATACGGTTCTAACGCAAGTTCTTTTAACGCAACCGCAAGCGGAGAGAACTCAGGACCGTAAACCTCGTCCGCGAAGGTCAGGTGCTTCACCTCGCCTTTTGCGCCGTACATTATTTTGGAAAAATGCACGTGGAAATGTTTCATTCTCTCGTATCCCAGCTCGGCTATCATATACGAAAGTCTGTCCTTATAATCCGCTACCGTTTTCAACGAACCCTGTTCCCGCGCGTTGATATGTCCAAAATCCACGCAAGGTAGATAAAACGGTGCGATTTTACAAAATTCAACGATTTCCTCCACCGTACCGATTTGCGCCTGTTTGCCCATTGTTTCGGGGCAAAACAACATATCCTCGTAGCTATTGAGCGCGATATAATCGGCGAGAATTTTTAAGCGTTCTTGCGCTTTATCCACCGCCTCAAACCGCGTGGCTTTGCCCTGCGTAGCGGGGTGGAACACCACCCGTTTGCCCTGCATCAATTTGCAAAATTTCGCACTGTCTAATACGTAGCCGTAGGATTTTGACGCCATTTCGTCGTCGGGGTTGGCAAAATTGATGAAATAGGGCGCGTGCACGGAAATTTCAATATCTTCCGCTTGGAACGCTTCCCCGATAGAAATCGCCTTGTCCTCCGTCATTCTCACGCCTCTGCCGAAAGAATACTCAAAGCAATCCAGCCCCCGTTCTTTCACGAATTTCGCCGACTGCTCGGTATGTTTATACCCCTCAGCGTAAAAACTTTCGCTGTTTCCGCTCGGTCCGAATTTAATCATTTTCTTTCACTCTCCTAATATCTTCGCAAAGCTGGTTTTTTAAGCGCTCCGCGCTATCGAATTTCACGATTTCACGCAAAAAACGGGTAAACTCAATTTTTAGTTTTTTGCCGTACAAATTGCCCTCAAAACCGTCCAAATACGTTTCGGTTACCACCGTATCGTCGTCAAAAGTCGGGCGCGCGCCAAAGTTAGTGATGCCTTTATACGCCTTACCCTCTATCACTGTCCGCGTTTCGTACACGCCGTTTTTGATAGGGTATTTATCCTTGGGATAGAGAATATTCGCCGTGGGGAAATTTAGCGTTTTGCCCACGCCTCTATCCTTATACACCTCGCCTATTAAAAAGAAATTTTCGCTAAGCAAAGCGTTGGCTTTTTCCACCTCGCCTAAGCCAAACAGTTTTTTTATCGTACTGGTGCTTATCTTTTCGCCGTCGCGGATAAGCAGTTTTTCCACTTCAACGCGTACCTGGGTGCTTCGTTTTAAGGTTTCACTATCCCCTTGCGCGTTTTTACCGAAACGGAAATCGTCACCGCAAATATATAATCTGGGCGCAAATTCCCTTTCGAGTAGCGTTAAAAACTCGTTAGGGCTAAGTTCTTTTATATCCGAAAAAGGCAATTCGAAAACGAAATCCACGCCTAAATTTCGGAATATCTCCTCGCGCTCTAAAAAAGTGAACAGGCTTTCGGATTTACCGCCGACAATCGTCATTATACCGATAGGCAGTCCGCTTTGCTTTGCGCGCGTTAAAAGCAGACGGTGTCCTAAATGCAACCCGTCGAACCCGCCCAAGAGCATTGCCGAGCCGTGTATATTTTTATCCGTCAGCCGTACCGTTTTTAACATAACTTCGTTTTTGCCTTTGCCTTGCCGTTTTTAATTTCCGCGATACCGTAGAATAACCCGTCTTTATACAATTTATACAAGCCGTCCACTTGCTCGGCGTCCACCGCTAAGCCGTTAAAGATTTTCACCGCGTTTTGCTCCGTTAAAAGCAGTTTTTCAAAGGGCAGAACGCTTTCGGTCGGAATTAGGTACTTTTCTAATTCCTCCGCCGATAAATCTTGCTCTAAAATTGAAAACGGGATAGCGTTTTCGAGCGTAAATACCCCGCTTTTCGTTCTTTGAAGCGCACTCATAAGCGCGTTGGTTTCAAGCTTTTCCGCCATATCGCGCGCAATCGAACGAATATAAGTCCCGCCACCGCAATTTATCTTGAATGCGAACGCGTTTTCGTTCTCCGTTTTGCCAAGTAGTTCAATATCAAAAATTTTCACGAGCTTGGGTTTTAATTCAAACTCTATGCCCGCGCGTGCAAGCTCATAACCCCTGCGCCCGTTTACGCTTTTCGCGCTGTATTTCGGGGGCATTTGCCACACCTCGCCCACGAGCGAGGATAATACGCTTTTTATCTCGGTTTCGGTAGGTATCCCCCCACCATGTACGCGTTCACCCGTACTATCGAGTGTATCAGAGGTAACCCCGAAGGTAAATTCCGCGATATATTCCTTTTGCTTTTCAAGAAAATAATCAAACAAACGAGTAGCGTTGCCCACCCCTACGGGCAGGACCCCGCTCGCCAACGGGTCGAGCGTACCCAAATGCCCGCAAGGTATGCCCGTGAGCCATTTGCATTTATTGACGATAGTCGAAGAGGTTAGCCCCGACGGTTTGTCTATATTAAAAAATCCAAACGATTTTATTTTATCCTGCCTTTTCATTATCCGCGAAGTTCTACCCCGAGCTTGAATTTGAGATTGTTCAAAATCTTCTTCACAAACCCGTCCAGCGTTTCGGGTGTAAACGCCTTTTCCACGCTGTTATCAGGCGTAAAGGTGAGTGTAAACGCCATACTCTTTTTACCCGCGGGTACTTGCCCGCCACGGTATATATCGAAAAGTTTAGCTTTGGTTACATACTTACACGAATGCAGTAACACTTCTTCGATTTGTTCACAGGTAAGTTGTTCGTCCGCAAGTAACGCCAAATCGCGTTGCATTGCGGGGAATTTGGGTAAATTCGTGTAACGGATAGCGTCGTCCATAACGCTTTCTATCGCGGACAAATCCAACTCGCCTAAATACACCTTTTTATCCAAGCCCAACGCGTTGGAAATCGCGGGGTCAAGTTCGCCCAAACAACCGATTGCCGTATCGCCTAAAAGCACGGTCGCCGACACGCCGGGGTGCAAATAGGGTTTTTCCGCGCGTTCGTATTTGAACTCGATATGGAACAGTTCAGAAAGTTTTTCGATTGCGCCTTTGAGGTCAAAGAAATCGTTATTCCCGCCCCAAACGCCGAGTACGAGGTGTTTTTTCTCTATCGGTTGTACGCCCTCACCCTCACCGCTCGGGATATAGATATTTGCAATTTCAAACTGTCTGCCCTCGTCGTTACCGCGACGGATATTGCGGACGGCGTTTTGAAGCATAGACGGTGCGAGAAAGGTACGCATAATCGAGAGTTCCTCGCTGATAGGATTGAGAATTTTCACCGCGTTGCGCTCCGCTCCGTCCTGTGCAATTTTCATTAAATCCAAGTCTTTGGGTGAATAGAACGAATAGTTGTACGCCTCGCAGTAACCTTGTTTACAAAGCGCGGTTTTGATATGCATTTCGCGTTTTTGCGTATCGGTAAGTCCACCGCCCGTCACACTCGCTTTTTCCAAGAAGGTAGGCGTGATGTTTTCATAGCCGTACATACGGATAATTTCTTCCGCCAAATCGGGATACCCGTCGATATCGTCGCGGTACCCAGGTATTTCTACAACGAGCGTATCGCCGTTAATTTCAGGCTTAAAAGAAAGACGGGTTAAAATATCCGCAATGACTTCGTTCGGAACGCAAATACCCAAAAGCGCGTTGATTTTCGAAATACTTGCCGTCATTTTTCTCGGCGTTAAATCCACCGCACAAATATCACGGCGGATAGTCGCAACTTTACCGCAACCAAGTTCTTCAATCAAATGCAAGGCTCTCGCCATACCCAAGGCGTTGGTATACGCGTCCACGCCCTTTTCGAAACGCGACGAGGAATCGGACGATTGACCGAGCGCACGCGAGGTCTTGCGCACGCTGTCGCGCGCAAACTTCGCAGATTCGAAGAATACGCGTTTCGTCGTCGCCTTAATTCCGCTGTTAAGTCCGCCCATAATACCCGCCAACGCTACGGGTTTATCGCCGTCGCAAATGACGAGATTTTCGCTCGTAAGCGTAAATTCTTTTTCGTCGAGCGTGGTGATTTTTTCGCCGTTTTCAGCGCGACGAACGATAATTTTATTCCCGCCGATATCGTCCGCATCGAACGCGTGCATCGGTTGACCGATTTCCAGCAATACGAAGTTGGTGATATCGACGATAGGCGATATCGAACGAATTCCCGAAAGCGCGAGGCGTTTTCTCATCCACGCGGGCGACGTGCCCTCTTTGATTTCGTCTACGAATTGACCGATATAACGGGGACACAAATCGGGCGCAAGCACCTCCACTTCCACGGGCGTAGCGCTCGTTTCGTGTTCCGTATAACGAATATTCGGCATTTTTAACGGTTTTTTCAAGACCGCCGACACCTCGCGCGCAATCCCCAAAACGCTTTGGCAATCAGGCCGGTTCGCCGTGATAGAAATATCGAAAATATAATCGTCTAACCCCACGATTTTTTTAATATCCTCGCCCACGGGTGCGTCTTTTTCTAAATCAAGCAGTCCGTCCACTTCCGCGCCCGCGTAGTAGTCGTCGTTAATACCCAGCTCTTCGCCCGAACAAAGCATACCGTAGGATTCTACCCCGCGAAGCTTGCCTTTTTTAATCTTTTTACCGCCGTAAACCACAGAGTTGTCAAGAGCTACGGGAACGATGTCGTTTTCTTTAAGGTTCTGTGCACCGGTAACTATCTGAAGCTCGTTTTCGGTGCCGACATCAACTTTGCAAATCCAAAGGTGGTCAGAATCGGGGTGACGCTCGAGAGAGAGAATCTTACCTACAACGATGTTGGAAAGCTCTTCGCCTTCCGTTTCAAAACATTCAACCTTGGAACCGCACATGGTCATAACATCGGCGAATTCCTTATCGGAAACATTAATATCAACAAACGTCTTAAGCCATTTTTTAGAAAGTAACATTATTAAATCCTCCTACTCAAAACTGTGACAAGAAGCGCATATCGTTCTC